>JAEUQX010000524.1 GCA_016788625.1 Anaerolineae bacterium
TCGTTCATCAACCCGCTGAGCGGCGAGACGGCCAGCGTCCTCGTCGCGGGCGAGCGCTACACGCCAGCGGTGGACGCGCTGATGTATTACGACACGGCGGCAGGGCGCGTGATGCTGGCGCGGCCCGATGGCAGCGTCGAACCGCACCCCTTCATCCAGCCCGGCGTGGCGACAAAGCGCGTAGACTGGCTGATCAGCCCGGATAACGCCGTAATCGCCTGGACGCTGACCGAAGGCGTAGGCGACAGCCTGATGACGATCACCACCGTCGCCAACCGCGATGGCACCAACCCGCGTCAGGTACTGGTAGACGGCCCCCGCAGCGGGATACGCGCGCTGCCGGTCGCCTTCAGCCCCGATCACACACAGCTTTACATGGACTTCCAGCCGGACGGCATTGGTGACTTCACGCCCTTTCCACAGTACGCGGGACTGATCGTGCTGGATACCGCAGCGGCGGCGTGGGAATACCTGCCGGACGAACCGAGCTGTTTTTGCGGTGCGGGCTTTGGCAATGGGCTGCTGCTGCGCCTGAAGGTGTCATCGACGCTGGATGGCTTCGATCTGCACGTCTACAATCTGGGAGCAGAGATCAGTCAGGTGATCCCCGCGCAGCCCATCCGCGACTTCACACAGGCAGGCGACATCGTGATCGCCCCGGATGGCCGGTTGGCGGTCTATGCCCTGGCGCAGATCACGGATTTTGGCAGGCCGAGCCAATCGGTTCGCACGGTGTTCATGCTGGTTGACCTGACGACGATGACGCAGACGCCGCTGACCGAACCAATCACGACATTCGTCGAGCCGCTGGCCTGGACCGAAGACAACAGTGCGGTGATCTTCACCAGCCGCCAGCGCGATGGCACCTGGAAAGTGCGGCTGGATGGTGGCAGGCTGGACAAAGTGGCCGAAGCAACCTACCTCGGCAGCGTGCGAGGGTGAGTTCCTGGCCAAACACACCTTTGCGTCCGACGGGCTTGCCCAACGCGGATGAATCGAAGCGCTCACAGCACTCCTGACTCAGCACGTACACCTCAACGGATTACGCCTGCGCAGCGAAATTATCTCATCACCCATTACGCGTTCCTCATCACTAAATTGCATTCCTTCTCTAGCGGCGCTCATGTACGCTGCTCATAGAAGGCAGTACAATGGTGAAAATGGGTTCATCGAAAAGAGGGCTTTATGCGTTTGGGCATCATGGCCGGCTATTCCGGCGCGAAGATCGAACTGCCGCTGGACATCGTACAGGAGGCCGACCGTCTGGGCTTCTACGCGCTGTGGACGGCGGAGGCCTATGGTTCGGATGCCGTGACGCCGCTGGCCTGGATGGGCGCGCTGACGCAGCGCATCCACCTGGGCACGGCGATCATGCAGATGCCCGCGCGTACTCCGGCCAACACCGCCATGACCGCCATGACGCTCGACCAGCTTTCCGGCGGTCGCTTCCTGCTCGGCCTGGGGCTGTCTGGCCCGCAGGTGGTCGAGGGGTGGCACGGGCAGCCGTATGGCAAGCCGCTCGCCCGGACGCGCGAATACGTCGGCATCGTGCGCGCCATCCTCAAGCGCGAGAAGCCGCTGGTGCACACAGGCGAATACTATCAGATTCCCTACGCCGGGGCGGACGCGACCGGGCTGGGTAAGCCGCTCAAGAGCATCCTGCACGGGCGTGCCGATATTCCGATCTATCTGGCGGCTATCGGCCCAAAGAATGTGCAGCTTTGCGCGGAAATCGCCGACGGTTGGCTGCCGATCTTCTTCTCGCCACGTCACTACGACGCGGTCTACAAGGAACAGATCGAGGCGGGCTTCGCGGCGGCGGGCGGTGGCAAAGCGCTGGCGCAGTTCGACATCGCGCCCTCGGTGGCGGTGATGCTGGGTGACAACCTGGAGTCGTGCTGGAACGCCTGCAAACCCGCGCTGGCACTGTACATTGGCGGCATGGGCGCGCGCGGCAAGAACTTCTACTACGATCTGGCCTGCCGCTACGGTTATCAGGAAGCGGCTGACCGCATCCAGGAGTTGTATCTGGCGGGTAACAAAGCGGATGCCATCGCCGCCGTGCCGGACGCGCTGGTTGATGATGTGGCGCTGTGCGGAACGAAAGAGCGCATCCGCGACCGCTTGCAGCTCTGGCGCGAAAGTCCGGTGACGACGCTCAACTTGCAGGTGTACGATGTGGAGACGCTGCGCGCTGTCGCAGAGATGGTGCTGTAACAACCTAGGAATAGCAGATTGGGAAATGGGATGCAGAACACGATGCGCGTGATTGTACTGGTAGTTGTCTTATTCATCGCCGCGACAGGCTGTGCCGGGCGCAGCGCCCCGCCGCCGCAGGCATCGGCCAGCACCCCGGTGGCCGGCCTGCCGATGAACGCCGCCTTTCGCCCGGACGAGGCAGTTCAGACGGGCGGCGAACCGACCCCCGTGCCGGACAGCATCATCAGCGCGGCGGACGCGGAATACCTGCTGCTGACCAACATCTACGAGCGGCTCGCGCCCTCGGTCGTCAACATCGAGGTGGTGGTGGAGACGCCGCACCCCGGCCTGGGCGATGAAGCGCGCGGTTCGGGCTTCGTCTACGACCTGAACGGCTACATCATCACCAACGCGCACGTCATCAACGACGCGACGGAAATCTCGGTGACCTTTAATGATGGTTATGTTGCTCGTGCGGAGAGCATCGGCCTTGATCTGTTCAGCGATCTGGCGGTGATCAAGGTGAATGTCGATGCTGCGCGCCTGAACCCGGTCTCGTTCGCCAATGCCGACGACATCCGCGTCGGGCAGCGCGCCATCGCCATCGGCAATCCGTTCGGCCTCGCCAGCTCAATGACAGTTGGCATCGTCAGCGGGTTGGGGCGGCAGCTTCCCTCGGCGGAGATGATCAGCAACGATGTCACGCCCGGCTTCCAGAATCCCTCGATCATCCAGGTTGATACGGACATCAACCCCGGCAACTCTGGCGGCCCGCTGCTCAACTCGCGAGGCGAGGTGATCGGCGTCAACACGGCTATCCGCACCGAGAGCGGCATCTTCGAGGGCGTTGGGTTCGCCGTGCCCGTCAGCACCGTGCTGCGTGTCGTGCCGGAACTGATCGAGAAAGGTCGCGTCGAGTACGCCTGGTTGGGCATCACCAGCCTCTCGGCGGAAGATGGCCTGGGCGTGGCGGCGCTGGCCGAACCGCTCGGCCTACCCGTCAACGCCGGCGTGCTGATCGATACCATCGCGCCCAATTCGCCCGCGTCGAAAGCGGGTTTGCAGGGCGGCAACATCGTCCGCAGCGTGCGTCAGGCCGATGTATGCGCGGGCGGCGACATCATCGTGGCAATTGACGGTGACTACATCAACAGCATGGACGAGTTGATGTCGTATCTGGTGGTCAACACCGCGCCGGGGCAGACGATCAACCTGCTGATCGTGCGCGGCGACCAGACTTTCGAGGTGCCTGTGCTGCTGGAACCGCGCCCGACCGGAGACACCAACATCCCGGTCACCTGCGGCCCGTAAGCCTGGGCGTCACGGCAGTGACTTCCCTCATGTGGCTGCATGGGGGAGGTCGCTGTTCATTCACGCATCCAAACGCGCATCTCGCCCGGTTCGCGGTTGGCCCACAGGCTGTAAGGGATGGCCTTCAGCGAAACGGGCTGATCGCTGTATTGCAGTTTGCTCTGCGGCTGATACAGACCGCCTGCCCACGCTGCGGGCACGCTGCGAACGGCATCACCCCGGATGACGCCGACCCCGCCGAACAGGCCGGAGTCCACCTCGCCAACCAGTTTTGCCTCGCGGGGAATGATCAGGTTCGCCAGCTCAGCCCCGTTATCGACTTCTTCCAGACAGTACACAACCGGCCCGCGCTGAAGAGCGATGCAGCCCGCGTCATGCCGCACCTGCGGATGCGCGGCGATGCGTTCGACGGGCATAGCGAGCGCGAGTTCAACCGTGTCGCCGGGAGTCCAGGTGCGGTTGATGTACGCATAGCCACCTTGCACGTTGGCGGCGGTCGTCTTGCCGTTGACGCGCACGCTGAAGTCGTGGCACCAGCCCGGAATGCGCAGCGCCATCTGGAACGGTACGGGCTGTTCCGCGCGCACTGTCAACTGAATATCGCCTGACCAGGGATAGTTCGTCTGCTGGTCGATCTGCACCGTCCCGGTGGCCAGCGGCACGCGCATATGGCTGTGGTTGTAGAGGTGGATATACACGGTGTCGGCGGTGTGTGAGGCGAAATACGTACCCAGGTTGGCAACGATGCGCGCCAGATTCGGCGGGCAGCATGGACAGCCGAACCACTCGGCCCGGCGATAGTAGCGTGCTGACGTGATGCCGCTGAAGTGTTCGTAGGGGTTGACGTAGGGATAGGAGGCCAGCGGGTTGGCGTAGAAAAACGTGCTGCCTTCGTAGGATACGCCCGCCATGATGCCGTTATACAGCGCGCGTTCCATCACATCCGTGTAACGGCTGTCCGGGTCAATATCGAACATGCTCTTCGCCCAAAAGACCAGCGCGATAGAGGCGCACGTTTCGGCATAGGCGCTTTCGTTCGGCAGGTCATAGCCGAATGTGAAGCCCTCATTGGCGTGGGCTGGCCCAAGCCCGCCTGTGACGTACATCTGCTTGCTGGTGAGATCATCCCACAGAGCGCGGCAGGTATCCCGCAGCGTCCAATCGCCCGTTTCGGCGGCGATCTGCGCTGCGCCCGCGTACAGGTAGGCCGCGCGAACGGCGTGTCCGGTGGCGGTCTTCTGTTCACGCAGCGGCGCGTGAGCCTGGCAGTAGTGGTAGGTTTTAGCCCAAAACTGCGCCGGGTCGTCCCCCCGTTCAGCCGCCTCGATGTCGAAGTAGTGTGGCTGTTGTCCGCGTTCATCGACGAAGTATTTCGCCAGATTCAGATAGCGCCGCTCCCCGGTTGTGCGATACAGCGAAACCAGGCCGAGTTCAATCTCTGGATGACCGCAGTAGCCGTGCCGCTGCTGCTCGGCCGGGCCAAAGCGCTCGTTGATATGATCGGCGTAGCGGACGAGCGTATCCAGCAGGGCGGGTTTGCCGGTGGCCTGGTGGTACGCGCTGGCCGCTTCCATCAGATGCCCGGCGTTGTACAGCTCGTGCCAGTCGCGCAGGTTGCGCCATTTCTGGTCAGGCTCAATCACCGTGAAGTAGCTGTTGAGGTAGCCGTCGGGGAGCTGCCCGGCCTGGATATGGGCGATCACGCTGTCCGCGATGCGTTCCAGTTCGGCATCGGGGTGGCTGCTCAGGCTGTAGGCTGCGGCTTCCAGCCATTTCGCCAGATCAGAGTCCCAAAAGCGGTGCACGATGTGGTGATCATGACGCGGGTCGGCGTCGCCATGCAGATGCCACGCGGCTGTGCGATGCGTGCGTTCGAGCTGGTGGTAGATGGCCGGGATGGTGCTCAGGCGGTTGGCCTTCTGGCGTTCTCCCCAG
>JAEUQX010000543.1 GCA_016788625.1 Anaerolineae bacterium
GGCATTCCAGGGCTGGGGAAATTCTTCGTGACGAGCATCTTCAACCGCGACTATCCGATGGTCATGGGGCTGGTGCTGTTGGTGGCTTTCTTCTGGGGCTTGACCTACCTGATTACCGATATTCTCTACACGCTGATCGACCCGCGCGTGCGGTTGTTCGGGAAGGGCTAGATCGTGGAAACCAACGCTTCCGTCGCTGCTCCGCGCCTCTCCCCACCCACGAAACAGATCGTCCGGCGCACGCTGTTGGGCGACGCGATACGGCGCTTCCGGCGCAACCGTCTGGCAATGTTCGGTCTGCTCATCCTGACGGCCTTTCTCCTGGTCGGGATATTGGCCGATCTGCTCGCGCCTTATCCCTACGACCGCGTGTTCTTCACCAAACGCGCCAACATGCTGCCGTTTGTCGATAACGCGCACCCGCTGGG
This sequence comes from Anaerolineae bacterium, assembly GCA_016788625.1. Lineage (GTDB taxonomy): Bacteria > Chloroflexota > Anaerolineae > Aggregatilineales > Phototrophicaceae > CFX2. Next base: position 429 of record JAEUQX010000543.1, read on the forward strand.
GTTGGACAGTTCCAGTCGCGATTACCTCTCGCGCCTGATCCATGGCGCGCGTACATCGCTCACCGTCGGGCTGTTTGTACCGCTGATCGCCTTCAGCATCGGGATGCCGTTGGGGATGCTCTCTGGCTATCGCGGCGGTTGGGTGGACTTCACCATTCAGCGCGTTGTTGATGTGGCGACAGCCATTCCGCCGCTGCTCTTTTCGTTGTTTCTGCTCAGTGTGGTGGGCGCGGGCGTGGGCAATGTCATTTTTGTGCTGGCGATCACCGGTTGGATTGAGTCGCTGCGGCTGACGCGGGCGCAGTTCCTCACCTATCGCGAGAAAGAATTCGTCACCGCTGCTCGTGCCCTGGGCGCGACCGACATGCAGATCGTGTTGGTTCACATCCTGCCCAACGCGCTCTCGCCGCTGCTCATCGCTTTTACTTTCGCCGTGCCGCTGGCGATCTTCGCGGAAGCGGGTTTGAGTTTCCTGGGAATCGGCATCACCGAACCGACGGCGAGTTGGGGTAAGATGGTGGGGTCAGGCATTGGCAATACCATCCGCGTGTATTACCATCTGGCGTTGTTCCCGACGCTGCTGGTGGCGCTGACCATGCTGGGTTTCTCGTTCGTGGGCGACGGGTTACAAGAGGCACTCGACCCGAATCGGTCAAATTAATGGATTGATATTATGCAAAAATGGGCTGTTTTGCTGCTGATGTTTGGGCTGTTCCTGGCAGGCTGTGGCGGCGCGGCGCAAACGCCGACCGCTATTCCGACTTCAACCACGATACCGACCTACGAGTTCGTAGAGCCAACCGCAGCGCCTTCGATTGCGACGGCGGCGGCGGCCACTGCTGCTGCGAACGCGAGCGGCGCGCTGGATACCGAGGCAGTCGAGCGTGGACGCGGCCGCTACGAAGCGCTGGAGTGTGGCGAGTGTCACGGCGCGAACGGCGAGGGTACGGATGAAGGCTCGGCGATGGGCATCTATGCGGGGACAGAAGAAGAATTCATCGCTTTCATGCGCTCTGGCGGCGAACTGGGGTCTGATCACCAGTATTCGACCAACCGCCTGAGCGACAGCGGTGGACGCAATCTGTACCAGTACCTGCTCTCGCTGCGTTCGTCACCATGAAGCTGAGCGACCGTCAACGTTTCTTTGCCAGCCTCCTTTTCTTCGTCGTTACGCTGGCGGTCGTGGTGCTTTCGTCCAGCAGCCGCACGGGCACCGCGCCTGTAACGACCACTCCGGCACAGGTTCTGCCGCTCGATCCGACGGTGCGCGCTAATGTGCAGAATGCCGCCGAGCTGGCGCTGCCTGCCGATCAACAGGAAACAGTGCGCGAAATCCAGACGCTGCTGGATGCCTGCCCGGATTTTGGCGACCAACGCCGGGGGCAAATGCAGCAGCATATTGACTGGCTGTTGGCGCCGACGACGATACCACCCGATATCCTGCTGGCAATCGGCGCGAATCCGGTGGGGCGGCTGATGTTGGGCATGGCGACCTATACGGCCGTGGAGTGGCGCTTGCACGGTAGTTCGTCCGACTCGTGTCTGCTGCCGATTGGACGGTTGGTCAATACGCTGGTGGCGGCTAATGGCGAGACCCCCGACCCGGCCTTCGTGCAGTGAGCCGCATCAAAGGTTGGTAGTGCCAGGGGTGCAGATCCCCTTTGGCATGTGTTTGTGCACGCGATGACCTCGCCCTGATATGCATGTCACCGACACGCGACCACTCAGGTGGCAGGGCGCATTGGCGGTGTTATAATCGGAAATATCCGCGTAACCCCGTGCGATTGAAATCGGTCATCGCTTTCCCCACTTTGTTGGTTCGCAGGAGGAAAATTTTGACATCCCTCGTTCTTACCCTCACCGAAACACTGCGCTATAAAGGCGCAATCGGCCAGTGGAGCTGGGTGCTGCATCGCATCAGCGGCCTGGGCGTGGTGCTGTTCCTGACACTGCATGTGATCGATACGTCCTGGTCGGTGTTTTACCCCGACCTGTATGTGAAGGCTATCGCAGTGTATCAGACGCCGCTTTTCACCATCGGTGAATTTGGGTTGGTGGCCTGTGTGGTCTACCACGCCTTCAACGGTATCCGCATCGCCGTGATGGACTTCAAGCCCGTCTGGTGGCGACATCAGCAGAAAGCGGCCTGGTGGGTGCTGGGCGCGACTGTTGTGACGCTCATCCCCGTGTTCTTACTGATGTTCGGCCATGTCCTTAAGTTCTATCAGGACCCGGAACGTCAAATTCTGCCATTCAGCTTCGTAATCGAATCACAGCTTCCGTTCGCCGTTGGCATCGCTGCTGCGCTGGTCGCGGGCGTGCTGTTCTCCGGTGTTGTCGGGTTGATTGCCCCGGCCAAGCCGAAGGATAAAAAGGCTAAAGCGCAGGGCAGCCGTCTTGAGCGTTTCTGGTGGTCATACATGCGCCTCAGCGGCGTGCTGATCCTGCCGCTGGTCTTCGGTCATCTGGCGATGATGCATGTTGTCCAGGGTGTCTTTGACATTACTGCGCAGAACTTTACTGTCGTCGGCACGCAGGCGCTCAATGACACGGGCACGGCGGTCGAGTTCGTGGCCGAGCGTTGGAACTTGTTGATTGGCCCGCTGGCAGTCTGGCGACTCTACGATTTTGCTCTGCTGGCGCTGGTCACGGTACACGGCTTCAATGGTCTGCGATTGGTGCTGACGGACTACACCGCGTTCAGCCCGCTGCTGCGCCGGGGTATGATGTACGTGTGCGTGATTGGCGCGGTGGTGCTGCTTGTGCTGGGCACGGGCGCGTTGATCGGCACGATTGACGAGACAGCGATTAAGTTGGCAACCGAAGCGATGGAGAATCTGCACAAGTAACGGATGTTACGCGCTCCATTCGTGTTGAGGTCACCAATGGCACCTTCCTTCCGTATTCGGGGGGAGAAGGTCTGAAAGTGGTAGTGACCCTGAATGGAATGACCACACGAATGGTACTGAGCCGTGCAAAGCGTTATAGTTGACGGCAAAATGTTTCTTAATCTGAGGAGTCACCTGAATGCAGACGCATCAATTTGATGCCATCATCGTTGGGGCGGGTGGCGCGGGGCTGATGGCTGCCCTGTATGCCAGCAAGGGCGGGGCGAAGGTCGCCGTCGTCAGCAAGCTGTACCCTACTCGCAGTCACACCGGCGCGGCGCTGGGCGGCATTGGCGCGGCGCTGGGCAACCTGGAAGAAGATAAACCGATCTGGCACGCCTATGATACGGTCAAAGGCGGCGACTATCTGGCCGACCAGAACGCGGCGCTGATCCTGGCCGAGAATGCGGTAGACGCCGTGATCGAACTGGAGCACATGGGGCTGCCGTTCGACCGCACGCCGGAAGGGCGCATCAGCCAGCGGCGCTTTGGTGGACATACGAGCAATTTTGGCGAGAAGCCTGTTCGCCGTGCCTGCCATGCGGCTGACCGCACCGGACACATGATTTTGCAGACACTGTACCAACAGTGCATCAAGAACGAGGTCAAGTTCTTCGACGAATTCCACGTTGTCGATGTGCTGCTCAACCAGGGGCACTGCGTCGGCTGCGTCGCGGTGCAGTTGGGCACGGGCGAGATGCATGTGTTTCACGGTAAGGCTACGCTGTTCGCAACGGGCGGGTGGGGGCGCGTCTGGCGCGTGACCAGCAACGCCCATACGCTAACGGGCGACGGCGCGGCGGCGGTCTATCGGCGCGGCATTCCGATGCAGGACATGGAATTCTACCAGTTCCATCCCACCGGGCTGTACGGCCTGGGTGTGCTGCTGACTGAAGGCATTCGCGGCGAGGGCGGCATCCTGCTCAACCGTCACGGCGAGCGCTTCATGGAGAAGTACGCGCCGAAGATCAAAGACCTGGCCTCACGCGATGTGGTCAGCCGTTCGATCTACCTGGAAGTACGCGCGGGCAATGGTATCGGCGGTAAGGATTATGTCCATCTGGACGTCCGCCCCGCAACTGTCAATCGTTATCTGGCCGAGGCGGGCGAGACGCGCCGTGTGGATGAAGCCCAGATTGCGCGCGCGCTGGCCGAGACGCTCGATGTATGCCGTACTTATGCGGGCGTCGATCCACTGACCGAGCCGATGCCGATTCAGCCGACTGCACACTACGCGATGGGCGGCATCCCCACCAATGTCGATGCTGAAGTGGTGATTGACGAAAACTGGACGGTTCTGCCGGGTATGTACGCGGCGGGCGAGGTGGCCTGCGTAAGCTGTCACGGTGCGAACCGACTGGGCACGAACTCGCTCGTAGACCTGATCGTCTTCGGACGGCGCGGTGGCATTAAGATCGCGGAATACGTCAAGCAGGCCAGCTTTATCCCGCTGCCGCCGAACCCGACCGCCGCGAGTGAGGCCGAGTTCAAGCGCATTCGCACGGGCAAGGGCAAGACGCGCCCCTACGAACTGCGCAAGGAACTTCAGCGCGTGATGATGGATAACGTCGGCGTGTTCCGCGAAGAGAAGGCACTGTCCGCCGGGCTGGAAGCCACGCGGGAACTGCGCCAGCGCTTCCGCACCGACCTGACGATTGACGACCAGGGGCACAAGTTTAACACCGACGTGCTGGAAGCTTGGGAATTGGGCTGCCTGATCGACCTGGCCGAGTCCACCGCCTTGAGTGCGCTGAACCGCACCGAGAGCCGTGGCGCGCACAGCCGCGAGGACTACAAGAACCGCGACGACGTGAACTGGCTGGTGCATACGCTGTGCTACCGCAAGTCGGACGACCCGTATGAAAATGCCAATCCCCCGCTTGAACTGAACACCAAGAAGAAGGTGGACATGTCGCTGGCGGAGAAAGACCCGGCCTTTGCGCCTAAGGAGCGTGTGTACTAGGGCTACAAACTCAGTGTGCATAAAGGGGCAGCAGCCATGAAGCAAACGATCAGATTGATTTCATTGGGCGTTCTGTTGGTCTTCATGGCTGTTGTTCCTGCAAGAGCCTCTGCCCGTTCTGCCGCCTGTGAAGCAGTCAATGGCTGGTCGGGGGGACTTGGCTACATTCAAAATACGCCAAGGACGTTTGTCGCCAATTGGACATTTGCTACTCCGTTTGACATTGGCGAAACGCTCAGGTTCCGCGTTGGGGGCTTCGAGGCTGGAATGACCATTGAGGTCCCTGCTGGCACGATAGTAGCTCAGTATCCGTTTTTCCTCGGCTATCCGCGTGAGCGGTTTGACTACGTGGTATCACGCGGGGACATTGCTTCGATCCGCATCCGATTAGCTGGCTACTATATGTACTATAGTGTCACCTGTGTTGGCAGCCCGCTCAAAGCAGCTCCAGTGGTTGACAAACCGCCAACCCCGCCCGACGAGCGCCTGAACTGGCAAAACGGCGACCTCATCGCGGTCATCTATCCGGCAACCGATGCGACTGGCCAACCTGCTTTCGATGTCTATACGGTGTTGCCTGACAGCCAGGGGATATTTGCCTGTCGCATTGCTCGGGATGACCTGCCCGCTGTTGCCGCCAGCGTGAATATGTTTTTGAAGCAGTGTGGCGACTCTGTGTCGGTGTATGTCCTCACTACAGGCGAGATTCAGTTTAATATTGGCCCTGATAGCGAGGGGAAAACCTACGTTGTGATTGTGCCTGAGATTTCCTCGACACCCAGTGAGGGAGGCTATTCCCAATGAGTGACCCGGAACGCTTCATCCGTAACGAAGTCGCTCGCTATCGTTCGGCGCGCAGTCTGAACCTGATGAAGGCAGTCGTCGTGGTCATCATCGGCCTGCTGATGGCGTATATGTCCCTGACGGGGGAAATCTTCGCCCGGTCGGATGGTGGGGAAGGTGGCGGGCTGGTCGGCGCACTAGGACCGGAAGGCGCAAAACTCGCTGCTTTGGGTCTCGCAGTGCTTATCACGGCGCTTGGGGTGATCTGGACGACACGTTTGGTGCGCGACCTGCGCGACGGCGTGAAGGTTTTCGAGGGTACCCTGCGCAAGCAGTTGGCGGAAAACGCGATGAAACAATCTTAGCGCACGGGTGTAAGCATTCCAGGCCGTACAGCCGCAAGGGGTACGGTCTTTTGATTCACAGCGCCGCGCTGGTTGCAATCACTATCAAAATTCGTACAATACACTTTGCAATATTCACTGGAGGCGCACAATGAGCGACGCATTCATCTCTTATTCTCGCCGTGACAAGGTGTTCGTTCAGAAGCTGGTCGAGCGCCTCAAGCTCGATAAAGGTGATTTGTGGATTGATTGGGACGATATTCCCCCTGCGTCGGACTGGCGCGACTACATCAAGGTCGGCATCCA
>JAEUQX010000603.1 GCA_016788625.1 Anaerolineae bacterium
CGAATTCATCGCGCCGCGTTCAGAAGCGGCCATGGCGGGCTTCAAGCCGGAATACGTCAAGAAGTGGACGGAGAATCTCATCGCGGATACGGGCGGACGCTGCAAGGTCTACCCCGGCATCGGCGTGGGCGTGGGCGATGGTGGCAAGAGCAAGGCCATCACGCCCGACGAAATCGCTGCGGCCACGCGCGCAGGCTTCGATGGCGGCGCGAGCGGGGTACTGATCTCGCGCAATTATTCGGAAGCCGAGCTGAGCGGTCTGGATGCCGTTGGTCAGGTCTTGAAAGAACGCGGCCTGTGGTGAAGCTCACAGGAAGAAGGGATTGTTCGCCTATCCATGAGTTGACCCTGCTCGGATGCTCCGGTGAGCGTCCCTGCACGGCGGAGTCATCGCAGTAACCAATGGTGCAAGTTCCAAATTGAGCGGGGGATTTTCGTAGGGATGGGATATATCCCGTCCCTACAGCCCCACCAATGCCCATTTAGAACCTGTATTTCGCACCATTGGTTAGTACACTGCAGCGCAATTAGACCCCAGTTGTATTCACTCCCCTCTCCATGAGCGAGGCGAAATGGGGAGGAGCCAGGGGGAGGGGTCAACTGCTGGCACACTTCCGCCAGGCTGTAGTAGTAACACGACAATGTGGTATCCGCCGACGGTGAGTTTCATGAACAGGTGAATGGATACAGGAAGGGATGTTTCTCTATGACGATCAAAGCAGCAGTTATCGGGGCCAGCTTTGCCCGCGCCGCCTATCTGCCCGCGCTCAAGGTAATCCCCGATGTGGAGATTGTTGCCGTCAGCAGCGCTCGGCTGGACAGCGCGCGCGCAACGGCTGACCACTTCGGCGTCGAACACGCTTACGATGATTGGCGCGTGATGCTGGACAAGCACGCCGTTGACTTCGTAGGCATCGCCACGCCGACCGTGCACCACGCACCGATGACGCTGGCGGCCTTGCAGGCGGGCGCGCATGTCCTGTGCGAGAAGCCGATGGCGATGTCTGCCGACGAATCGCGCCAGATGCTGGCGGTGGCCGAAGCACATAAACGCGTTCATGTCATCGGCCACGAGCTGCGCTTCAACCCCAACCGCCGCAAAATCCGCGACCTGATCGCTTCCGGCGCTATCGGGCAGGTGCGCCACGTCAACATCAGCAATATCTCCGCCACCTGGGGCGATCCACGTTCGCGCCCGGCGGGGGATTGGTGGTCGCTGGCGGAGATGGGCGGCGGGCGCTTGGGCGCGAATGGTTCGCATCAGATCGACCTGCTGCGCTACTGGCTCGGCGAGGTCGGCGCGGTCAGCGGCCAGATTGCCACGCTGGTGCCCGATAGGCTGGACAAAGAGACGGGCACTGCCTGGACGGCGACGGCTGACGATCAGGTCAGCTTCACCCTGGAGATGACCAGCGGCGCATTGGCCTCGGTTTTCCTCAGCGGCGCGGCGCGCCACAACATCGGCAACCAGAACATGATCTTCGGCAGCGAAGGCACGATTAAGCTCTTTGATGCCGACGAAAAGCTGCTGGTCGCCCGCGTGGGCGAGGATTTCCAGGATATGAGCGAGGCCGACCCGAACGCCAGCCTGCCCGGCGTTGGTAAGGGCATCTGGAATGTCTCGGTCGTCGCTATGATGCAGGAGATCATGAGCGCCATTCGAGAAGACCGCGCCACGCAAACCTGCGCCACCTTTGCCGATGGCCTGAAATGCCAGCAGGTGATGGATGCCGTCCGGTTATCAGCCAGTGAACGGCGTTGGATTACGCTGAACTAATCGGATTGTCTCATGTTTAGAGTTACGCACGGACGTACCAACAACAGCTATCAGCTAAAGCCAATCAGGTAGGATTATGGACTACTCAAAGTATCTTTCATCGCGGGCACACGCCCTGCACGGTTCGCTGGGCAAGCAGACCTCTGTTCCCATTCCTGGCCTGATCAACCTGGGCAGCGGGACGCCTGATTTTGTGCCACCTGCGTTTGTGAGCGAAGCCATGCAGCAGGCGCTGCGCGAGAACAAGGTGCAGTACACCGCCTGGACGGGTATACCGGAACTGCGCGCCGCAATCGCCGAAAAGCTGCGCACGGAGAACAACCTGAATTACGACCCGAACAGCGAAATCCTGGTGACCTCTGGCGCACAGGAAGCGCTGATGAGTGTGCTGATGGCGCTGTGCAACGCTGGTGATGAGGTCGTCACGCCCGCGCCGCACTACGATGAGTACACCCGCGATTCGCGCATCCTGGGCGCAACGCTCGTGCCTGTGAATACCACGCGCGAGACCAATTTCACCGTCAATGTGGCTGATCTGGCCGCCGCAATTACGCCGCGCACCCGCGCCCTGATCGTCCTGACGCCCAATAACCCGACGGGCACGGTGCTGCCGGAAAGTACGCTGCGCGAGATCGCTCAACTGGCGCAGGAACGTGATCTGTTGGTCATCTCCGACGAGATTTACGAGTACTACGTGTTTGGTCAGCACCGCCATGTCAGCATCGGGTCGCTGCCGGGAATGCGCGAGCGCACCATCACGGTCAACAGCTTCTCGAAGAGCTTCGGCCTGACGGGGATGCGCCTGGGTTACATCGCCGCGCCTGCCCCATTGATCGAGGCGATGCTGCCATTCCACCACGCCATGATGATCTGCGCGAATGTCGTGGCGCAGTACGGCGGGTTGGCCGTTTTGCAGCAGCCGCGCGACTGGTTCCAGGACATCCTCAAGGAATACGACCGCCGCCGCCGCCTGTGGATGGAAACGCTCGACGCTATCCCCTTGCCCTACAGCGAACCGCAAGGCGCATACTACCTCTTCATCGACATCCGCCCGACGAAGCTGAGCAGCGCGGAATTCTGCGCGCGCGCCCGCGAAGAAGCGCGCCTGGTCTTCCAACCGGGGACGATTGGCGGCGGTGCGGGTGAAGGCTTCATCCGGGGTGCGCTCACCAAAGGCTCGCCGGATTTTGAGACGGGTCTGGAGCGCTTCTCCGCCTTTGTGCGGGGGCTGCTGGCATGAGCGATCTGCGCGGTAAGATCGCCGTCGTCACCGGCGCGGCGCAGGGGCTGGGGCGCGCCATTGCCATCGCTTATGCCCAGGCAGGGATGCGCCTGGCCTTGCTGGATGTGCAGGCCAATGCGCTCGATCAGTTGGCGCAGGAACTCCAGTCGGACTGCCTGCCCATTCGCGTTGACCTATCCGACGCAGCCGACACCCAGCGGGCGATTGACCACGCGCTGCATGAACTGGGCACGCCGCACATCCTGGTTCACA
>JAEUQX010000628.1 GCA_016788625.1 Anaerolineae bacterium
TTGATGAGCGCCCGGTCGAGACCGAAAGCGAGACGAAATCGGTCAGCAAGGAGACCACGTTCAACAAGGATGAACGTGACGCCGAGACGCTGCGCCGCACGCTGCGCGCCCTGTGCGATGGTGTCGGACGCCGCCTGCGCCGTGACGGGCTGAGCGGCACAACCATCAAGCTCAAGCTGCGCTGGTCGGATTTCACCACGCTCACGCGCCAGGTCACGCTGCCGGGGCCAACGCAGCACGATAACGAGATCTACGCGGCGGCGCTGGCGCTGCTGGAAAAGACCTGGACGAAGGGCAGACCTGTGCGGCTGATCGGCGTAGGTGTCAGCGGCTTCGAGGGTGGGACGTTCCAGCAGGGGCTGTGGGATCAACCTGGCATCACGCCGCGCGAGGCCAAGCTGGAAGCGACGCTCGACGCGCTGCGTGACCGCTTCGGCGAGAGCATCGTGCAGCGCGGCAGCACGCTGGAGGAAGACGAGTGAAGGGTTTCGCAGAAGCGTTGTGTGCGTAACTTCAGTTAGTCGTCATCTCGCTCATCGAATTCCACTCGGCGGTAGACATCTGCGCCAGTCAGCGTGCAGCCAATCGCCCGCAGGCTCAACACTTGCTCGCGGTCGATGATCTCGGTGTAGTGCCAGATCTGGTCAGGCTGGCGAGTATAGCGCGCGATGTGAAGTTCGTCCTGGTCGATCAGGATATATTCCTGTAGGGTCTTAACCAGCTTATAGAGTTGAAACTTGTCGCCGCGATCATAACGCTTGGTGGAAGTAGACAGCACTTCAATAATCACCATTGGATTAAGCAGCGTGTCCGGTAGCATCTCTCCACTTTGTTCTCTGCCCATTATAGCGCGGCTTGTATATCTATCACTCGCTCATCCGGTATACCCCGTCGATCAGGCGTGGTGCGATGTCGCTCACGTTGAGTTCTGCGGCCAGTCGCACATCGTCGCTGAAGCCTTGCTCGATCAATTCGCGCCCGGAGCCGATCTGCGACAGGCTGTCGTGCAACCGCTCGCGGAACGTCAGGAACAGCGCCTCCGCCGCCTGCGCTTCGATGGACTTCGTGCCCGTCAGGTGGTGGATGATCGCCCCCGCGCCGAACCAGTCTTCCAGCGCCGGACGCAGCGCATCCTCTGGCCGCCACCGCTCGCCCGCCGGGATGACGCTGATACGCCTGCCGAGCCGCTGCGCTTTCTCTGCAACCGTTCGCGCATTCCGTAAACACCCTGCGAACGTGGGCGTTGATCCGCTCATGGTCGATAACCGTGAGCCGTTCGGTGAGGGCAGCACCAGCCGCGTTCCCGCTTGGATTTCCATCAGCGAAGATGGTGAGAGCGTATAGCCTGGCGCGCGTCGGTCTTTGTTCGCCAACAGTGCATGGTGCTGTACGGCAAACGCTTGCGCCTCGGTCAAGCTGCCCGCAAATGGGTACACCGATGCGCCTCGGTCAGCAGCAATGCTGACACAAGTCGAGAACGACAGCACATCAACGACGATGACAGCGTCGCTGCCAGCCGCCAGCCGCGCCACGCCTTCCGCGCCCCACTCGCAGCGCACATCGAAGTTGTGTTGGTCAAAGGTCATGAGTGTTCTTCACACCAGATGGTTGCGCGAAAAATCGGCAAGCTATTGGTACTATTCTGCCGATTCTATAGCTTTTTTACAACTTGTGAGGCAGGTTATCGCTTACAATCAATCTGACAAGCAACGCTTGATAAGGAGCATTTAGATGAAGCGCATTGCAGTGTTTGTTTTTGTGGGACTGCTGCTCGTGGGCGCCCTCAGCGTTGGCGCGCAGGGTCTTAGTGATGGCGAAAAAGAAGCGGTCGCGGATGTCGGCGCGGCATTTGAGGCTTTCCTGGAATTGGAGACCTACACTTCCGTTATCGAACAGACGATAACCCAGAACATCACGATGGAGATGGGACAACAGACCGTCAAGCTCAGCAACATCATTTCCCAGAGCGGCACGAGCGTCATCCAGAATCTTGAAGATGGTTTCAACATGGAAGGCAAGCTGGAACAGCTCGTCAGCCAGGATATGGGCGCGGGCGCGCAGGATATGGGCTGGACACTCGATCTGGTCATCGTTGATGGCGTGCTGTATGGCCGTGTCGATAATGCGACAGGCTTATTCGCGACGATTGCCCCGGAGGGCTGGGTGAATGTCAACGAAGACGGCGCGGCTTCTCCAATCTTCGCCAGCATCAACGCGCAGATGTTGCAGCAAACTTACGGTCTCTCCTATCCTATGAACGAAGAGACGGTCACTTCTATCACCAAGCTGGACACCGAAGAACTGGACGGCCAGGTGATGCGCGTCTTTGATGTCGACTACGATATCAATGTGCTGCTGGAGAGCGGTCTGTTCGATGCGACGCTGGGGTCAATGAACGCGCAGCCCGGCATGACACAGCAGGACATGCGTGATCTTGTCACGCAGATGATGGAAGGCGCAGATTTCCAGTTGAAGGTGTGGATCGGCCAGGATGACGGCCTGGTACACCGTTTCGAAAGCACGCTGCTGGTAGACTCGACCGTCACAATTCAGGGCATGACTCTGCCGCTGGTGATGGATGTAGTCTCGTCGGTGAGCTTCAGCGGCTTCAACGAGCCGGTCGAAATCACCGCTCCGGAAATGTAAGCCTCTAACACAGGCGCGATAGACGATCAACGAGGGCGCACACGGTTGCGCCCTTTTCATTGTGCAGCACATCAGGGGGTCATGTGGCA
>JAEUQX010000654.1 GCA_016788625.1 Anaerolineae bacterium
CCACTGCGGTTGGACGGTGAAGGCAACAACGGCACTTACAATGAGCAGTTCGAACGCCGCGAGATTACGATTGGCAACGCGAGCACGGTCGCGCTCGACGACGGACAGACTGCGGCGCTGCTCGCTTTCGACTCACCGGAGAGCGCGGATGATGCATATCGGTTGATTCTGCGCATGATCTTCGCATCGGACGTGGGTTGGCTGAACGCAAGCGGCGGGTAGCTAAAAGGGGCGAACAAGCTTTTTGTTCGCCCTGCTGGAATGCTGCATCTGCGGAATGGAGATCAACTCGCCCGCCATGCTGCGCGGTCTATTGGCCTGTGTTCCCTTGCACGACAGGTGACCGGCGCTGGCGGGTCTTCTCGATCCAGTTACGCACGTCGCCGAGGAAAGTCGCCAGGCGCAGCGGCTTGTCGATATAGCCGTCAAAGCCTGCCTTCATCACGCGCTCTTTGTCACCTGTCATCGCGTGCGCGGTCACGGCGATGACGATCAGCGAGTCCCACTCCGGGTTGGCGCGAATGCGTTCAAGCATCGTCCAGCCGTCCATTTGCGGCATCGAGAGATCGAGCAGCACCACCGAGGGGTGAACGCGCGCCAGCACGTCCAGTCCCTCTACCCCGTTAGAGGCGCTGTGAACCCGTGCGCCTGCGAACGTCAGAAACTTCTCGGCTACGCCCAGGTTATCCGACTCGTCGTCCACCAGCAGGACAACCCAATTCTTGACATCATCCGGAACGTTCATCATTACCCCCGTTGACAGCCGCAACACTCCGCTCATGCTGCGCTGGCGCAATATCCAGCGGCATCGTCACTGTAAAGGTGCTGCCGCTTCCCATCGTGCTGTTCAGGCGGATATTGCCGCCCATCAGCATCACCAGTTTGCGGACAATCGCCAACCCCAGCCCGCTGCCGCCATGTTCGCGCTGCGGACTGCCATCTACCTGGCGGAATTCATCGAAAACCAATTCCTGCATGTGCGGCGGAATACCAATGCCGGTATCACTGACGATGATGGCCCAGGTCGTCTGGCTCTGTCGCTTGACCGTAAAGCTGACCTGACCCTCCTCGGTGAACTTGACGGCATTCGCCAGCAGGTTGATAGCGACCTGCTTGAGGCGCACCGCGTCGCCCAGCAGCAGCGGCGGCAGCGTGCTATCGGCCTCGACCACGTATTTCAGACCCTTCTTCTCGGCCAACCCGCGCGTCTGGCTGATCACCTCATTGATCCATTCCTGCACATGGAAAGGCTTGCGCAGGATTTCGGTGCGCCCAGCCTCAATCTTGGAAAGATCAAGGATGTCGTTGATCAGCTTAAGTAGGTGTTCAGCGTTATGCAGCACGCGCTCATGATAGGTGCGCTGCTCGTCGTTGATCTCGCCAGCCATGCCAGCACCGATGATTTCCGTATAACCGATGATCGCGTTGAGCGGCGTGCGCAGTTCGTGCGACATCGTGGCGAGGAACTGGCTCTTCAGCCGCGTGGCTTCCTCGGCGCGTTCGCGGGCAGCGTTTAGTTCCTGATTGTTTTGCGCCAGTTGGCGGCTGCGCTGTTCGAGCGCGGCGATGCTTTCGCGCAGACGGGCGGACATGCTGTTGAAGCTGTGCGCCAGGCTCTGGATTTCCAGGCCACCTTTCTCTTCAACCCGCTGGTCAAAGTTCCCGGTAGCAATCTGCTCGCTGGCTGCGGTGAGGGCTTTGAGCGGGCGGATGATGGTACGGCTGAACAGGACGATCAGCAGCGCACCAACGGCGCCAACAAGGAGCAGCACCCGCCGCCCGGCCAACTGTGCCTCAAGCAGCCGTTCGTTCAACTGGCTGGTTGGCAGCGCAACGCTGATCGCACCGAAGACCTGATTGCCCGCCGTGACGGCTTCACCCGCCAGCAGTTGCTCATCTTCCCAGATCAGGCGCATCTCGCGCGACTGTGTGAGTTCGCTCCCAAACGAGTCGACCTGGGTGCTGAAGGTCTGTTCTGGGGCGTTGCTGTCTGCGATCAGACGGCCTTCCTGATCATAGATGCGCGCGCTGATTTCACCCTCGGAACGGCTCCAATCCCGCATCAGTGTGATCAGGTAATCGGCATCAAGCTGATACAGCGCATCGCTGGTGGAGACGCGCAGGATATTGAGTACCAGAGCAGCCTGCGTTTCCAGGTTGCGGAGGGCGGTGTCTCGCTCGCGCAGCACCGAAAGGATCGTGGTGACGAGAATGCCCACAAGGAGCAGCACGGTCATCAACAAACTCAGGCGCGCCGAAAGTGACCAGGCGCGCCAATTCAAGCGGTTCACAGATTACTCCCCGTTGACAATCGCATAAAGCTCGCGCATACGTTCCAGAGCCGTCTCGCGTCCTTGTGGAAACTCGTCAAAGCGGGCGGTGTCTTCAAAGGTTTCCAGGATGGCCGCGCCGCCCTCAGCCTCATGCACGCCGAGCAGCAGCGTAGTAATCGTGCTGACGACCTCGTCGGAGAGGGCTGGGCTGACGACGGCGACATGCCGGGGCAGATCTTCTGTCTCTGCCAGGATCGCAAGCTGTGCGCGTGTCTCTTCGGGTATCTCCGAAAATGCGATGTTGTCGGTGACCCCGGCGGCGACGCGCCCGCTGATCACCCACTGAATCGTGTTGTCGTCGTCGCTGCTGAAGACATAGCCGACCTCATCGCTGTTCGGTCGATTATCAGGGTCGGGATACTCGTGCAGTTTCATGCCCGCTTCGGTCAGGAACGCGCGCGGCAGCATGTAGCCCGACGTAGAGAATACATCATCGAAGGCGATCATCTCGCCGCGCAGATCGGCCACCGTCTCGATTCCGCCACCCGCCAGCGCGAAGATGACGCTGTGATATTCCTCTACACCATCTTTCCAGCGGCGCAGGATAGGTTGGCCACCGGACTCTTCGCTGACGATCAGCGCGGGATACAGGCTGTCGAAGTACAGGCTGACCTCACCGGCTTTGAGCCACTCTGTCATCGTTTCGATGTCCGGTGCAGCCTTGACGCTGCCGATACCGATGCCGTAATCGCCCAGATTGGCGGCCAGGTAATCGGCCAACGGCTGGAATGCTTCGATGGTGTCAGTTGGTTCGTCGGAGATATCGCCGAGGATGATTTGCCCGGCGGGGCGGTTATCCGGCGTCGGTTCCGGCGTCGCCGTTGGCGCGGCCTGTGGCGCACACGCCGCCAGCAGCCCTATACCCACAGCCATAATGCAGCCAATCACTGTTCTCATAGTGCCTCTTCGCTGGTAGCGTGTATCACATCGTTAGCGAACAACAATTTGTCGCTCAATAGGAAGCTGTACGAACCGGTTACCGCACGAGAAGAAAGCCCAACAACCATTAATGATCAACTATCAAAATAAGTACAGAGTGACAACCCACTCTATATATTACATCTATTTCGCATCTGCAAAAATGACTCTCATGTGAATTCGGTATGAACGGAATAGGACTTTAGTGGGGGAGCAGCGCGGCCGTGATGACGGCAGAGCAGGCGCAAACGGATAATTTGTCGTAATATAGAGGCTGTCGTCACACGTAGTCCACACCCACCAATTGGTCGAGAGTTGCGTCCTCATGGAAAGCATCGCGGGTTTGCCCATGATCGGCAAACGATACATTTTGAATAAGGAACTGGGTCACGGCGGAATGGGCGCGGTCTTCCATGCCACCGACCGCCTGAACGGAACGCCCGTCGCGCTCAAACGGGTGCTGCAGACCCAGGACGGCTCCGATCTGGCGACCAGTGACAGCCACGACCATCGCCTGGCGCTGGCGCAGGAATTCAAGGTGCTGGCCTCGCTGCGCCACCCCAACATCATCAGCGTCCTGGACTACGGCTTCGACGATGACAAGCAGCCTTATTACACGATGGAATTGATCCACGACGCGACGACGATCCTGGAAGCGGCGGAAGACCAACCAGTAGCACGGCGGGTGGCGCTGCTGACGCAGATGCTGCAAGCGCTGGCCTACCTTCACCGCCGCGGCGTCATTCACCGCGATCTCAAACCGCGTAACGTGCTGGTCGCCGGACAGGAACACGTGAAAGTCCTGGACTTCGGCCTCTCGGTGGCGGGCGAGGCGGGCGGCAGCGCCGTAGGCAGCACAGCAGGCACGCTGGCCTACATGGCGCCGGAAGTGCTGCTGGGCGGGCAGGTCAGCGAGGCGTCCGATTTGTACGCAGTGGGCATGATCGCCTATGAACTGTTCAGCGGTAAGCACCCCTTTGACAATGGCGATGTGACGGCCCTGCTCAACAACATCCTCTATACCAGTCCGCCGATGTCCGCCCTCAACGTCGACGCGAAACTGTCGATGGTGATTGAGCGGCTGATGAGCAGATCGCTGGAAGTGCGCTACACCTCCGCCCGCGCTGTGCTGGATGAACTGGGCGAGGCGATAGGCCAGCCCATTCAGGTAGACACCGCCGCCACGCGCGAGAGCTTCATACAGGCGGCCAGGCTGGTTGGGCGCGATGCTGAACTCGCCACCCTCACCACGGCGCTGGATGCGGCGATCAATGGCAAGGGCAGCGCCTGGCTAGTCGGTGGCGAGAGCGGCGTGGGCAAAAGCCGCCTGCTGGACGAAATCCGCGCGCTGGCGATGGTGCGCGGCGTACATGTGCTGCGTGGGCAGGCGATTGCCGACTCCGGCGCGCCCTACCAGACCTGGCGTACCATCCTGCGCTGGCTGGCGCTCTTGACCGATCTGACCGATGAGCAGTTGAGCGTGCTGCATACCCTGATGCCGGATATTGACGCGCTGGTCGGGCGGGAGGTCAAGGTCGCCCAGGGCTTGGACGTGAAGGCCGCGCAGCAGCGTTTGCTGGATATGGTCGAAGCCATGTTCCGCCAGCAAAAAGGGCCGGTGGCCGTCTTCCTGGAAGATCTGCATTGGGCCAACGAGAGCCTGAATGTGCTCAAGCGCGTCAACACGCTGATGAGCGAACTGCCGCTGATCATCATCGCCAGCTACCGCGACGACGAACGCCCGGAACTGCCCACGCTGCTCCCCGGCATGAACCTGATGAAGCTGGAACGCCTGAGCCAGGAGGGCATCGCCCAACTGAGCACCGCCATCCTGGGTGAGAGCGGCAGGCAACCGCATGTGATTGACCTGATCCAGCGCGAGACCGAGGGCAACGTCTTCTTCCTCGTCGAAGTCGTGCGCGTGCTGGCGGAAGAAGCTGGCGCGCTCGACCGCATCGGCATGGTCACCCTGCCCGCGCAGGTCTTCGCTGGCGGGATGCAGCGCATTATCCAGCGGCGGCTGTCGCGGCTGCCCCCGGACGCGCTGCCGCTCGTGCAGTTGGCGGCGGTGGCCGGGCGCTATCTTGATCTCGACCTGCTGCGGCGGCTGGAACCGGATGTGACCTTCGACCGCTGGCTGACCGCGTGCAGCGACGCGGCGGTGCTGGAGGTGCACGACGGTGAGTGGCGCTTCGCCCATGACAAGCTGCGCGAAGGCGTGCTGAGCGACCTGCCCGCTGATCTGCGCCGTGACCTGCATGGGCGTGT
Source organism: Anaerolineae bacterium (assembly GCA_016788625.1). Taxonomy (GTDB): domain Bacteria; phylum Chloroflexota; class Anaerolineae; order Aggregatilineales; family Phototrophicaceae; genus CFX2. The sequence goes on from JAEUQX010000654.1 coordinate 5,520, forward strand.
GGCGGCGGGTGTCGAGACGCTGTATCCCGGCATCCCGGATGCCTATTGGCGGCTGGCCTACCACTACGGCCAGGCGGGCAACATCCGCAAGGAGACCGAATACAGCGAACTGGCCGGGCAGCAGGCGCTGCGCACGAGCGCGTACCAGGACGCCATCCGCTACTTCGAGCGCGCCCTGGAACTGACAATCAAGCTGAAGACCACCCGTATTCAGGAACTGCGAATGCTGGAACTGGGTCTCAAACGCCAGATTGCCGACGCGCACCTGGGACTGGGACAGTACACGACCGCGCGGGTGCTGCTGCGCGAGAACCTCAGCAGTGCCTGGGCGCTGAAGGACGACCGCAGCACGGCGGCGGTGCTCATCCGGCTGGGCGACGTGGCGGCGGCGCTGAACGAGTACACCGAAGCGCGTGAGTATTATCAGGAGTGCCTGACGCTGTATCGCCAGCTCGATGATCAGACGATGGTGGCACGCGCGCTGAACAGTCTGGGCAGCGTGGTCTACGAGGCAGGCGACGAGGACGAGGCGCGCCGTCTGTTCCAGGAGAGCCTGAACGTCTCGCGCGAGGCGGGCAGCGGCTGGGGCTTGGCCGGGTCGCTGCGCGGCGGCAGCGGACAGAAGCAGGCCGTTGAGGCTGCGCGGGCGGATTTCGAGCACGCCTTGAGCGAATACCAGGCCAACCGGGTACGCGATAAACTGGCGGCCGCCATCCAGCAGTTCAACCGCGCTACCGAAGGCAAAGGCGAGTTCAGCGAGGTGCTGCCCTATTATTGGGACTTATTCGCGCGCTTCGAACGCTCTGGTGATGCCTGGGGCGCGGCGCTGACACTCGGCTACCTGGGACGCGCGGCCACAGCCAGTGGCGACCTGAGCAGCGCGCGCACCTACCTGATCGACGCGCTGAAGAAGGCACAGGCGAGCAGTGAGCTGGTGCTGGCGCTGGACATTCTGGCGGCGGCGGGGCGGCTGCTGATTGACCTGGGGCGCAAGGCCGAAGCGGTCGAACTGCTGGCACAGGCGCTGCACCACACAGAAAGCACAGACGAAACACAGGACGAGGCCGAACGGCTGCTCTTCCGCCTGGAAGACGAACTCGACGCGGCGGCGCTCTCTGCCAGTTGGGAGCGTGGCAAAACTCGCTCCTTCAGCGAGGTGCTCGAGGCGGCGCTGGGTTGGTTGTGAGCGACCTCCCAGCGCGAACAACGTACCCGTTTCGCTGCACTCAACCGCCCTGGCCGTAAGGCAGTTGAATCGCAGTTTGACCTCACCCCCGGCCCGCACCATGCGTGGAAATGCACCTCACCCCCGGCCCCTTTCCACGTGTGTAGAGGGGAGCCAGACTCTTCAAGTCCCTCTCCATGCATAGAGAGGGCTGCGAGCGGCGAAGCGAGCGTAGGGTCAGGTTGCCCGCGCCAGATTCAGCGCCAGCAGTCGCCGCAGCATCTCCTCTTCGTCGCTCAGGATACTCGTCGGCCAGTCGTAAGCCGCGCACACCGCCGCGTCCAGCGCATCGTGCAGATCGGCCAGCCGGGGCGCGAAATCCCCCGCCGCGCTCGTCACCTTCATCTTGGCCTGCCCGCGCCAGACCGCCAGTGCGTTATACAGGTTGGTCAGCGTGCGGTCACGTTTGACCTCACCCCCAGCCCCTCTCCACTCGTAGAGAGGGGAGTCAGACTCTTCAAGTCCCTCTCCATGCATGGAGAGGGATTTAGGGTGAGGTTGCTGCCACGCCGCGCGCTCCTCATGAAGCTGCTTGGCCGCCGCCGCCACCGCCTGATACGCCGCGCTGTTTACATCCTCCTGACCTGGCGGCCAGGGGAACGGGAACGTCTCGAAGGTCGTCGTCGGCGTATAGCGTGGATCATTGCCAACACCTAACCATGTCCCCATCCGCAGCGACCAGACCTCATGCAGCCGCGAGTGCAGCACGCCGAAGAAGTAGTCGTCCTCGCGGGCGAAGATGTAAATGCCATCATCTGGCAGAATACTGGAAGGGTACCAAGCGAAAAGCCGATATTTTGATACACGAGGGGTAGCTATGATTCTGCTTAATTGCGTAGCAGCTTCACGCATTTCTGTAGCAGGTCTCCTATGTTGCCACCATTTTACTCGCGCTCGTTCTTCATTATTCTTCTGGCGAATAGGATATATGTTCTCACGCACGTACTTAAACGGCTCTATGTACAGTGATGCCACATCCTCGGACATTTCACCGAAGTTGATAATCCAACGCTCAGGGGCATTTCGGACAATCCTCTCTCCATTTAGCCACTGAAATACCACGTCTCGATTATCTCGATTACTTTCATTTGGTGATCTTAGTAACTTGGCAGCATACTCAGCCGAAATATCAAACGGGCCAGCTTTCTTTGTACCGATAAAGCAGATTTTCAGATTGTCTATTAACTGTTTCGCAATCGTAATGTCCACACCCTCAGTCAAATCAGCATTGATGCTGCTCACCGGACGCCCATCTAGGAATCGCTGCTCGCGCTCGCCCTCCGCCACTTCTTGCTCCTCCTCTTCACTCGTGGAGAGGAGGCCGGGAGGTGCGGTAAACCCGACCATCGACACGCGCACATTCGCCCCGTCCAGCACCCAATCGCGGTCGCTCCAGGCCATCACGATGTCGCCCGACTGCCTGATGCGCTCCAGCACGCGACGATTGACACCGCCGCGTATCGAATTGGTCGCCAGCAGCCCGGCGCGTTTGGCCTTGCCCGCTGCCAGATGCGCCCGCGCCTTCTCGAACCAGTAGCACACCAGATCAGCAAACGCAGGCACACGCCCCTCGTAGAGCAGGAACAGATTGTTTACATAGGCGTCGCCCAACTCGCCGCGTATCTTGTTGCCGCCCAGGAACGGCGGGTTACCGACGATCACATCAACCTCCGGCCAGTCGGGTTCGGTGGGGGCAACCTCACCCCCGGCAGTAACCTCACCCCCAGCCCCTCTCCACGTGTGGAGAGGGGAGTCAGGCACAGAGTCTTCAAGTCCCTCTCCATGCATGGAGAGGAATTTAGGGTGAGGTGCATTGGATGCAGATTTAGGGCGAGGTGTATTCAGCGCCGCTGTGACCTGTTCCAGCACCTGCGGCAGCCGCTGCATCACGTCTTCGTTACGGAAACGCAGCACGCGCAGCCCTTGTGCCTCCAGGAACGCCTGACGAATCGCATCCTCTTCAACAGTGTAATCATGTATAGGCCCGTCCACCTCGACAACCAGCCACGCCTCCGGGCAGAAGAAATCGAGGATGAAGCGGTCAATGACATGTTGACGGCGAAATTTCGCGCCCGCAACCTGACGGTTACGCAGCGCCGCCCACAACTGCTCCTCGGCGGGCGTCGGTTCGTGGCGCATCTGCTGTGCCAGCGGTTTCAGCTTTTCCCACAACTCCGGTGGCGCATTTCGCACTGGGTTTTCGATCTCATGCACCTCACCCCCAGCCCCTCTCCACGCGTGGCTAGGAGAGTCAGACACAGAGTCTTCAAGTCCCTCTCCATGCATGGAGAGGGATTTAGGGTGAGGTGTATTGGACGCGGATTTAGGGTGAGGTTGCTGCATAATCGCGTCCATCTGGCGAATGTTGTCCTTCAGCGCTTGCAGAATCGGCTCGCGGCGCGTGTAGGTCGCGTAGCCATTGTTCTGCCTCCACTGGATGTAACCAATCCAAACGACGATGCTCGCCAGATCGTGGGCAATCGGGTTCAGTTCGATGCCGTACATCTGGCGCGGGTGCACCTCCGGAATCGCCATCTCTAACCCCTCAAAGAGCGGGTCATTCAGCACAGCCTTCTCCATGTCCATCAGCAGTTGCAGCGAGACATAGAGGAAGTTGCCGCTGCCGCAGGCCGGGTCCAGCACCTTGATCTCGCGCAGCCGTTTCAGCATCCGTTCGCGCAGTTTCTTCAACGCGTCGCCCGCCTGGATGCGTTCGCGCGGCGTGCTGGCCTGTTCCAGTTTGGCGCGGATCGGCGCGGCTTCGGCCTGGATAGCCGCCCATTCGCGGCGCAGCGGCTGCATCAGCACCGGTTCGACGATCAGCAGGATGTCTTCGCGGCTGGTGTAATGCGCGCCGAGTTGTGCCCGTTTGCTGGGGTCGAGGCTGCGCTCGAACAGCGTCCCAAAGATCGCAGGTTCGACCGACTGCCAGTTCAGCTTGGCCGCGTCCGCCAGCTTGCCCAACGCTTCCAGCGAAATCGGCTCGACGGCCACATCATCGAACAGCGAACCGTTGAAGTAAGGAATCTTCTGGAACATCACCTCGCCGCCGGAGGCCATCGCGGTGAACAATTCCTGGGCATAGCGCATGAAGCGGGCAGGTTCGCGCTGTGTCCGCTCCACGATCTCGGCAAAGATGCCCGTCTCGTGCCCCGGCCCCTGCGGCAGCAGCGCCACATCCTCCGCGAACAGGCAGAACACCAGCTTGGTCAGGAAGTGCGCGATGCGCCCGGCCACGTCCTCCGCTCCCTCGCGGCGCATGTCGTCGGCGATCACGCGGAACACGTCGGCGGCGTCGGTCGTCACCTGGGCGGTGTTGCGGCGCGGGTGCAGCTTCTCAGGCGCGGTGAACAGCGCCTCCAGGTAGCCGCGCACGGACGGACGATGCATGATCTCGTCATGCGTGAAGCGGTAAACCTTCTTCTCCGTCGCGGGCCAGTTCGTGTGAATCTCCCAGGTGAGGATGTCCGTCACCACCAGCAGCGGTGGGTTATTCAGCCGCTCGCGATACTTGAGGAGCTGCTGATACGCCCCTTCCAGGTCGGCATACTTGCCCGGCGCTTTGTACTCCACCGCAAAACGCCCGTCATAGAACACATCCGCGAAGCCCTGACCGCCGCTGTCCTTTTTCACGCCATACTCAAAGGCGAAGATGCGGCCATCACGGTCGCGGCCATCGCCACCCGGCGCTTCGTGCGCCACCAGTTGGCAGACATCCAGGAAGTGCAGTTGGTAGCTCTGTCGTTCGCCCAGCGGCGTGTTGCGCCACTTTTCAACGAACTGCTGCGGCGTCAGAACGGACATTGTTTCACCTTGAGCTCACTCGTTTCGATCAACTCTAACGCAATTCTACAGCTTTCGCTAATACTCCACCGAACGAACCTCCAACATTACATATCGTAATAGTACCTGTTCATGCCTGTTTATCAGGCGCAACAGATGCCGTGCGCTGGCAAGCGGGTGAATAAGCTGTTCGCCCCTACAACCTGCATCCCTCTCCCCTTCCTCTGTGCTGCTCTGTGCCTCTGCGGTGAATGCTTCTGTTTTTCGTCTCGCGGACACGGCAGTGCCGTGTCCCTACACAATCGACACCTTCGTGCTGCTCTGCGCCCCCGCGGTGAATGCTTCTCTTCTGCTCCCCTGTGGTAAAATCCTCATCACCCATTACTCATCACTCATTACGCATCACCATGACCTACGACAACAAACTCGCCCGCCAACTCAATATCCGCCCGCAGCAGGTCAGCGCAACCATCAGCCTGCTCGATGATGGCGCGACCGTGCCGTTCATCGCCCGCTACCGCAAAGAAGCGACGGGTGGGCTGGACGAGGAACAAATCCGCGCCCTGCTCGCTGGTGTGACGCAG
>JAEUQX010000655.1 GCA_016788625.1 Anaerolineae bacterium
CACGACATCGTTGGCTAACCATTCCGAGGGTGGGAGCGTGCCGCTGCCCGACAGCAGCGCAACGCTGATCTGCTCGACCCAACCGATGGTGCCAGTCCGCACATCGCGCACATTCCACCACCACTGGTTGAAGCTGTCCAGGCGCGGCGTCGCATCAATGATCTTCATCTGCTGGCCGGGAAATGCCGTCAGAATCGGTGGGTTGCCCGGCGCGGGGAACTGACGCAGCCAGACAAACGGCACGCGCGCGACGACCATCAGCGTATCGTTCACGCGCCAGTTGGCTGCGCCCTGGCCGGGAATGAGGGTTGGGGTGGCGGTGGCAGCGGGCGGGCAGCGCGGCTCCAACGAGCCGATCTCTACCCAGTAGTATCCGTGCCCTGGGGCCGCGTTCGGCCAGACATTGACCCACCACTGGACGCCGTCCCAGCGCACCGCCGCTGAATCGAGCAGTTGTACGGTTTGACCAGGGTAGAGCGTGATGGACCAACCGGAGAGTGATGAGGCGTCAAACCTCAACCAGGCGAAGGGAATGCCTGCTCTGAGCACATAGGGACAGGATGGCTGCAATGCAGGTGGGTTGGGCGGCGCGGTCTGCGCATTAACGCCGCCGCTGAGCAGGAGTACGAAGACGACAACAAGCAGACCAATGGGAATCAAATGGCGGTTCATTGGTCAACTCACTTCTCACAGGTTTGCGTTCGAGGCTGTTCTGTTTCAAGGGGAATCTTTGAACAGGAGCCTTGATAATCAGTGTAGGCGACTTCCCCATGACACTGCTTGACGACTGCCCAACTGTTAAGGCACGAAAGCCTGCTGGTGAAAACTTGCACAGGGTCAGGTATTATTGGTAGACTATTGCAGTTTTGAACGCACCCCGACGATTGAGGAGAGCGTCCTTATGGAAAATTCCGCCGTAACGCTGGCGAGCGTGCTGCTGTTCATGCCGCTCGTGGGCATGTTGGTCATTTTATTCCTGCGTGAAGACACACAACTGTCCTACATCAAATGGTCCGCTTTTGCCACCAGCATGTTGGCTTTCGGCGCATCCATCCTGATGTGGCTCGGTTTCGACGCCTCTCAACCGGGGCTGCAACTGGTGCAGCGCGGCGAGTGGATCCCCTCGGCAGGCATCAGTTATTACGTCGGCGTGGACGGCGTGAGCATCCTGCTCATCCTGCTGACGACTTTCATCATGCCGATTGCCATCCTCAGCTCGTTCCGCGCGCATGTGCTGGAAGAGCGCGGACGGCAGAAGCTCTACTATGCCTTCATGCTGCTGCTGGAATTCGCCATGCTCGGCGTGTTCATGGCGCAGGATCTGTTCCTGTTCTACATCTTCTGGGAAATCACCCTCGTGCCGATGTACTTCCTGATCGGCATCTGGGGTTCAGATCAGCGCATCTACGCTGCCGTCAAGTTCTTCCTTTACACGATGGCTGGCTCGATCCTGATGCTGCTCGCGATCCTGTATGTCGGCATCAACGCGGGCACGTTCTCCGTGCCGGACATTGTGGCGGGCGTGCAGAGCGGCGCGATCAGCTTCCCGTTCGATGGCATCTTCAGCACACAGTCGTTCCTGTTCCTGGGCTTCCTGATCGCCTTTGCGATCAAAGTCCCGGTCTGGCCGTTCCATAGCTGGCTGCCGGATGCTCACGTCCAGGCACCTACCGCAGGTTCGGTCATTCTGGCAGGCGTGCTGCTGAAGCTCGGTACGTATGGTATCGTGCGCTTCTGTCTGCCGCTGTTCCCGCAGGCCAGTGTGGCGTGGGCGCCCATCGTCGCGGTGTTGGCGGTGATCGGCATCATCTACGGCGCGTGGGTCAGCTACGCCCAGACGGACGTGAAGAAACTGGTCGCGTATTCCTCGATCAGCCACCTCGGTTTCGTCGTGCTGGGCATCTTCGCCCTCAACGCGCAGGGCATCCAGGGCGGCATCCTGCAAATGGTCAATCACGGCATCAGCACGGGCGGCTTGTTCTTGCTCGTCGGGATGCTCTACGAACGCCGCCACACCAAAGCGATTGACGCTTTCGGCGGCATCTGGAAGGTGCTCCCGGTCTTC
>JAEUQX010000723.1 GCA_016788625.1 Anaerolineae bacterium
CGCCCTTCCGGTGACTTCGCCATCGCCCGCTCGATGACCACCTGCACGGATTGCGGCAGTTCGGGACGCAGTTGATGAATCTTGGGGATAGGCTGCGTGACGTGCGCCATCAGCACGCCCAGCGGGGTGGGCGCTTCGTAGGGCGCGTGCCCGGTGAGCATCTGGAAGATCGTCACGCCCAGCGCGTAAACATCGGCAGTCGGCGCCAGTTCTTTCGGCTCGGCTTGTTCGGGAGCCATATAGGCGGGCGTGCCCAGGATGCCCGTGCCGGTGATCTGCATCGAGGATTCGCTCATCTTGGCGAGGCCGAAATCAGTCAGGTAAGTGTTGCCCTCGTCATCCAGCAGCACGTTGCCCGGCTTGAAGTCACGGTGTATCACGCCTTTGCGATGGGCATAGTCGAGCGCGTCGGCCATCTCCTGCGTGACACGCCGCACCACGCTGGGGTCCATCGCACCCTGCGCAATCCAGTCGCCCAGCGTGCCGCCGTTGACATACGCCATGACGATATACGGGACGCCCTCGTATTCGCCGAAGTCATAGACAGGCAGGATGTGCGGATGCTGTAAACTGGCGGCGATCTGGACTTCGCGATAGAAACGTTCGAGGAATTTGTCGTCGTGCGTCAGGTTGCGCGGCAGCACCTTGATGGCGACCGAGCGGCGCATTGAGGCCTGGGTCGCCAGGTAAACGGTGGACATACCACCCTTGCCGATCTGCTCCGTCACGACATACTGACCGAGTTGATGGCCGATGAGTTCGGTCATAGGTTTTCTGATCCCCTTCCTTGCTTCCCTCAGTATATCACCACAATGAGGGACGCAAAACTCCACATGGAATCCGCGTCAGGCGTTGAGTGCTTCCTGTACCGTCGTGATCACATCCTGTGGGTTGAAGGGCTTGGTCATGTAGCGGTACACGCGGCCCTGCAGCTTGCCGATCAGCTTGTTGGCCGCGTCATCGAAAGCCGTCAGGATGACGATGGGAAAATTCGAGTCTGGCCAGCGCTCCTTGATCTGTTCCAGCACCTGCCAGCCATTCATGCCCGGCATCCCAATATCCAGCACCATCACATCCGGCAGGCGGCCCGCGAGGTAGTCGAGCGCCAACCTGCCGTTCACGGCGTGGTGCGTCTCAAACCCCGCGCTCTGCAAACTGAGTTCGATGATCCCGGCAATCTCTGTGGTATCTTCGACAATTAAAGCGAACGGCATGGGCGCACCCTCTTGATGAACGTCAATTTTGTAATTATAACGGTTGAATTCCCCAAACGTGGATTTTCGCACAAAATTCATAACCGTGCGCCGCAGCTAGTACCTCATCAATAAGTCTTCTTCGGTAGCAGATTTGAGCAGATTCGGCGTACAATGGCTACATTGCTGCAAAGTTGCGTTATGAACACGGCGCGGCAGACGTCGTTTGTCCTGGGCGCTCGCCCCGTTGGGCGTCTAGCACCATGTTTGGTCATCAGGAGGTCACCCTCATGTCCGAGGACATTCGCGCCCGATTCTTTCCAATGTCGCTACCCGCCGGTGTCATCGGGCAATGGGTCATCCGCAGCGAAGCAACTGCCGATATCCAAGAACTCAATGCCCAGATCTTTCGCAGCGCGGAACTCCGTCTCTTTCAAGTCCCACCAGAGCGCCAATCGGGAGTGCAGCATTTAAAGCAAGGTTACGTTCCCGCTCAACCAGAGTGTGTGGTGTTCTATTCCGACGCCCGCCTTCCCGTTGGATGGTTCTATAGCTATCGCGAAGATGCAACGACCGCATTTATTGATACGGTTGGCTTTCTCCCTAGCTACCGAGGGCGCGGTTTGTATTCTGCTTTTCTCCCCAAGTATCTGGCCTACGTAGCCGCGCTAGGGATTGAGCGCGTCACGACCAGCCATCATCCCAATAATCGAGCGATTATGATTGCGGAACTCAAAGTGGGCTTCAATGTAGTCGGTCTGGAACTGCATGAGAGTCATGGCCCGCTCATCAAAATGGCTTATTTCATGCACGCGGATCGGCGGGCAGGGTTCGAGCAGGCGTTCAGCATGGCGCCGGATCCGACCGCTGGCATCAAGAGATAAGCAGTGCCGTCCAACATGGCATACAGCCCTCGGCAAACGGCTGAACCCCATCATTGCCGCCTGTCAGAGTATTCTTTCGATAGCGTCATTTCCTGCCGGGCTTTTGGCGAATCTTAGCTGTCAAAACTTTCTGATGAAGCACTAGAGCATCTGTGCTAGAATACCACTATGTCAGAGCGAACGCCCGGTTCGCGCCTATAGAGACGACGAAGGACTGAATCCTATGCCCTTTATCGAAGCGCCTACCAACTTTTACCTCGGACGCCAGTTCGACCCTGCTGAGCGACGCCTGGGAAACGACGTGGTCTACTACGACGCCCGTGACCTGGTGACGCACGCCATCGTGGTGGGTATGACGGGCAGCGGCAAGACCGGCCTGTGCATCACCATGCTGGAAGAAGCCATCCTCGATAACATCCCGGCCATCATCGTAGACCCCAAGGGCGACATCACCAACCTGCTGCTGACCTTCCCGGATTTCCGCCCAGAGGATTTCCAGCCCTGGGTGAACGTGGACGACGCGCGACGCGCCGGGTTGGACGTGCCCTCATATGCCGCCGACATCGCTGCCCGCTGGCGCGACGGCCTCTCGAACTGGGGTATCGTGCCCGACCGTCTGCGCTGGCTGAAGGGAATCGCGCAGTACAGCATCTATACGCCGGGGTCGGACGCCGGGCTGCCGATCAGCATCCTGGCCTCGCTGGCCGCCCCGCGCGAAGGCTGGGCGGGCAACGAAGAAGCGCACCGCGAGAAGATCAGCGGCATCGTCACGGCGCTGCTGGCCTTGATCGGCAAGAACGTCGAACCCGTCAAGGACAAGGAACACGTCCTGATCTCGAACATCTTCGAGTACAACTGGCAGCGCGGCATCAGCCTGACACTGGAGGATATCATCCTCCAGGTGCAGAAGCCGCCCTTCAACAAGCTGGGCGTGCTGGATGTGGACAGCTACATCTCGGAGAAAGCGCGCTTCAAGCTGGCGATGGAGCTGAATAACATCGTCGCCGCGCCGTCGTTCCAGTCGTGGATTCAGGGCGAGCCGCTGGACATCCAGAGCCTGCTCTACCAGCCGAATGGCCGCGCGCGCGTCTCGATCTTCTACATCGCGCACCTCTCCGAAGCCGAGCGCCAGTTCATGATCACGCTGCTGCTGGAGAACATGCTCGGCTGGATGCGCCAGCAGAGCGGCACGACCAGCCTGCGCGCCCTGCTCTACATCGACGAGATGTTCGGCTACTTCCCGCCCTACCCGCTCAACCCGCCGACGAAAGAGCCGATTTTGCGGCTGCTCAAACAGGCGCGCGCCTTCGGGCTGGGGCTGATCCTGGCGACGCAGAACCCCGGCGACCTGGATTACAAGGGCTTGAGCAACGCCGGAACGTGGTTCATCGGGCGCTTGCAGTCCGATAACGACAAAGCCAAGGTGATGGCCGGGCTGGAATCGCTGGCGAGCGTCTCCAACAACCTCAATCTGCGGGATGTCGAGCGCATGATCTCCGATATGGAGCCGCGCGTCTTCCTGATGCACAACGTTCACGATACGGCAGGGCCGGTGCTGGTACACTCGCGCTGGTGTATGAGCTACCTGCGCGGGCCGCTCACCCGCCAGCAGGTACAAACGCTGATGGCCGGGCAGCGCCAGGAACTGCTGGCACGCATCGGGGTGCGCACCGCCGCGCCGACGGCCAGCGGTTTCACCCAGGCCATGCCGCCCAGTGCCACGCGCGGAATGCCGCCAGCCCCGCCCGGTTTCGCCACGCAGGCCGCGCCGCCAGCCCCGCCAGGATTCGCGACACAATCCGCACCACCCGCGCCCCCCGGCTTCGCGCCGCCTCCCATGCCGCCGGAGACAGGTTTCCAGCAGGGCTGGACGCAGCAGAACACCGCGCCCGTCTCGCAGGCCAACCTGATGAGTCCACAGAACACGCAGGCGACGGTACGCGGCCCGGCAGCGCCGCCCGGTTACACCAGCAACCCGCCCGGCCTGCCCTCGGCGGTTTCGCAGTACTTCCTGCCCGCCTCGCTGAGTTTGCAGCAGGCCATTGACCACTACGCCCAACAGACGCGCGTGGTGCTTTCGGGCATGGGGGCACAGGCGCTGGCCTATCAACCGGTGCTGCTGGCTCAGGCTGCCGTGCGCTACCAAGATCGCAAAACGCAGCTCTATACGCATCGCGTCTACGCCTTCCACATCCCCAACCTGGAACGTTCCGGGCTGGTGCATTGGGAGCAGTTCCAGGTCAATCCGGTTGACCCCAAGCGCACCTCCAGCCAACCGCTGGGCGCGGCGATTTATGGCGACCTCGCGCCGGGGCTGAACGATAGCAAGCGTATGACCGCGCTCAAGGGCGAGCTGGTCGATATGCTCTACAACACCGCGCGTTTGCAGGTGCCTTACAACGCGACGCTGGATATTTACGGGTCGCCAGACGGGCAGCCAAGCGAGTTTCACGCGCAGGTGCAGCAGGCCGCGCGCGAGAAACGCGATGCCGAAGTCGATGTCATCGCCGCCAAGTACGAGAAGCTGATGGATAAAGCCGAGGAACAGCTCCGCCGCAAGGAGCGCGAGCTTTCCGCCGAGAAGAAAGAGCTGGCCGACCTGAAGCGCGAGGAACTCTTCACCAAGGGCGAGGCGCTGCTCAGCCTGTTCAAAGGTCGCACGACCTACACGCTCTCGCGCAGCAGCCGCGCCACGCGCTACCGCCGCCAGGCCAAAGAAGACCTGAGCGAGAGCGAGCAGGTGATCATCGAACTCGAAGAGCAAATAGCGGAACTCCAGAAGCGCTTCGAGGAAGAAATCCATCTGGTGAACGAGAAGTGGGCCAAGGTCGCCACCGAGGCGCAGGCTTATGTGATCACCGCGTATAAGAAGGACATCCAGGTCGAGTTGTTCGGCGTGGGCTGGATCCCGTTCTACTACGTGGAACTGAACGGCCAACCGCTGCTGCTGCAGGGGTATTATTAGC
>JAEUQX010000726.1 GCA_016788625.1 Anaerolineae bacterium
CGCTCGTCTGACCTTCACCGTTATTCACCCGACCAGCCAACAGCCTTCACCTTCTCGACACATCCCACTGGATAACCGCGCTGTTCTGTTGGACACGCTGCAACGGCTGTCCGACACAAACCAGATGGGCTGGGGCGCGTACTTCGCGGTAGGACTTCGCAAGCCGGGATTGTCTCGCTGGAAACGCGGTGGCGCGGCGGAAGTGGTTGCGCTGCCTGCCTTCTACACCGACATTGACGACCCGACGGATGCAGCGCTCATGAAGCTGCGCGGCGCACGTTTACCCCCGTCAGTGATTGTCCATTCAGGCGGGGGCTATCATGCTTACTGGCTGTTGGACGAGCCAACCCGCGATCTGAACACCGCACGGCAGGTCTTACAGGGACTTGCCCGCATATTTGGCGGGGATGGCTTATCTCCGGCGCAGTCGCTCCGACTGCCGGGAACGGTGAATCACAAGCCTGAACGCGGCGGTGCAGTGTGCCATCTGGTCGAAAGCTCAGACCGTCACTACTGCCTGCCCAACTTCGGTCTTTTCATTCCACCAACGTCCTCTCCACTCACGCGGCGACCTGCCAGACAAGCATTTCATCGCACCGGCAGTCGAACGCTCAATGTCGAGTTGATCCATGCCATCACGACCGTCTTGTACCGCGACTATGCAGCGCGGGAGCAGCGGCGGAGTGACTGGCTGGCGGCGCTGTGTCCCTGTGGTCATACCCGTGATTCGCCGGGCGCTCATTTCTACTTCCATCCCGCTATTGGCTGCGGGCGCTGTCATGGACGGCATGGCACGCTGCGGCTGACCGATCTGTGTTCTGTTCTGGGTATCGACGCTGCTACTTACGGCGGCGTGTATCGCTAAAGCGAAAGGATAAAACGCTATGTCTGACAAGAAACAAAGCACCAAACAGGAACCGCCGCCGACCGTTATCACGCTGACACTGCCCACGCCATCCGAGGGTGGCATCCCACTGGAACGCGCCACTGCGACCCTGCTGATTCAGCGCGGCGACCTGGCGCATGTCCGGCAGTTCACTCACATCGTGCTGGAGGATATGACGACGGCGATCAAGGAAGCCTACCTCGCGCTGGCGGCTGTCGAAGCCGAACCGCCTGTCATCCCTGAAGAGCCCAAAGCCACGCCGAAAGCTGAACCAAAAGCGAAGGCGAAAGGGAAGGCGGAGCCAGTCGTCGAGGAAGAACCAACCATCGACATCCCACTCAAGAAGGGGACGCTGGCAGTCAAAATAAGTTATATCAATATCGTCGGTGGGGAAACTGACGCAGCCGCTTATCGTCAGGCAGTCCTGATTGCCGGGAAGCTGATCGACGGCAAGTTGTGGGACGGTCAATCGCCGATTCGCATCGACGACGTGTACAGCACGCTGAAGAAGATGAAACACCTGTCCGAGCGTGAGATGAGCCTGTTCACGCTGGAAGATTTCGTGCAGAACGGCGGCACAACGGATGCGACGGAAGCTGTTGAAGATCCTGATCGTGATGCTGTCGAAGTGGAGGACGACGGCATTGAAACCGAACCGCTCCTGATGGCAATACCACCCCTCAATGGTACGACGTTCAGCACGAACGGGCATCACCCGGACGACGCTGCCGACGAGTAAGACCTGCTCCATTCACTCAACCCAATTCAAATCCATATCCCTGAAAGGAAAGCAACATTATGTCTGGTCAGAACAACACCCAACCCCGTATCTTCAAAATCGGCGCAACCCGCATTGTCGAGGATGCCTCGCTTGCCGGGGGCGATCTCGACGAAGTGAAGGCGATTTTGCAGCGTTCCTACCCGGAAATCGCTCACGCTACGGTCCGCGAAACCACGCTCGAAGATGGCACGCTGTGCATCGAGTGGATCGCTGTCCCTGGGCGGAAAGGCTGATCATGATCACCTCTCCGTTCGGACTGGAAACGCTTCGTACCTGTCTGGCGGGGATCGCACCGGTCGAACTTCAGGGTATGGGGCTGCTGCGCGCGCAGCCCCACCTGCTCGCCGGGAACGCGGTGATCCCCCCTTCACACTTGGTCGAGGCCGTGACCGAAATCGTCGCCTACACCGGACGCTGCACAGCGGCAGCGCGGCAGTTGGCGCAGATCACCCCGATCCCCATTCGCGCCATCGGCATCGTGGAGTACGTCCTGTGAACGCCATCAGCGCCACCTACCAACAACTCGCGGTCGCGCTCACGGCAGATCCACTGCTGCTGCTGGCCGCCACCGTCGCTACCTTTGACCCTTTCTGGTCGGCGTTCGACGAGTCGGACATCGACTACGAAACCGACCCATTCACAACTGCGCTGCAAGTCACACGCGGCGCGTTCCCCGACATCTATGCCCAAGCCGTAGAGCGACTGCGGGCGGGCGCATCGTATCAGGAGGTGGATTGGCTGCTGTGCAAGGCGATCTCTGCTAAGGGTATCCCGCTCGACGATCTGGAAACCATCGGCTGGGGTATCCCACTTCACGCGGTCGGCGTTGACCTGGAAGACCCGGCCTTCTACGCCGTCCACAGCGACTTACTGCCACTGCTTGTGCCCTTCGGCATCTCCCTGCCAGAAGGCGAGGTCTACAGTGTTGATATTCCCGACGCTGTGTATTCTGCCGGGCGCGCCATTGTCGCCAGCCTGACCGATCAAACGGAGCCTGCACTACGTCAGGCAGGGTGGGCGTTCGCGTGGATCTTCTCCTGCACCGGAAACAGCCTGATTGACCAGACGAACGAATCGCTTGCCGACATCCCGCCGCTCTCGTGGTCAGCCGAAGATGTCGCCTTCGCGATTGAGCTGATTGAAGAAGCGGACGGCATTTTGCGCGATGTGCAGGCGGGCATCGACTATCTCAAACAGTCGCTCGACCTGCGGGCGGCGCTGGAGCGCAATGGTGCGTCTTTGTATCGTGAACTCAAGCAGAAAGGCAAACTCAATGAATGGAAAACCCGACTATGCTGGACAAGCGCTCTCAGCGGCGCTGACGGAATCGCCGTCGCTGATCCTTTCGTTTTACAGCTACGGCGTGATGCTGCGTAAGCAGGAAGGCGAACTGATCACGGAGTTTCCCGTTGACCCGGCGCAGATCGCGCTGGCGCTGGCGGCAAAAGTCACGTTCGACACGGGGCTGCTCGGCAGAAACACGCTGCTCGTCCGGCAGGATGGCGTGAAGAAGACCATCGTCGAATACCGCCCGCCGCAAAAGACCGGCATCTTTCTTGACGACGCGGAGGTGGCGCTGCGCGTGCCGCTGCCGGGTCTGGTGATGATCCGCGTGACCGCCAGCGACAAAGCACCGCAGTACGGCGTGTACGCGGTCAAACGCCGCCCGGAAACGCTCGATGCGCCGCTCTTCCACGCACCGCTGCCCAACGTGTTTGGTTCGGGCGCGATCTGCTGGGGGACGGTAGAGCGGGTGACGGATGATGCCTTGCGCAGGGTGAGCTTGGTGCCTGACTGGTCGATGCTGCTCGGTTCGCCCTTTGGCAATCACGCCTGTTCAGGCAAATCCCGCAGCCATCCACAGGATATTCGCGCCAGGCTGGTCGCGCTAGAAGCCCAGAAGGCGAAACGCTATCCGCTATCCGATTTGATCCCCATCAAGAAAACGCTGGCACATCTCCTGGGAGAAACAACATGAACGGCATTTTTGATCCCAATACATACATCAAGACCATCACGCTCGTGGGCGTGGGCGGCACGGGCGCATCGACTGCCCGGATCGTCGCGCGCATCCTCTACGACATGCAGCGCGCACGGCAGCATACGCCATCGCTTGTGCTGATCGACCCGGATCGCGTGGACGAAAAGAACATTGGGCGACAGGCGCTGTTCGCTCCGGCGGACATCGGGCAGTTCAAAGCGGAATGCGTTGCTCGACGGCTAAATGCCGCGCTGGGTCTGAACATCGGTTGGATTGCGGAACCGCTCGACCCGGAACGCCATGCCGGCCGGTTCGGTTCCAATCTGGTGATTTCGTGCGTCGATAATCACGAGGCGCGCCGTGCGGTCCACCGGATGAAAGGAATCGTTCTGGCAGGGGGAAACCACGCGGATGCCGGGCAGGTTTGCATCGGAAACACCGACGATCCCGAGCTGCTGCGGCGTTTCATCGACGGACGTGACGGTAAGTACCCGTATCTGCCGAAGGAAGGGCTGCTCTTCCCGGCGCTGCTTGAACCAGAGCCTGAACCCGAACGCCCGCTGCTCCCACCTGGCGCATCGTGTGCCGAGCTGGTGGATGCGGGCTACCAGCATCTGCTGATTAACGACTGGATCGCGACGGTGATTGGCACCTACGTCTACAAACTGCTGCATCGCCAGCCCATCTCCTCCTTTGTGTCTTACGTCAGCGCCGACGGCATGAGCGTCCGCAGTGTGGCGATCTGCCGCGATGAACTGCTGCCGTATCTACAGGCGGAGGTGTAACCATGCTCAAAGGTCAGCGTCAGAACTTCCACCACTCGAAACTACCCAAACCCGGTGCTGTTGGGCGCATCGTCGGACTGTCTACAGTCAATTCACGTCGCAAGTGCATCGTCGTTGCCTATCCACTGTGCGACAACACACGTCCATACAGCATTGGCATTCATACGTGCTGGGTACGCTTTCTCGATAACAGCGATATCCAGCGCTTCAGCGGCATCTGGTTTGAGGAACTGCCATGACTACACTCACTCATCTCAACTGGCGGCCAGTCATCTTGCTCAAGATCGTGGGATTGCCGTTTGGTACATTGGGCGGTCTGTCACTCAAGCGCTGTTATCTCGCGTTGGAAGGCGAACGGCTGCTCTACGCCGATTGGACGCTCGAAGCAGACGAACGTGCCGAAAGTCTTGTTTGCGCCGCAGGGTGGCTGCTGTCCACGCTCCCGGATAGGCCAACACAGTTGAAGGGGGCAGGCGCGAAGCTCATCCCCTCGGGGACATGGGTGCTGCCCTACAGCGACAGCCTGTACGCGATATACAGTGCTGCCAGCATCTCGCTCACGCGCCTGATCAAGCGCATCGAAACTCACCCGATTGATCCGCATACGCTCAATACCCTCATCAGCCTCAGTCAGATTCTCTAGCTTCCCGAAAGGAAAACCTCATGACGCATAATCCGAATACCCCTATGCAGCGGTATCATGACCGCTTCGACAATGCTCGTTACACCGCGATTGCCGAATTCGTTGCCTCCAATCTGAACGCGAACCGGGATGAGGAACGGGTGGTCGATCTATTGGTCGCTGTCCAGAATGCCGCATTCGAGCTATGTGGTCATTCGCTGCACATGGGCGCATGGCACATGCTGGCTGTCCGCTGTGGACAGCACTATCTCTCGTCTCACACCATTGATGCCATCCGCGACTTCCTGCGCTTGTTCGCACCGGATGATGTGCGGATTGACGATTTCGAGGCGACGGCAAAAGCCATGCTGCGGGCGTACAGCGGGTTGGACGATCTCAAGACCGCAACGGCACACGCGAATGGCGTTCACTCGTGGCGCGGACGCATGGCATACGAACTGCTCGCCGCTGTGGAGTACCTGACTCATGCCGCGATCCTGCTCCTGGCACACGAGGATGAGGGGTATATTCGGGAGAAGCTGCACAAAGGCTTGAACCGGATTACGGGCGGACTGTATGAAGGTATCCGTCACAGCAGCGAACCATCGCGTTACAGCTTCAAGTCCATCTACTTCCCCGACGAGCGCGATCAGCGCTAAGGTCACACCTCCGACCACTTCTCTATAACATTCATCAACACTTCGCAATCGCAGTGGCCGCCCAACTGCTTGATCAGCTTTGTGTTGCCTTCCAGACTGAGGAAATCACGTCGGCGCAGCCATTGACGCGTCTTGCGTAGCGAACCATCGCATTGATGCGCTTCGAGCCATTCACCCAGTGACTCACACAACCGATTAAATTCTCTGACAGTCATCAAGCGCGGTTTCAGCTTTGGTGGCAGGGTTGGTTTACTGCTATAGCCTTCTTTCCGTTTTGGCTCGCCTGCAAGTCGTATCCAGACATGCGAACGTCCTTTATGGGCAGGCGCTGACCACTTGACCTTGAAGCGATCTGGATGCCGTTCGATCAATTGCAGCAACGTTTTGCAGCCGTAGTCGGACGGAGAGAAGACGCTAAACTGCGCGCGTAGGTGAGTTCCGATTGTGCTGAGGTGTTGGTAGCCATAGGCTTTGGTCGTCCTGCGCACCGACTGCTCAATGGCATCCAGCACTTCAGCCTCACTGGGCGGAGTCGGCGATACGGAAATTGGCATCTCAGGAATTGGATCGTTCATACAGATTTCGCGCACACCTAAACTTTGCTTGATTGTATCACTCATCAGCCTGCCATCAGTCACTTTTTCGTTCAGCGCGTAGCCTACTTTTGCTGCTGGCCTCTGCGTTCGGAATACCTCCCGCTAGTGATCATTGCCGTTATTGGGCGCGAGCAGGTCGAGCAGCATCCATGAGGGTCTCTAGCCGTGCCGTGCCATCCCCGCCTAGCGCTGTTCCGGCCATCGCATCATCACCTTACGCTCAGCGCTACCCGTCCGCTGTTCCAATCGACTGCACTCCATCTGCTCTACGCCACGCATTGGCGCCGACCTCTCCAACGAATGCGCTGCGTCCCCATTTGCACCACTTCACTGCTGTATCCGGTCATCCGTCGTGCTAGACACCATGATCCCTCTCTTGCAGAGAGCTTTGCCTATCTGACCCGAAGACGTGCCGATTGGTCTCTGACCAGTCTAGCAGGTGCGGCAGCCTTCATACCGACATTCGTCGGCACGCTTCACCCGTTTTTGTCTGGCTTGTGCCGCCTGCGCCGACTGGTTCGGCGCGGCTCAACAAAAACGGGTAGCGCCTTTCAGGTGAAGTCTGCCTTATGCACCTGCTGTGCGTTGGTCAGAAAATCGGCACAGGGTCGATGGACAACAAAGCGCACAGCGCGAAGGAGTGAACATCATGGGTACGAGCATCAACATGCAGATGACCGGGTTTGTTGGCAGCGATCCGCAGGTGCGTCAGGTGGGTGAACAGCGTGTCGCGTCGTTCTCGGTGGCGGTCAGCCGTAAGAACCGCAGCGGCGAGAAGCAGACCCTCTGGGTGCGTGTCAACTGTTGGAACCGCCTCGCGGATGTGGCGCAGCAGTACGTGAAGAAGGGCAGCCTGATCCAGGCAACCAGCGAGTGGCTGCGTCTGAGCGCGTGGAGGGATCAGAGCGGCACACCGCAGCCGAGCCTTGACATCGATGCCAACCGCCTCGTCCTGCTGGATCGCACGGAGAATGGCGACAACGGTCACAGCGAAGACACGCAGGATATTCCGTTCTAGGTGGCATTCTCAACCTCAAGAGGGTGATGTGCATCAGCGCATCGCCCTCTTTTCATGTTCATAACGATGCTTGCCAACGGTCTCAAAGACTATAATGGAACTTGTAGCACTTTGATTGAGAATACTTCATGCCGATAATATGCGAGTGATCATGTAATGCGAAAACTGACAGTTGACCGTACTTTGTTCCAAGAAGCTTTCGAGATGGGCGATCTCGATGCAGATGCGTTTCTGGATTCTGAAACAGGTGACGTTATCATCATCTCGCACGACGAATGGCACGCGATCGAAGATGCAGAGTATTCTGAAACAGCAGGAGAAGCCCTGAACACGACGCTTGCAGAACAAATATACAATGAGCGCGATACGCGCTATTTATCAATCGAGAAGCAAGATTCGCGCGAGGGCTATCGAGATATGCAAGTCTTCATCGCTGCCCTTGACGACGATCATGTGCGCGAAGTGTTGGAAACGGCGATACAAGGGAGTGGGGCATTTCGACGCTTCAAAGATGTGCTGTATCGCCATCCAGAAGTGCAGAAGGCATGGTTTGCGTTCCGGGATGAACGTATCACCAAGCGGATGAAGCAATGGTTTGAATACCATGACATCGAGGTGACCTTTGTGTAGTGGCGAGATACTCCCCGTTTTACGAAGGTTCTCGTATGCGAATGTTGTTGGCGCTGCCTCGCAGCAGCGCCGCTGTCCGTAGGACAGCCTCGACCCCCTCAGCCCTCAAAAGGTGTGTCTGACACATCACCTGTGACACCCATGTGCGCGATTTTTGCGGCGTACACAGTGGGGCTGAGGGGGGAGCGAGCTAAAACGCTCGCTCCTCAGACGCCGGAGGGCTTGATGTGCCGCGCTCACGCGCAGCACCGCTGAACGACCCTGCGGGTGTCGTCCAGCGCGTCGGCACGGTGAACCATGCCGACCGGACACACCCTATCGGATTGTGTCCTAAAAGCTTAGCGCACCCAAATCAGTAGTATTCTTCGATGTACCCATACGCTTTATCGAACAAGTCTTGCTCTTTATGCAGTTGATATTTTTGCAGTGCAGTACGAAGAGACTGTT
>JAEUQX010000081.1 GCA_016788625.1 Anaerolineae bacterium
TGCAACTGGCGGCGCAGATCAACGCGGGGCCGCTGCCCGTCATGCTGCAAATCGCCAGTATGCGCTACATCGGGGCGGGGTGAGGCTGCAACCCGCTGACTGCAAGCGGCGTATACAACTACAGCGCCAATCTGCCAAAGCGAGGCAGCTCATGCCCGAACACATGCAAGCCGTCGTTTATACCCAACTCGGCCCGCCGGAAGTCCTCCAGGTGCGGGAAGTTCCCATTCCAGTTCCTACAGACAAGCAAGTGCTGGTCAGGGTTCATGCCGCCTCCGTCAACGCGCTGGACTACCGCCGCTTCGCCGGGATGCTGAAGGGTGCGCGTGTGCCGCTGATGACGCGCCTGATGGACGGGATGCTGCTCAAGGCCGTCAACACGGTGCTGGGCGCAGACATCGCCGGGCAGGTGGAAGCAGTTGGCAGCGCCGTGACGCGCTTCAAGCCGGGTGACGCGGTGTTCGGCGTGGCAGCGGGTTCGAAAGGCGCGTTCGCAGCATACGCCTGCGCCGCCGCGAGCCAATTAGCGCTCAAACCCGATAACGTGTCGTTCGAGGCTGCCGCAGCCACCCCGGTCGCGGCGCTGACCGCCCTGCAAGCGCTGCGCGATCATGGCCGTGTGCAGGCCGGGGACACGGTGCTCATCCAGGGTGCAGGCGGCGGCGTGGGCAGCTTTGCTGTGCAGATCGCCAAGGCGTTGGGCGCGCAGGTGACGGCGGTATGCAGCGCGCGCAATCTGGATGCGGTGCGGTCTATCGGCGCGGATCACGTCATCGACTACACGCGCGAGGACTTCACGCGGGGTGGGCAGCGCTATGATGTCATCGCGGCGGTCAACGGCTATCACCCCATCCGGGCGTATCAGCGTGCCTTGAGCAGCGGTGGGCGTTATGTGGCGCTGGGCGGCGACATTCCGCAAATCCTCCAGGCGATGCTGCTGGGGCCGCTGCTGTCGCGCTTCGGCAGTCAGACGCTGGGTTTCATGGGCATTGCGACGGTCACGCAGGCGGATCTGGCGGTACTCGCGGAGCTGCTGGCGGCGGGCAAACTCGCCCCGGTGATTGACCGGCGCTATCCCTTGAGCGCTGCTGCGGAGGCCGTCCGCTATCTGGCGGAAGGGCACGCGCAAGGCAAGGTCGTCTTTAACCTGGGAGGGGATGTATGAAAGCCATCGTATGGACGAAAGCCGGGCCGCCGGATGTCTTGCAGCTTCAGGACGTTGCCAAACCCACCCCGAAAAATCACGAAGTGCTGATTCGGATTCGGGCGACCACCGCGACGGCGGCAGACTGTAAGATGCGCGTTTCCAACACGCCTCGGTTGTTCAAGATGCTGGGTCTGATCAAATCGGGAGCGATCATCATCGGGCAGGAGTTGGTGGGTGAGATCGAGGCAGTCGGCCAGAAGGTCACGCGCTACAAGGTGGGCGACGCGGTGATTGCCTGGAGCGGGCTGCGGTTGGGCACATATGCGGAGTTCATCTGTTTGCCGGAAGGCGCGGTGATGGTGCTCAAGCCATCGTGGCTCAGCTATGAGGACGCCGCGCCACTCCCTGTGGGCGGGGTGGATGCGACCTATTTCATGCAGCAGGCAAATATCCAGCCCGGACACAAAGTGTTGATCAACGGCGCGTGCGGCACGATGGGCACGTATGCCGTGCAGCTTGCCAAGCACTTCGGCGCGGAGGTGACGGGCGTGGACAGCGCGCCAAAGCTCGACGTGCTGCGGGCGATTGGCGCCGATCACGTCGTGGATTATGAGCGGGAGGATTTCACCCTGCGTGGGGAGACGTATAACGCCATCTTCGATGTGATTGGCACCACATCGTCTCAGCACTGCATGAACCTGCTCGCGCCGGACGGACGCTACCTGCTCGCGAACCCGCAGCGCTCCCAGGTCGCTAACGCACGTTGGATGGCGCGCGGCAGTCGTAAGCAGGTGATCCCCTGGAAGCTGCGCAGCACCAGCGCGTATGCCGACGATTTCGCCTTTATCATGGGGTTGATGCAGGCAGGGCAGGTCAAGTCCATCATCGACCGCGTGTACCCGCTGGAACAGGTCGCCGAAGCGCACCGCCACATTGACAGCGGCCTGAAGCAGGGGCAGGTGGTGCTGCGGGTGGAGTAGCGCACACTTTGAGCTGTCTCGAACGTTGAAGGAACTGGAAGGGGAGAATGTGAGGAAGTGACCGGGTAGACATTAAGACAGCCTACCCGGCATGAGGGTCAGAGCACCAGGGTTTCTTCCGGGCGCAGCGCCATGTGGAAGGAGTTGCGCAGGCGCGTGGTGGAGACCATCGCGTTGCCCTTCAGCGCTTCCTGAATCATCATCGTGGCGTCGGCCAGGTCGCAGGCGGCGGCGAAGTCCAGCCCGAAGCGATTCCAGCACGAGACGAAGTTCCAGCGCCCGCGCCCGGTCATCAGCAGGATGCTGCGCGCACCCACATTGACGCCCGCCGCTACGTCCGTCCAGGCGTCACCCACCAGGAAACTGCGCGTCAGGTCGATGCCATACTCGTTGGCGGCGCGCAGCAGCATCCCCGAGGCGGGTTTGCGGCAGGTGCAGTTTTCGTGGTTGTCGTGCGGGCAGTGATACACCTTGGTGATCATCCCGCCCGCGTTGGAGATGGCCTCGTTCATGCGGTGGTGAATCGCGTCCAGCTCGGCGGACGTGATGATGCCGCGATTGACGACGGCCTGATTGGTGACAACAAAGATCGGCAGCCCGGTCAGCGTCAGTTCCCGGATGCTTTCCAGCGCGCCGGGGATGAAGTGAAACTCATCCCACGATTTGACGTGTTCGGCGCTGTTTTCGTTAATCACGCCGTCTCGGTCGAGGAATATCGCGCCGATCTTGTTGAACATGGGTCTAGCCCCCCCCACTGCCGTTGGGCAGCGCCACGGGCACGGCGGCCTTTCGCAGCGCCAACAGTTTTTCGCAAATCGCGTGTTCCAGCATCAGGTGCACGTCTTCGACCATCGCCATGTTGAAGCTGGGGACATGCACCGGAATATCGACCAACGGCTTCATCTTGCCGCCGTCGTAGCCGCAGAAGCCAATTGTCGTCGCGCCCATCTGGTCAGCGACCTCGATGGCACGAATCACGTTACGGCTGTTGCCGCTGCCGCTGATGGCGATCAGCACATCGTCCGGGCGGACGAGCGACTTGATCTGCTCGGCAAAACACTCGTCGTAGCTGATGTCGTTGCTCACAGCGGTCATCAGCGAGATGTTATCGGTGATGGCGACGACGCGAAAACGCGGCTGGCCTTCAACCAGCGGGCGCTTGGAAAGGTCACAGCCAAAATGCGTAGCGGTTGCGGCGCTGCCGCCGTTGCCGCAGATGAAGATGGTCTGTCCGGCGCGGTTGGCATCCATCAAGCGCTCAACCACCTTGTCTACGGCGTCAAATGGAACGTGATTCAGTAAATCCTGTACGGCACTGAAGTACGCGCGAATATCCACAAATATGTCCTTCAACTGAACTGGGTGCGGTGTGTATGATCTTCATGATTCTAGGTTGTACACCTTGCAGTCTCCAAACATGTTTTGTGAAATCCGCGTGAAAAAGTGGTTAGGCTGGCCGTGTCTACGCGGGCAGAGACTCCGATGCGCACAGCTCCGCCCGTGCCGCCGCGAACACCGCGCGCGCCTCATCCGGTGACTCGGCGGCCAGCAGGTTGGCGCTGACCTCGAAGGCCAGTTCGTCCGGCACAGCCTGCACCGCGAACGCGCGCCGCGCCGGGCGTCCCCAACGTTTCAGGGTATAGCGCTCCCAACGCCGCAGTTCCGCCACCGCGTCGTCCGCGCCGGATTCCTCATCATCGTCGGATACGCTGCTGTTTTTCAGACGCAGATTGTCCTGATCTTGGTCATCTGTGCGTTCCTGTTTTGCTTCCTCTCCACTGGCAGAAGCGGTTGAGGGGTGAGGTTCTGCCGTGTTCACGGGCAGCGCGCCCCAGGTCACAGGCGGCAGGTGATAGTAACGTTCGCGCAGCTCGTTGATGCTCAGCAGCGGGTAGGCCGTGCGGATGTCCGCCAACCGCGCCTGGGCATCGGTCGGGCGGATGTCCTCGAACTCCGCGATGTATTCGCCGGGCCAGAAGGGCAGCAGTTCCTGCGTGATCTTCTGCGCCAGCCGCACCAGCTTCGGCCACAGCGTGCGCTCGATGAACAGACGCTCGGCGACGGTCGCGTTAGCCTCGGTCGCATTCTCGCTGATGAGTCCAACAGGGATCCCGAAGCAGTTCAGGATTTCGTCGCGGTGTGCCAGGCGGCCTTTGAGGAAATCGAGTTCGTTGTGGTTCAGCCCGATGTTCTGCCATTCAATTGCTCCGCCGCGCAGGAAGGCTGTGCGCCGCTGTGGGCCGCCGTAGCTCTGCTGCCATTCGCGGCGGATGCGCTCGAAGTCGGCGTCGGAGACGAATTCCTTGATATGCACGATGCCCGCTGGCACGCCCTGGTCGCGGCTGAACGTGCTGCGATTCCACTCGGCCATCGCCCGGTCGCCCAGCACGGCCAGCCGTGACGCCTCCAGTGCCGACAGGCCGTAGTAATCGTTGGCCGGGTGCCAGCGCTTGAAATGCACCACTTCGGTAGGCAGCAGCGGGATGCGCTGACCGTCGATCTCGTAGATATAGCCGCGCACGTACTGCGCCGCATCCGGCACGATGCTCACACGGTCGGGGCGCAGCGGCCAGATTTCACGCGGCACGCCCGCCGCATCGCCCGCCAGGAACCAGTAAGCGTTGCCCGCCAGTTCCAGGTGGCCGACCGTCTGCTCGATCAGTTCGAAGCGGCTGAGGTACGGGTTGGGCGCATCCAGCAAGTCTTCCAGCGGGTGGCGGTTCACGCCGGTGCGCTGTTCGCCCGTCACGCGGTAGACATGCAGCGGCACGAGTGCGGCGGCCTCGGCGATACGGTTGACGGCGATGTATACCCAGGGTGACTGCTGGTAGACGTGGTTTTGCGCCAACGCCTCGCTCAGGTTCGGCCAGACGCTGGCGTTGTGCGCGGCGACCGCCTGAATGTGCGGGGCAGGCCGCAGCCCGCGCACGGCGGTGAACAGGTTCGACAGCCAGTTTTGCATGGTAGCCTCCTCGGAAGCACAACCTCACGCCTAAATTCCCTCGCTCGTCGGAGAGGGACTTTCACTCATCAGGAGTGCGTGGAATACGAGTGGTATAAGACCAGCGTAGGCGAAAACGAATGTTAAAGGGTGACATTTTGGAAAAACCTTTGTCTCTTTTTCGCGGGCTGTCACGCTAACGCAGTTGAGGGGGAGGGCATGTTCAATGCGTTGGCGCACGGTCGCTGGACGGTTAGGAAAACGCGCTGTCGGTTTTACCAGCCGAAGACTGAAGAATTCACCCCAGAGACACAGAGAGGGTTGGGCCTTGCAGAGGCGGATGGGCATCGGCCAAGGCGTATATCCTCCCGTAGACACAGCACAGGTGGGCGGGTTTTTCATAAGGATACACGCGGTTGTCCTGCGCTTGCCCTCTGTTGGGTCGCCATCCGGGGTGCTAATCGTCGGCGCACCTGATAAAATATCAGACAAATTTGCTCATTCACGAGGGTTAAGCTGATGGATCGCTCTGCCCGTACCGCTGTCAGTGTCTCGCTGATCGTCCTCTCGATTTTCATGATCGTCAACCACATCGTCGATAACACCCCGCTGCAAGAGCGCTGGGTTGCCGGGCTGCTCCTGCTGATTGGCGCCGCGCTGGGCATCGCGGATTGGCTCGCCAGCCGCCGCGCCGCCATGCCGGATGCGCTGCCGGAAAGCGCGCCTGCTTACCCGTCTTACGAGGTCACTGAATCCACACGCGCCGCGCCGGGAACGGCGGATGACCTGCTGATCATCGAGGGCATCGGGCCGAAGTTCAACGACGCGCTGGTCAAGGCGGGCATCACCACCTTCGCGCGCCTGGCCCACGCCAGCGAGAAGGAACTGCACGCGGCTATCGAGGCCGCCGGGATGCGCTTCGCACCCAGCATTCCCACGTGGTCAGAACAGGCCGAGTACGCCGCGCGTGGCGATTGGGATGGTTTGAAGGCCTATCAGGAACGGCTGACTGCCGGGCGTCCGCCGAAGAAATAGGGGCTACATGCGTATACTCATCACCGGATCGAGCGGGCAGATCGGCACCAACCTGGGGCTGTTCCTGCAAGACCAGGGGCACGAGGTCTTCGGCATCGACATCCGCGCGAACACCTGGACGGACCGCATCCCAACCACGCTGCAAGACCTGAGCGTGCATCACAGCCAGCATAAGGGGGGTATCGGCACGGTAGCCTACCCGCCCAACCTCGATCTGGTCGTGCATTTCGCCGCGCACGCCAAGGTACATGAACTGGTCGAGCAGCCGTCGCGCGCGCTGGAGAACATCACCATCACCTTCAACGTGTTGGAGTTCTGCCGCCAGAACAATCTGCCGATCATCTTCAGCAGCTCGCGTGAAGTCTATGGCGACATTCACCGCTACATCACCGACGAGACGCACGCGGACTTCATCTTCACCGAAAGTCCATATTCTGCCAGCAAGATCGCCGGGGAAGCGCTGATCTATTCCTATGCCCAGTGCTATGGGCTGCGCTATCTGGTCTTCCGCTTCAGCAACGTTTACGGGCGCTACGACAACGACATCGAGCGCATGGAGCGCGTCATCCCGCTGTTCATCCGCAAAATCCGCCAGGGCGAGCCGATCACCGTCTTCGGTGAACGCAAAGTCCTGGACTTCACCTATGTGGAAGACTGCATACAGGGTGTCTACAGCGGCATTCAGCGCCTGGTTAGCGGGCAGGTCGCCAATGAGACGATCAACCTCGCATATGGACAGGGCAACAGCCTGATCGCGATGGCGCAGTTCATCGGGGAGGCGTTGGGCGTGCAGCCGGACATCACGGTGCAGCCCGCGCGGCTGGGCGAGGTGACGCACTACGTCGCGGATATTCAGAAGGCGCAGCGTCTGCTGGACTACAACCCGGCCACGCCGCTGCGCGAAGGTATCCACAAGGCGGTGGGCTGGTCGCTCGACTGGTGGTCAGCCAACGGCGGGTGAGGGCAGCACGTCTTTCGCCCACTACTCGTACTGTGATGTTATTCGGACGCCCCGCACAATTGGGCGTCCCTATGGCGATTCTGTCGTGTAGGGATGTGCAACGGCATATCCGAAAATCAGGACGCCGTGAAAAATCAGCCCTCTAACCCCGGATGAAGATCACGCCGGATTCCTCACATCTGTCGCTGCTGCCGACCTGAGCTACCCCTGTACAATAAATGGACATTTCGGAGATTTATGGGCTATGGTTATCAGTCGCTTCATGATCGGTCTTTCGGCGGGGCTGGTGCTGGCGCTGGCTTTCGTCGTCTATATGGGCGTGCG
>JAEUQX010000741.1 GCA_016788625.1 Anaerolineae bacterium
GCCGCCTGTGCGGGTGAGCCAACCCCTGCCGGGCCGCCGCCCACGCCCACCCTGCCGCCGATCACCCCTTCCCCGCTGGCCGTTGACCTGGGCGCGGTTGGCGCGGGTACATTCCGCTTCACCTACAACGACCCAGTATCAGGCGAGTTCAAAACCGCGACGGGCGAAAGTATCTACAGTGGCATTCGCAATCTGCAAAGCGGCTACCTGATGACGCTCACGCCAAGCGATGAGGCGCTCGACTCGTTCGTCGCCTTCGCCTTCGAGCAGGACATTGCTGTTGGCACCTACGTGTTGGGCAGTTACGACTTCGCCTTCAGCCCAGACAGCCGCCAGGTAGTACAAACCGGGGCGACGCTGGCACTGCCGATCTACTTCGAGATGCGCGAGGGCACGCTGACGATTACCTCGATAGAACCACTAACGGGCGCGTTCCGCTTCAGCGGCATTGCTGAGGTGAGCGAGACCGAAACCGTGCCCGTCGTGGTTGACGGCGTGTTCAACGGCATCCCGCTGCTAGGTGTGAACGTGACGCCGAATATCCCGCAGGTGACGGTGACACCGGGTTAAGAGATGAACGAGCGCGAAGAACGTTATCAGGCTATTCTGCGAAACATAGCCGCGCGTCAGGGGCAGGTTGCCCGCGCGGAGCGACAGCAGGTGCTTGAGTCGGCGTTGGACGCGCTCGATGTTTTGGGCAAACTGGATGCGCTGTGCCGCCACCCGCCGGACAGCATCACCTGTTACGGGCCGCAGGTCTTCCGTGGGGGCGATGATACCGTCTGGGTCGCAGTGCTGATCTGGCACAAGCCGAAGGGCTACGGCCAGCACGAGCGGTTGGGGCTGTTCGGCGTCTGGGCACTGGATTCTGGGGCGGGCGTAATGCTGATCGCCGGCAGCAAAACGCTGACATTCAAAGCGCCGATCTTCAACGCCGAGACATATCACTATCACATCAAGCGCGGCTTCAGCCTGCTTTACGCCGGGGACGCCAGCCCGCCACCGAGCGAGGGACAGCAGTGGCAGGCCGAGTATGACCCGGCGCGGCGGCTGGCACTGCGCGACGAACTGGATGCGGCGCTGCGTGCCTACCTCGCGGCGGGTGAATGAGACTTACGGGCTGCTCAATACGGTAGCAATGTCCGGGCCAACCAGCACCGCGATGTCTTTGTCGGTCAGGCCGTCCGCGCCGGGCTGCACGCGCTCGGCAGGCAGTCCCATCAGCGCCGCCAGGTAGCGCGCTGTCCACACCTTACCCGTGTAGACGTTGATCACTGTGTTGGCATTGCTGGCCGCAGCCACATTGCCCACGTCCAGCACATCGACGCCGCGCCCGGTCAGCCAGTCGCGCGTCTGGCTCGCCAGTCCGGCCTGGTCGGTGTTGTTAAAGACCATGATGGTTGCGTTCTCCGTCTCGGCACGGGCGCGCAGATCGGAGAGACTCAGGTCTTCTTCCGGGTTAAAGATTTGCTGGAGCAGCAGGCGCGTGGCGTTGGTCTTCAGCAGCAGCACCTGCTCGCCGCTGGTCGTTGTGGCGAGGTTGACGTACAGGTTATCGATCACGCCGAAGCGAATGTTCTCGCGCGGGATTTCGCTCATCAGCGCACCGAGCTGCAAGATCTCGTTGAGCGACATATTGGTGCGGAAGCTGCCAGAAAGTTCGTCCCACAGCGCCGGAGCCTGCCCGATGAAATTGGTGATTCCGCCGACGCTCAATACCTCCTCGCGCAGCGCATCCAGCACTTCCTGCTGCCGCCGTGCCCGGTCGAAGTCCGCGCCTTCGCTGGCGCGCGTGCGGGCATATTGCAGCAGTCGTTCGGCTTGCAGCGTCTGGCAGCCTGCCTCGAAGCGCACGGCGATCGTGCCGAAACCCGCGTCCGGGTAATCCGGGTCGTCAATCACGGCGGGCGGGCACACCTCCACGCCGTTGGGAGCGACGATGCTGACCACCGCCGTGAAGACATCGAAGTTCACCAGCAGGTAGTGGTCAATCGGGATGCCGAGCACCTGGCGCACCGTCTCCGCTGCCAGCGCCGGGCCGCCGCCGGGATAGCCCTGGCTGTCACCAATCGAGTTGGCTGTATTGATGCGGTTCTGCGTGAAGCCGGGGATATTGACCCACAGATCGCGCGGGATGTTCAGCACGCCCGCCGACTTGCGCACCGGGTCTACGCTGATCACGATCATCGTGTCCGTGCGGAACGGCCCATCCTCTTCCACGCCGCTGCGCTGGTCGATGCCCATCAGCAGCAAGGTGAAGCGGCGCGGGTCGTTCCAGGCATACTCCGCTGCCGGGTCGAGCGTGGCCGTTGGCGCGATAGCCTGGGCGTCTGGCGCGCTGCTGGTCGGGGCGCTTTGTGGCGTCACGACGCTGGCAACACTGACGGGCGTGGGAGTGGGCACGCTGTCGCCCACCTGAAACGCAGTGAACTGGATACCCTGCGCGCCCAGGTCAACCGCAACCTGCCGCGCAATCGAGAACGCCAGCAGCGCGCCGACGGCCGTCAAGCCGACGACGAGGACGATGCCGACGATGAATAACCAGGGAGGAATTCGCATACAATCTGACTCCGCGAGGATGGCGTAAAACCCATCCCAAACACCTTGCCAATCGGCAGGGCATTATAGCGGAGATAGGAGCGATGTGTAGCCTACGCTTGCCCTACTGCGCCTCAGTCTCCACCCGGTCGAAGGCGAAGATCGAGTTACCGGAGAGCGCGTAAATTACCTGATTGGACGGGTCGGCAACCACGTTCGACAGGCCAGCGAAGTCATCCTCGTTGGCCGCGCGGTAGCTGTAGCTCCACGTCCCCGCCAGCGTCGTCTCGTAGATCGTGCGCGACGAACGGCTGACCAGATACAGCCCCTGTGCGATGGGGTCAGCATTGAGGAACATGGCCGTCGCGTCCGTCAACTGCTGCCCCTCCGGAAAGTTGGCATAAGCGAAGGGCGTCGGCTGGCCGCTGACCCACTTGGTCATCTGCCCATTCTGCGTCAGCACATAGACGATGCCGTTGTCGTCAATGCCAAAATCCACCGCTGTCGTGATATCCGGGCGGTTCTCCCCGGCGAAGTATTCAATCGGTGAGGTGGCATAAACGCCGCCGGAACTGTCATAGCGCCATACCTGGTTCGCGCCAGGGTCCAGCAGGTAGATACGCCCCTGCCACAGCACCATCCGCGTTGGGCCAACCCAGCGCTCGCTGGCTAACAACTGCTGCCCATCGCACGATTGCAGGAAGCGCGGAGAACACTGAATCAACACGCCGTTGCGGTCCAGCGCCATGATCTGCGTGGTCGTCTCTGACCAGGCGATGTCGATCAGCTCGCCAATCTGGAACTGCCCAATCACCGCCCCCAAACGCATCGAAGGGATGGGTTCGCCACTGCTTGGGGCTGCCGGGCGGCCATCCTGCGGCAGCGAGACGCGGTAAACCAGTTGGTTCTGCGCGTCCAGCGCATACAGGTCGAGACCTTGCAGCACCACCTGGGTAAGGGCCGCGTTGTTGAAGGACGCCACCAACCGCGTGGCGCGCCGCTCGACCAGGAACAACGCATCAATCACGACCTGCGCCTCATTGGTGAGCGCGGTCATGGCCGGGTCGCCCGCGCGGATGGCGTTACAGCGATCAACTACGCTCAGCACCGCATTCCAGGCGGCCAGCGTGCCCTGCACATCACTCGAAGCGATCCCACGCGCGATGGCAGCCGTCTCACCCGCGTTTTCGACGCACAGTTCAAATTCGCTCTGCCCCGTCCCTCCCACACCCATCGCCAGCACCAGCAGCACAATCGCGATAGGGATCAGCACGGCGATGCCTGTGGCGGTCGAGGCGCGCAGCCAACCGCGCCCCTCGGCTTCAGGCGGCGGGATGATTCGGTCAAACAGGCGGTTTGCGCCGCTGAATGCTCCGGAGAGTAACAGCGCGGCCTTTCCGCTGCCCCGTTCGACCGAGCGAGGCAGTCCACGCGGCTGACGCGGCGGGCGAGCGGACGATGTCGCGCCGCTGCCAGTGGCCGCTGCTGATGGCGCAGACCCTGCAGGCACTGGCGCAGCAGCTTCCGGCGCGCGCGATGACGAGCGCGTATCCTTCACGGTATCCGGCGAAGGTGCTTCCGGCGGCACGAACTCAATCACCATCAGCGTCACCAGCGAGACGCTAATCTCCTTTAACCCACTCAGCACATCACTGATGTCGCCCGTCGCCAGCGAGGTTTTGACCTTGCTGATATCCATATCGGCCAGGTTCGCGTCGGAAAGGATCAGCCGCGCGCCTTGTGTCACCGTCTGGCGGCTCATCTTGATGTCGGGCACGGGTTGAATGCCCAGCGGCGGCCCGAAGAGCGCATCCTCGTTCTCAAACTCGGTCGGGAACATCACCAGCGTTTCGCCATCGCGAAAGAGCGCCACACCTGAACCGCTGCGCGCCAGGATCAGCTCGTCGTCGCGCAGTACGGCGCAAATCAGGTTGGCCTCATACGGGCGCTTACCACTCTGGTTATGCTCGTTCAAATCCTGGTTGAGCGAGGAGAAGACGGCGCGCAGCCCGGCGGTCACGCTGCCGCTGCTGTTGAAGTAGCGTTCCGCGCTGATGTTCGCCATCTGGTCGTAGAAGGCAGCGGGAGCGGTGTTCTCGCCTGAGGGGGTGACGAGCGCGAAGAACGTATCCAGTTCGCGTCCGCGCGCGGCTTTCTTGGGAGCAACCTCGACGAGCATACCGGGCGGCTGCGCGCTCAGGGAGCGGTTTCCCACTACGTACAGATGACCGACCAGCGCTTCGAAGTCTAATGCCATTGACCCGCCTCATATATTGAACACTATTGCCTTGATTCTACTCGGCGCTATGGCTGGCGTCAAAGCAGGACAACACTGTAACAATCTGGCAACCCTGAGCAGCGTTAAGGATTGATGTGTACAGCTTCGGGTATTATACGGGCAGGAGCGGCGCAGCTTTTGCGCCCGCCGGGGAGGAAATAATGGCCGAGGATACATTCGCATTTATCATTCATCCGATTCACATCAAGCAGGATGTGGCCCGCAAATACCCGCTGCTTGGCAAAATCCTCACAGAAGGGCAGATTAACTTCTTCTCGCGTTTCTTCCCGCCTGTTTATCTTTCGGAAGTGACGGGCATTGTTTCGGCAGCGACGGGGCGCGAGCTGCGCGGCTGGTTGATCGCCTGCCCGTTCACGCCGCCGACGATGATGTCCGTGCCTGTCGAGACCGCCTACAAGAAGATTGTGGCCTGCGGTCATATGGCGGAGGAACTCGGCGCGCGCATCCTGGGACTGGGCGCGTATACATCGGTGGTGGGCGATGCGGGACGCACGATTGCCGACCGCCTGGAACTGCCCGTGACGACCGGGGACAGCTACACGATTACCATGGCCGTCGCGGCGCTGCGCAAGGCCGCCGACGAGATGGGCATCACGATGAAGGATGCGACGGTGGCTGTCGTGGGCGCAACGGGCGCGATTGGCAAGACCTGCGCGACGATGCTGGCGCGTGAATGCGGCCAGTTGGTGTTGGTCGGCAGGCGCGAAGATGCGGTGCAGGGCGTGCGTGAGATGTGCGAAGGGCTGGGCGCGCAGGTGAGCAGCAGCACAGATATGCGCGCGATCTACCCTGCCGACCTGATCCTGACCGTGACGAGCGCTGTGCACACGGTGATTGAGCCGCGTCACCTCAAGCCGGGCGCGGTGGTCTGTGACGTGGCGCGCCCGCGCGATGTATCTAAACAGGTAGCGGCAGAGCGCGATGATGTGCTGGTGATCGAGGGCGGCATGATCGAAATCCCCGGCCCCGTTGATTTCCACTTCAACTTCGGTTTTCCGCCGCGCATGGCCTACGCCTGCATGGCGGAGACGATGGCGCTGGCGCTGGAAGGGCGCTATGAAGATTACACGATTGGCAAGGAGATCAGCGAGGCACAGGCGCGTGAGA
Organism: Anaerolineae bacterium; assembly: GCA_016788625.1. Classification (GTDB taxonomy): domain Bacteria; phylum Chloroflexota; class Anaerolineae; order Aggregatilineales; family Phototrophicaceae; genus CFX2. The sequence continues at coordinate 5,945 of JAEUQX010000741.1, forward strand.
TCGGCACGATTGCCGACCGTCACGGTTTCAAGCTGGCGGGTTTTCGCAGTTTCGAGGCAGAAGTATCGCCGGAGAGCATCGCAGCCGTGCGCGAACGCGCCGCACAGAACCGCAAGCAGTGGTCGCCTGTGAACGTCCCATAGTTATCGAATAAGCGTGCGCACAAGCAGCAGCACGGCAACAATTTGTCTGAAAACACCTAAGGGCAGGTATTCCTGCCCATCAATTTATCACCATTGTTCTCACAACTAAACGGGCCAACGGGTGCTTTTAGCTCGCCAGGCGGCGCTGCGGCACAGCAGACGGGCGCACGCGGCGAATGGCATCCAGCAGGTCGAAAATGTCAAACGGTTTCGGAATGAAATCGTCTGCGCCCAGGTCGAGCGCGCGCAGCATATCGTTCAGTTCATAGTTAGCGGAGGTGAGGATCACGGGGGTGGTGGTGAGGCGCGACTGGCGGCGGATGGCGCGGACGAGTTCGTAACCATCCATCCCGTCCATCTCGGCGTCCGCGATGATGAAATCCGGCGCGGACTCGCGCAGGGCATCCAGTGCTTCTGCACCACTCGCAGCTGTCGTCGTCTGGAAACCCGCGACGGTCAGTAAGAAGGCCATGCTCCTGAGCAACCGGGGATTATCGTCAACCAGCAGAATGTGTTGATTGAGAAAGCGTTTGGCAGCCATTGAGACTACTCTCCTCGGGATATGCAGGATAAATCCATTACAGCTACTATAACTCAGGCTTGGTTTCCGTGAAAGTCGTGAAATACGGTTTTCACAACTTTTTTGTTTTTCGGTCAGAATCCTGCAACACATTCCGACCTATTTGTTATTACGCAGTTCACGGGTGTTTTGTTGCGCCCTATGTTACGATAGCTGAAACCACGAGTGGCCTGGATGACGACCAGGCGTCGGCAGCCCCACGCTTCGCTAACGGTTCATATTTCTCCTTATTTTGACTGGATAAGTAACCTCACCCCACAATCCCCTCTCCACCTGGTGGAGAAGGGAAGCTAAGCGAAGCGCAGCGGGGTGAGGTTGAACACATACAAGGTTATCCGAAACTCAGGGTAAGTATCACTGCCGCTTCGCCCGCCAGCGCCGCCAGGTGCCGATCACGCCGAACGGAAATACGATCACCGCCAGCACGAAGACCACGCCGAGCAGCAGCCCCCAGATGCTGGCAATGTCCAGCGTGAAGCTTCCAATTGTCAGTTGGCTGTCGCGCAGGAAGATGTCCAGCAGGTGCAGTCCGGTCGCGCCGACGACGGGGCCGCCGAACGTGCCCACGCCGCCGATGATCGTCATCAGCAGCGGGTCAACGGTGTAGCCCAC
>JAEUQX010000007.1 GCA_016788625.1 Anaerolineae bacterium
ACGCAATGCCCTAAATTTGATGAAGTTAGTATGCGCTCCGCGCGTCTGCGCCCTGTATGCGTAGTGCTGATAGTTTAGGATGTCCTTCTGTGAATCGCTAAGTTCTATATCCCGTACCCATAGACTCACAGAGCTTTTAGCTACACCGAGAATTCTGGCAATCTCTGTGATTGAAAGCCCTTGCTCGCATCGCAATTGTCGAGCTTCATTGCGCTTCTCAGCTTTCATTGTTCATCTCGGATCTCATAGACATACTTGGTGAAGAGGGAGTACCTAGAGCTTCGGTGGCGTTACCCCGGTTTGTCCCTGGTACTTGCCCTTCTTGTCGGCATACGAGACGTCGCAAGGTTCGTCGGCTTCGAAGAACAACACCTGCGCGATGCCCTCGTTGGCGTAAATCTTGGCGGGCAGCGGCGTCGTGTTGCTGATCTCCAGCGTGACAAAGCCTTCCCACTGCGGCTCGAATGGAGTCACGTTGACGATCAGGCCGCAGCGTGCATACGTGCTTTTGCCCAGGCACACAGTCAGGACGCTGCGCGGAATTCTGAAGTATTCGACCGACCGCGCCAGTGCGAAGGAATTGGGGGGGATGATGCAGGTGTCGCCCTTAATGTCTACAAACGACTGCGGCGAAAAGTTCTTTGGATCGACCAACGCGCTGTAGACATCAGTGAAAACCTTGAATTCGTCCGCCACCCGCATGTCGTAGCCGTAGCTCGACACACCGTAACTGATCACGCCCTGGCGCACCTGGTTTTCGACGAACGGCTCGATCATGCCGTGTTCCAGCGCCATCTTGCGTATCCAATGATCGGGTTTCAGTCCCATTTATCGTGTCCTATGTGTTACATGCGCTCCGGCGCGCTCATCCCCATCAGCGTCAGCACGCGGCGAAAGACCACCTGCGCCGCGCGGTAGAAGCGCAGACGCGCCCGCGCCACCTCTGGCGCAATATCGCTGTGCAGCGCTCGCACTTCATCATAGATCGGATGGAAAACGCTCGCCAGTTCATGCGCGTAGAAAGCAATGCGGTGCGGCTCCAGGTTGGTCGCGGAGACCTCAATGATATCGCCCAGTTCCAGCGCCTTGCGGATGAAACGCAGCTCTGCTTCACCCAGGTGACTCAGGTCAGCGCCCGCATCGTCTGTGCCGCGCCCTGCCGCTTCCCGGAAGATACCCGCGCAGCGCACATGGGCGTTCTGGATGTAGTAGACCGGGTTCTCGTTACTCTGCTTAACCGCCAGGTTCAGGTCGAAGTTCAGGTGCGAATCCGGGCTGCGCGCCAGCAGCATATAGCGCACCACATCCGCACTGGTCTGGTCGATCAGCTCGTCCAGCGTATCATATACGCCTCGCCGCGTGCTCATCTTGACTTCTTTGCCGTCGCGCACCATGCGCACCAACTGGATGATGATCACATGCAGCGGGGCAGGGTCGATGCCTAGTGCGCGCAACCCGTACTGCACTACCTTGTACTGCGCGCCATGATCTGCGCCCAGGATGTTGACCAGCAGGTCGAACTTGCGATTGAACTTATTCAGGTGATAGGCGATGTCCGGCAGCGTATAAGTCGGCGTGCCGTCACTTTTCAGCAGCACGCGGTCTTTGGCGTCGCCCAGCCTGGCGCTGCGGAACCACGTCGCCATGCCTTTGCCGCTGTCTTCGGCGGGTTCGTTGTCCTCGTCGCCGCTCGCTTCCGGCTGTGTTGCCCGGTAAACATATCCGGCGGCCTCCAGCGCGGCCAGCGTCTCGTTCACCGCGCCGCTGTCGTACAGGCTGTTCTCATTGAAGAATACGTCGTGATGAATGTCCAGGCGCTTGAGCGTGGCCTTGATCCACTCGAACATCTTCTGTTCAGCATATTCTTTGAAGGGCTTCCAGTCTTCGTTGGCCAGCGCATCGCCGCGTTCCGCCACCAGATCGCGCGCAAAATCGATCAGATACTCACCTTTATAGAAGTCGCTTTCGGGAATCTCCACGGGGCGACCGAGCGCTTCGAGATAGCGGATCCGCAGGCTGTTGCCCAGGTCGTGCATCTGCTTGCCTGCATTGTTGAAGTAATACTCGCGTTCGACGGTGTAGCCTGCTGCCTCCAACATGCGCGCGATGCTGTCGCCGACAATCGCGCCTCGGCTGCGTCCGACCGTGATAGGCCCTGTCGGGTTCGCGCTGAGGAACTCAACCTGGGCGCGTTTGCCTTTGCCGAGATCGAGCGTGTAGAGCGCCTCGCCCTCCGCGATGATAGCCTCCACCTGCGCCCTCAGCCAGTCTTCGCTCAGCCGGAAGTTGATGAAACCCGGCTTGATTGCCTCGACGCTGCCGACGAACTCCGCCGTTGGCAGGTGTTTGACAATCTTTTCGGCGATTTCGTATGGGTTTAAACCTGCCGCTTTGGCGACCTGCATTGCTATTGCACAGGCGTAGTCGCCTTGCTCAGCTTTTTTGGGTGGGCGGATTTCAATCGCAGGGATGGCAAACGCGGGTAGTTCTCCGGCGGCTTGCGCGGCCTGTATCGCGCTCTCAACGAGCCGGGCGTGTTCATGCGGCAGCAGCTTCAAAGTGGTTCATCCTTCAAGATGGGGTTTGGTATGGGCATTCTAGCAAAATCGCGCGGCTTGGCAAGCGGCTTTAGTGACCTCGATATAGGGGTGTGAGATCGATCACGCCATCCGCGCCGGCATCTGCCTGCCGCCCGCATCCTTCGCATAGCCAATGACTTGAGCGCTCACCATCAGGCTGCGACCTAAAACACTGTTGGTCGCAGTGTGGGCAGCGCAGGATACTCTCTAACGGGCGCACACCGCCAAACGGGGACTCGCCGCGCTTGCGCCCCCACACCTTGCGATAATCCACCTGCCAGACCTGCGCTTTACCGTTTTCAATGCCACAGCGCTCTAACTGTTCCAGCATTTCACCCGCGCTCCAGGTCTTGCCGGGCATCAGCCGCGTGTTGATGCGCTGAGTCGTTAGCAGCACGCCGCCCGGACGCAGCACGCGCGCCAGTTCGTACAATACCGCGCCAGGACTGGTCATGAACTCCAACGCCTCCATGCACGTCACGATGTCAAACGTGTTATCGGGGAAGGGCAGTCGTTCCGCCGGGCAGCAGATGAAGGTGACACGATGATCATATGGGTAGACACTGCGTGTGGCGTGGTGCAGCATTCGGCGGCTCAGGTCAACGCCAATCGTGTGCCCGGCAAAATCAGGGTGGCGCGCCAGTGCCAGCGGCAGCCGCCCCGTGCCCGTCGCTACATCCAGTACCAGTGGCGCGGTCTCCGGCGCGATAGCGTCCATCAGCGGTTCGGCCAGGAACAACTGCTCGTATTCTGGCATGTAGCCCTTCACGTCCTCGTAGCGATGGGCGTACAGGTCGTACAGCCAGATCACCACGCGCCGCCCCATATACACGCCCTCACTGGCAATCAGCAGCCACCAGACCAATGCACCGACGATCCCCAGCACCAGCCCTGCCGCAATCCAACCTAGGATGTCACTCACTGCAACAGCCCCACCTCGCGCAGCCAGGCCTCGCTGTGCTTCATCCCGGTCGCCAGATCAACGCGTGGCTGCCAGCCGAGCAGGTCGCGCGCTTTGGTCATCTTGTAGCAGCGCTGCGTTTGAACAAACTGCGCCAGCTTGTCCACATCTTGCGGCTCGTTGCGCAATCCGAGCGCCAGATCAATCAGCGGCGCGAGCAGTCGAACCGGCAGGATCGGAATGCCCAGCCAGCTTTCATGCCCCACCATACGCGAGTAGCTGCCGATGAAAGTGCGCCAGTTGGGTGCCGGGTCCGCAGCGCAGTTGAAGGCTTCGTTCACGGCTGCCGGGTGTGTTGCCAGCAGAACGGTCAGGTCAACCACATCGTCCACATAGACCGGGTGTGTGCTGCCGCTGCCATCGCCGAACCAGATCGTTGGTTTGCGTCTGCCGACTTTGAACATCGTCACCGTCCACGCGCCGCTGCGGGGGCCATAAATCATGCCGGGGCGGATGATGCTGTAGGGCAGGCTGTACTCTGCGCCTATCTCCTGCACCACCGTTTCCGCCTCGGATTTCGTCCTGGCATAGGGCACGCGTCCCGGTTCTTGCGGTGTATCTTCGGTGATGTCGCCGCGCACCGCATAGCCGTAGACGGCGATGCTGCTCACATGCACAACGCGCTCAACGCCCGCCGCGGCCGCCGCCAGCATGACGCGCCGCGTGCCATCCACGTTCGTTAGGCGCTGTTCAGCCAGCGGCCCGCCCAGCGCCGCCGCGACATGAAACACAACCTGGCAGCCGTCCGCCGCAGCGCGCATCTGTCCAGCGTCAGTGATGTCACCTTGCACGATGCTGATGTTTGGCTGACCCTGGAGAAATCGCGCTTTTTCGGGTCGCCGTGCCAGTGCCTTTACAAGCGCCCCATCCGTCGCCAACCGCAGCGTCAGTGCGCTGCCCAGGAAACCGCTCGCACCTGTCACCAATACTGTTTTGCCAGATAGGGTCATCGTTTATCCTCATATCATCACGCAAAACCGCATAACTATACCGCGATTCGCAAATTCACCGAAACCTTTTGCGCCGCTGCTGCTCTTCATCAATAGAAGACACTCGCGAGTAGGGGGACTGTCCATGTTCTTAATCGTGCTGCCAGATGTGGCTGAAGATGCCAGCCTGCTGCGACGGGTACGGCTGGGTGAAAAAGACGCCATCATCCTGACGTATGAGCGCTACTTTCCATCAATCTACCAGTACATCCGCCTGAAGGTGGGTGACCGGGCAGCCGCCCAGGACATCGTGAGTGAGGTCTTCGTCAAACTGATCGAATGTGCCGGGATGCCGTGTGCGCCGCGCGAGAACCTGCGAGCCTGGCTTTTCGCCGTCGCTCGCCATGCGGCCTATCGCGTCATCGGCCAGCCAACCCAGCTTCCGCTGGAGGATGTGGAGGAATGGATGCCTGCCCCTTCTGATAGCAATCCCGATGTCTTGATCGATGCGCTGCCACTCGACCGGGTGCGCCACGCACTGCGAATGCTGACCAGTGACCACCAGGAAGTGTTGATCCTGCGCTTCGGTCAGCGCCTGAGCCTGAAGGAAACCGCCGACATGATGGGCAAGAGTACGTCTGCTATCAAGTCGCTGCAATTCCGTGCTGTCGAGACGCTGCGCTCGATTTTGCTTGAACCGGAGGTCCATCATGGCTGAACAACGCCAACTGCTCGACGCCTTTGACGACTGTGTTGACCGCCTGAACGCGGGCGATAGCCTGGACGACTGCCTGCGCGATTACCCGCAGCACGCCGAGCGTCTGCGGAGTCTGCTCGGCGTCGGCCAACTGGTTTATCGTGCCCAGGTCAGTGATGGGGAAGTGAGCCGTGAGCAGGCTGATCTGCGTGTCCGGCTTGATGGACTGCTTGCTGTGCCACGTAAGCCAGTACCGCGCCGCCGCGTGCCTGTTTGGGGGTACGCTGTGGCCGCGTCGCTGTTCGTCATTATGGGCGGGCTGCTGCTGTTTGCATTGTTGGGGCCAGCAACGGGTAACATATTTTCCAACATCGTGAATAATCTATCAGATAGCTCTATCGGATCAGTTCAGCTAACCGCTTCGCCAATCATGCTGAGTAACCCTACTACCGTTGCTCACCTGAATGCTACCCAAACGCAGGCCGCCGCTATGCCTACGCCTTACCCGGTCACGCTAACGGTATCCTCAACTGTTACCGCCACGACAACTCCGGCGTCGACTGCAACACCCAGCGGGGATACTGGTATCGTCGCCACGTCGGTCGCCGTCATGTCGCCTGCCGTGATGGGCACACCTGCCTTTAGCCCTACCACGATCCCCCTCGTCGGTGTGACCATGCAGCCCGGCCTCAACCTGACCGCCTCACCCACGCCGCTGCCTGTCCTGCTGCCGCAGCAGATTATCCCACTCAACGCGGGCGAGATTGACGACAACGCGCGCTGGGATACCTATCTCGAATACCGCATGAATTACCTGGTACAGTATGCTGGCAGCGTGCGCGATGTGGATGTGACTGGGCGGCAGATCATCCTGGTGACGGACGAGCAGGGACTGCCTGTTATTGGAGCCCGCGTCTCGGTCTATGCTGGTCAGATGCTGGTCAGCCAGACGCGCACCTACGCCACTGGGCAGACGCTGTTCTTCCCCAATGCTCGCATGGAAGCGCGCGGTGCGCAGTCCTACCGGGTGGTCGTGGAGGCGGGGCAGCAGGCCGTGCAGTTCACGCTCGACCCCAACGCCGGGCCGTTCTGGGCGGTCGAACTTGGTACGGTCAGCCGTCCGTCGCCCACGCAGCTTGATGTGCTGTTCCTGCTGGACTCGACGGGCAGCATGGCCGATGAGATCGCCCAGTTGCAGAATAATATCCTGGCGATTTCGGTGCAGATTGCCGCGTTGGGGAATGTCGATGTGCGTTACGGGCTGGTCACGTACCGCGACAGGGGCGATGAATACATCTCGCGCGTCTATGACTTCGTGCCGGATGTGACACGTTTCCAGGCTGACTTAAGCGCGGTGCGCGCGGATGCGGGCGGCGACGGGCCGGAGTCGCTCAATCAGGGTTTGCACGATGCGGTGCAGCTTGTATCGTGGCGCGGCGCGGACACGGTCAAGCTGATCTTCCTGGTGGCCGATGCGCCCCCGCACCTGGATTACCCGCAGGACTATGATTATTCACAGGAGATGTTCGTCGCGGCGGGGCAGGGCATCAAGATTCATCCGATTGCCTCCAGCGGCCTGACTCCCGATGGTGAGTTCATCTTCCGGCAGATCGCTCAGGTGACAATGGGGCGCTTTCTCTTCCTGACCTACCAGCAGGGCGGCAGCGGTGCGCCCGGCGAAGATCGCCCCGACCTGAGCGTGGGCGAACCCGCCGACCCGCAGACCGGGCAGCAGGGCGATTACACCGTCGAACGGTTGGACGAACTGGTGCTGCGGCTGATCACCGACGAATTGGCTGCGTTGAATGCTCGCGCCAATACCCGCAACTTCGTCATCCCGCCGCTGACGGCTGTCACAGCGCCCGCCGCACAGAGCCTGCCGCCGACGTGGACTCCCACGCCGATGCTGCCGCCACCGTCCTCGCTGCCACCACCAACGCTGGGACAGCCCGTCCCGCCTACGCCGACTGCGACGCTTCAGAGCGGCCTGTTCCCGCCGTCCACCACACTTTCGTGGCCGCTGCTGGTGCTGCTCATCGCCGGCGCGGGCGTGCTGGGCTACACCTTGCGCCCGCGCGCCGGTAAAGCCAAACGTAAGCGCTTCGAGGTCATCGAGGACTGACAGGTCTTCGGGGAGGATTAAGCACATGTGCTATATATCCTCCCTGAAATCCACAGGCGTAAATGAAGTGTTGACTAGCTCTTGTGTTACAAGTGTGCCGTTAACATAATCTTGATTTGTAAAAACATACTATTGTTAGTTATAGTCACCTCATCGTTCACAGTTGCACCGTCGAGGATGACAATGAAGCGTATCGCTGTTTATATATTATTTCTTGTTGTTTTGGTTCAGGCGAGAGGAGTAACAGCGCAGTCCGACTCGCCTTCTGCTGACTGTGAAGAGAGGGTTAAGCAAAGTGTCGTCCTGATTGTGCCAATCAGCGCTGATGGTTCGTTTCTAGGCAGCTCAGGCACAGGTGTAATAGTTGATCAGAATGGAACGATCTATACTAATCGTCATGTTGTGGCTGAGGGTTCTACTTTTCTAATTTACCTGATCGAGAATCCCAATCGTCCCCCAATACTACGATATATGGCGGTGTCCCTCGGCTACTCATCAATCAGTTATGCTGATTTTGCGATCTTGCAGATTACGCAGACTGCTGAGTGGGTTCCTGATCCTAATGATAGCAGTCGTACAATTGTAATGAATAATGCAATTCTACCTGGAACCCTTAGCTTGCCGTTTGTATCGCCATCTAGTTCTGCTCAAGTTCGTCAAGGTGATGGTGTGCGCGTATTTGGGTTTCCGGGGTGGTCGGGGCAAGGTGTTAGTTTGCCCACATTGGTGCGGACTCAAGGACAGATCATTGGAATCAGGGAATATGACTTTGGTGATCAGGCACTTCCTGCATTCTATTTCACTGATGCGGGGATTTCTCCTGGTAACAGTGGTGGTCTTGCAATCAATGATAATTGCGAATACATCGGCATCCCAACAGCTACAATTACTGCAATTGATCCTGAAACAGGCAACCCCGTCGGTTCCGATGCAGGTATCATCTATCCAATTGGAACGTTGTTGACTCTTGTCACTCAGGGTGGATTGGTTAGTCAACCTCCTCTTCCAGTTGCACCTCCTTCGACCCCGACCCCCGCCGCACCTGCGACACCACTGGCGCACGCGAAAGTCGTCATGACCGTGTCGATGACAGGCGATTGGAATACTGATCGTCAGGTTTATGTTCTGGACACACGTAATGGGCAGCGCACACAGCTTACAACCTGTGGCCTTAATTCAAATGCATCCTGGTCGCCCGACGGAACCAAGATTGTCTATGTGTCAACATGCGAAAATGATGACCAGGAAATCTGGATCATGAATGCCGATGGTAGCAACCAAACGCAGATAACGCGCACTACAGGGTGGGAAGATATCCCGCAATGGTCGCCCGATGGCAGCAAGGTAGTGTACGTGGTCTGGGATCAGGACAATGCACAAGATCTATGGATCATGAATGCCGATGGCAGTGAGCAGCAAAAACTCACCGTCGCAAACACGACCGGAATTGAAGCATTTCCTGCTTGGTCGCCTAATGGACAGTGGATCGCTTTCACAGCCAAGATTGATAACGGTTATAAGCTGTGTTTTGTCGCATCGAATGGCACAGGGGCACGGAATTGCCCGATTGATCAGGGTACTGTAGACCCCAATAATGCTGAAGAGCAAATCTGGTGGCGTGGGGCTTTCTCATGGACAGCAGACAGTCAGTTTGTAGTGTACAAGGTAATTCAACCTGGGGTAATGGCAGGTATTTTTATTGCTCCTATCGATGGTACCAACCCTCAGATGCTAAACTCTGAACCGCCCGGTTGGAATAGCTATCCCTTTCTGTCCGCTGATGGGGGGACGCTATTCGTCACTTCAGGTCGTAATGGTGAGGGGAGAATTCATCGAATGCGACCGGATGGCTCTGCTGCCGAGGTTCTTTCTGCTGGTCCCGGAAACGAATGGAACCCATATTTTTATGAAGTGCGCTGAAGTTCCGCTTGAGCAGGGTATAACTGTGATAGCGTGCGCTCAGACCTCGTAACCGCATCAACTTACGCGAGGGCGTCTATGCATGACGCCCTCAATCCAGGCTATACTCACTGCTGGACACGACATGTCGTCTTCCTACGAACACCCACTGTCTGTGTCTTCCTCTGCGCCTCTGTGGTTCAATCTTCACTTCGGCCTGACCTCAGCTCTCGTTCAGCTTGCCCATGCGGCGCAGTTCCGGCCAAGTGCGCGCCACCGCCAGCACCACCAGGATCGTGCCGATGCCGCCGCTGACCACTGCCAGGATCGGCCCCAGAAGTGCCGCTGCCATGCCGGACTCGAACGCGCCTAATTCGTTCGACGCCCCGATGAACACGCTGTTGACTGCCGACACGCGCCCGCGCATCTCGTCTGGTGTGCGCGTCAGCAGCAGTGTGCCGCGAATCACCACGCTGATATTGTCCAGCGCGCCAAGCAGGAACAGCATCGCCAGCGAGAGGATGAACGAGGTGGAGAGGCCGAAGATGATCGTCGCCAGCCCGAAGCCCGCCACTGCCCAGAGCAGCGTCTGCCCGGCGCGCTTGAATGGCGGCAAGTAGGCGATGATGCCGATCATCACTATCGCGCCAATCGACGGAGCAGCGCGCATCCAACCTAACCCCTCCGGCCCCACTTGCAGGATGTCCTTGGCGAAAA
>JAEUQX010000073.1 GCA_016788625.1 Anaerolineae bacterium
CCCCGCACCATACAGGCTTTGCTGGACGAGCTTCGCCCGTGCTACAACCCATACGGCGGCGGGCTAACGACGCTGACGCACAGTCTGCCTGCCCGTCGTGGCTTGTTTGGCTAAACCGCATAGCTGTTAGTCGTTAGCCAATAGCCCTTAGCCACCTGCTGATTGAGGAATCGGCAAGGCAGCCAACACGACTAACCTATATGCGGCTAATGACTATCGACTACTGGCTTAAATCAACGCCTTATTCATACAGGACAAGAGAGCAGCACATGACAGCGCAATTCAACCCGGTCACGCCTGAGATCATCCAGCAGCTTATCAGCATCCTGGGCGCGGAGAATGTCAGTACAGCGCGCGCGGACATCGATCTGCACGCCAAAGACCAGTCGCAGCACCACGCCAGCCCAGCTGAAGTGGTCATCTGGCCGGTATCGGCGCAGCAGGCAGCCGATGTGCTTAAACTGGCGAGCGCGTCGCGCATCCCGGTGACGCCCTGGGGCGTGGGCACTGGGTTGGAGGGCAACGCAATCCCGTTGTACGGCGGTATTCTGATGTCGTTCGAGCGTATGAACCAGATTGTCGAGGTTCATGCTGATGACTTCCAGGTGACGGTGCAGCCCGGCATCGGCCACAAAGACCTGAACGCGCAGCTTTCGCGCTATGGCCTGTTCTTCCCGCCCGACCCCGGCGCGAACGCCACCGTCGGTGGGATGCTGGCGAATAACGCGGCAGGCATTCGCACGGTGAAATATGGCGCGAGCAAGGATAACGTGCTGCGGATGCAGGTGGCGCTGGCCGATGGACGCCTGATCACCGTTGGGTCACGTTCGGTTAAGCAGTCGGCAGGCTACGACTTGCTGCATCTGTTCGTCGGCAGCGAGGGCACGCTGGGCGTTATCACTGAAGCGACGCTCAAGCTTGTGCCCGTGCCGCAGTTCATGAGCGCTGTTGTAGCGGCGTTCCCGTCGGTCAAGGCGGCCATCGAAACAGTCGTTGCTGTGCGCGGCAGCGGGCTGGAACCCGCAGCGCTGGAATTTGTCGATGCGTCACACTGCCATATGCTCAGCGAGGCGGCGGGCGTCGAACTGAGCGAAGATCCGCACCTGTTCATGGAGTTCCACGCTGCGCAGGAAGCCACGCTGGAAGCCGGGTTGGAGATCGTCAAGGAAATTTGCCAGGAGATGGGTGCGCTCAGCGTCCGTGCGACGGCAGACACGGCAGAGCGCAAGAAGCTGTGGCACGCGCGCCATCACTCCTATGAGATCATGGTGCGTTCGCATCCGGACAAGCAGTTCTTCATCAACGATGTGGCTGTGCCGATCAGCGCCTATCCCGAACTGATCGCCTTCGTACAGGCCATGAAAGTTGAAGATCAGGTCACGGCCTACATGATCGGGCACGCGGGCGATGGCAACATTCACGTCGAGTTCCCCTTCGCTACGCGCGAAGAATACGACAAAGCCATGGTCGCCAACGGCAAAGTGGTGATGAAGGCGCTGGAACTGGGGGGCACCTGCACGGGCGAACACGGTGTCGGCATCGGCAAGGCCAAGTATCTGCCCGCCGAGCACGGCCCGGCTCTGGATGTGATGCGTTCGCTCAAGCAGACGCTCGACCCGAACGGCATCCTCAATCCTGGCAAGATCTTCCCGGAAGGGTAGTCAGCTTTCGTCTTCGGGCGCGAGGAACGCTTGCCACGCGCCCTGCATCCC
>JAEUQX010000080.1 GCA_016788625.1 Anaerolineae bacterium
CAGATCGGAGTTGCGGAACTGATACTCCGCCGTGCCGGACTGCGCCGTCGTGACATTGCACAGCCCCTCGCGAATCAGCTCCAGCACCTCCGGGCGCACATTGAAGCTGGACATGGCGTCTGGCGTCATCGTGTAACTGGGCGCTTCACCCAGGATGCCGACCTTAGCGACCAACTGCGGGCGGTAGAGTGTGCCGCCATTGGCGACCGCCGCGAACAGGCGCGCGACTTGCAGCGGCGTGACCTGCACTTCACCCTGCCCGATAGAGATATTCACCGCATCCGAGAACGTCCACTCCAGGCCGAGGTTGACGCGCTTCCAATCCGGATTGGGGACTTGCCCGGCCTGTTCGGGTATGTCCGTCAGCCCGGTAGAGACGCCCAGCCCCATACGGTTAGCGTATTCCGGCAGCGCTTCGGGATCGTACTGGTTGAGTTCGTAGCCCACTTCATAGAAGAACGGGTTGCAGCTTTGCGTCAGCGCGGAGGAGATCGTCACCGTGCCGTGCCCGCCTGCCAGCCAGTCGTAGCGCACGATGTCACGCTCCCACACGCCGGAGCAGGAAAAGCGGCGGTCGAAGGCGAATACGCCCGTATCGGCCACCGCCATCGCGGAGACGGTCTTCATCACCGAGCCGAGCGGGTACAACCCCTGCGTGGCGCGGTTGAGCAGCGGGCGGCGCGGGTCGGTCTGGAGTTCAGCGGCCAGTCGTGCGCCCTCGGCACGTCCCATCGAAGGGAAGGGGCTGAAGATATTGGCGTCGTAGAACGGGTAGCTGACCATCGCCAGCACCGCGCCTGTGCGGACATCCAGCACTACCGCCGCCGCGCCCTTCGAGTTGCCCGCCCAGCCATCCGTGCCATCCTGGTAGTAGGTGGCGAAGATGCGCTCGATCTCGGCCTGTAAATCACGGTCAATCGTCAGCCAGATGCTCTCTGGCGGTCGCGAGATGCTGCGCGCCAGTTCGCGCACGACGCCGCCGCCGGGCGAGACGATCACCAGCCGGCCGCCGGGCTGCCCGCGCAGGCGTTCATCCCAACTGCTCTCGATGCCGCTGCGCCCCAGGATCGAGTCCGAGTCGAATCCCGCCGCTTCGATGGCCGGGATTTGGGCGGCGTCCAGGAAGCCAACCGAGCCGACGATGTGCGGGGCGGTTGTGCCATCCGGGTAGCGGCGCGTCGGGCGGCTGCTGAACTGCGCCGCGCAAACCGCTTCGAGCTGGGCGGCAGATGCTTCGTAGGTGGCGGGTTCGATCACGCCGAGTTCCATCAACCAGTCCGACGCGGATTCGTCGTAGATGGCTTGCAGGGCGGCGGGGTCTTTGATGAGCGCCGGGGCAAGCCGCGCGAGGCACGCGGGCCAATCCGTGATAGCCCGCTTGACGGCGCGCACGGTGACGACGCGCCCGTTCTGGTCAGCCAGGATGCGGTCGCGGGCGTCGTAGATATTGGCGCGGCTGGGTTCGCTGATCTCCAGGCGCAGTTGACCGCCGCCGCTCATCTCGCGGAAGAAGTCGCCCGGCGTCCAGGCGATGCGCCAGCCACCCAGCGTCGGGTCAACGATCAGCGTCATGTCGCGGTCATTATCGGTGAAGCGGCCCATCAGGCGCGTATCGAACGTCAGGTTGTAGTTGAAGGTCGCCAGATCGTCGCGTCCGTCTTCGCGGTAAACGGTGACGCCCGTGTAGGACAGTCCCGTGAACGTCATCTCGTTCTGCGCGGTCTGGTAGATCGCGGTGAAGCGGTCGAGCGGCGTGGCTTCCTGGCTGGAAAAGGTCGTCAGCGCGTACATGGCCGGGAAGTCGCCCACGCGCCAGCTTTCCAGGAAGTTGAGCGCGGTCTGCGTGGCGTCCTCCAGCGCATACTCCGGGGTGCTGGGCAGTACGGCGAGCGTGGGCAGCACGACTTCGCTGACGCCCTGCTGCGGCGCACAGGCGGCCAGGGCGACGAGAACACAAAGGATGAGCCAGAGATGACGCTGCACGGCTGATTTGTTTCCGGTGATGATCAACTTTCTTCACTGATTGTAATCGCAATGTGGGAAAAGGGCTATTTATGCATTGCTCCTATACAGCTTTTTTGCAGGCCGGATGCCCAAATTGCCCCTATAATGAACGCTTAAGTGATCGTAACAGGGGGCGTTATGCCGGGTTATGCTCGTTGGTTTGTGGTGGTGGCGCTGGCGCTGGTCTTCTCGCCCCTCGCGGCGCAGGATGCAGCGTGTCCGGCGCTGGTCGAGCGCGCGCTCGATTCATTCCTGTGACGGGTTATTTGGGGTGTATAGGGGCAAGGAAGTATCCTCCAAGATGCTCTGACCCTCTTTGCCTGTTGGGATAAGGGGCAAATGGATGATCATTGGGTTGTTTGTATAAGCTGCAACACCCATGACAAGGTTTCCGCCTGTGGGTCGCCAGCACATTGAACTAGTTAGTGATGAATCCTCGCATATGATCGCCGGTATCGATTTGTCGTGAGCAGTCGATTTGAAGAGTATTGTCGTCCAGAGTGAATTTGTTCTAACATCTGAATGCTGATCTTCATATTGTGCGAGCAAGGCGAAACCCGTAATTACTTAATCCGATTCCAGGTTTGTTTCTGCCTCGATAGGTGCTGCACAGGACCTCCAAGGTTCCATCATAGAATGAGCCTCCACGCATGACCCGCTCAGAAGGTTGTTCTCTAGTGTCATTTTCTTGACTTCCATCAGGAATATAAGGAAAGGGGCTATAGAGGGAAGCCACCCACTCCCATACATTACCACTCATATGGAAAGCATCTACCCAGCTTCGGCCTTCGGGCTTGGAAGTTACAAGTGCAGGCTTCCCAAAACTATTTTCTCTCCAAACTGCTTTGTTTCTATCCCACTCATTGCCCCATGGAAAATTCCAACTTTCGACCCCCCGTGCTGCATATTCCCACTCGCGTTCAGTCGGCAGACGACAGTCTAACCATGCGGCATATTTCCGTGCCATGTGCCAGGTTATACCTACTACGGGAGCATTAGCCATATTGGAGTCGTTGTACCATTTCAGGCTATTACCAACATCCAATGGTTCGTTTACAGCACTGGCGTGAACGGCATGCGCCCACTGTTCATTTGTCACAGGAAATTGCGCGATCCAATAGGTCTGTTGTAGGTTTTGCAGGTGGCTTGGTGCGTCGTCACTTCTGTCAGAGTTACCCATCATGAAACTACCGACAGGCACCAAGCAAAACGACATGTCTCCAATTTTCAGATCACTGAAGGATGTCACAAAGGGTCGCCAATCAGAGTTGTGCTTTCCTCTGAATGTACGTCCCCATACCTTTGCTTGCGGTACAACATCAGTGCTCATTACCGATTGCGTATTGATTGTATTGATACGACGCTGCACTTCAGCTTGTTCTGCAGGTGGAGGTGTTATGATGACAATTTGATTGTGCGGTTTTAGAAAGCGGTTTCGAAGAGCCTCGACACCGGCGTCAAAGTAGAAATGTGTGAGTGGAAGATAGTTCTTGCGACTTACAGCTACGCGCAGGTCTTCTGGCAAGTAGCTCATCTCACGGTCGAAGTCGGCGCCTTCTTCGACAATCGGTATGATGTTCCGTCTCAAGCGAATGGCTTCTTTAATTTCACGCATCAACCAATCTCCCGGTTGTTGGCAGTGTAGAAGCGAATCTGGTGAGATCAGTAAGATGAAATGTGCACGGGCGCCGATCTGATTCAGAATAATCTGATCAAAGTCACCACTGTCGATCGTGGTTACATCCAGAAATACATCATAATTGTGAGCACGCAAATCCTGATAAATCGACCGTGCTAGGTGTTTGCTCAGGGCGCGTCGATAGGATATGAATACTGTTTTTTGTTCCATGCCGATGTGCCTGCCATAGGTATGTTCTCTTGATATCGTTGAGTATACACAGGTCTCGTCGGTACATTGTGGGTAGAACGCATATTCTGTGATTTATGTAGCGTTTTTCGAATCGTTTTCGGTGAATCACGATTCCCATGAACCTCATCCCATCTCACTGCATAGAAAAAGGGAGCAGAGATGTGCGTAAAGAGGCTTTAAAGTTCCTTCTACGGTAATGAGGTGAGTATAAAGTCTCGTGATTTACTGAAGCTATGAAAAAACGTGATGACTGCGATCAACGCTGCCCTGCGCGCTTCGTTAGGGAGCGTGCCATGTGTCGTGTTCTCTACCAGTTCCATACATCCCCAGTTGCGCCCGATCTGCTACAATGCCTACCGAATCAGTATGGGAATGGTAGGACATGGGACCGCGCGATACTCTCGATTTGAACCAACACCGCGACGCGCTGCTCGGCATTCTGCGCGGCGTCGTCGCCAGGCCGGACTTGAGCCTGAAGCAGCTTGACTATCTGCTGCGCCAGCATCCCAAGGGGCAGGCGGGCATCTACAGCCGCGATGAACTGATCAGCGCCTACCGCGCCTTCGCGGGCGAGGACGGCCTGCCGCCCTACGACGC
>JAEUQX010000084.1 GCA_016788625.1 Anaerolineae bacterium
TCGAGCAGATCGAACGGCAGGGGCATCCCGGCCAGCAGATCACCGATCAGGAAAAGGCCGCGCGCGAGCAGGAACGGGCGGAACTGAAGCTCGTCAACGAACTGGAAGCGCTGGCTGATCAGATCGCGTTCAGCGTGCACCGGCTGCCGAAGGTCGCGCTGATGAACCCGGTCAACGTGGACACGGCGCGCCGGGCGCTGAAGAAGGCGCGGCAGGTGCTGGACGAGATCGACATCCCATGATGCTGCGATTGGGCGAGGAGGGGCTGGCGCTGCCGGCCCCCGTAAACGAGGGGAAGCGTTTCGCCGTGCTGGGTAAATCCGGCAGCGGCAAGACGAACACGCTGCTGGTGCTGGCGCGTGAGTTCATCCTGGCTGGCTGGACGCTGGTCATCGTCGATGCGATGAACAACTTCCGGCATCTGCGCACGGCGGGGCTGCCCGTGCTGATCGCCGGGACGCGGGCGAGCGCGGATGTGCAGATCGTGCCGGAGAACGCGGCGACACTGGCTGAGTTCGCATTCACACAGCGGGCGAGCGTGATCATCGACGCCTCGCAGATGGAACGCGACGGCATGGAGACGCTCGAACCGTTCCTGGGGCGGCTGTGGAAGCTGGTGCAGTCGCAGCCAGAGGACGGGCCGTTCGTACCGCTGGCCGTTTTCGTCGATGAGGCGCAGCTTTACATCCCGCAGTCGGGCACGACGCCGATCAGCCCGCTGTTGATTGACATGGCGAAACGCGGGCGGCAGCTGCACGTCAGCATGGCGATCAGCAGCCAGCGCCCGGCCAGCCTGCAAAAAGACTTCCTGACGCAGAGTCACGTCATGATCTTCCACGCACTGCGCGGGGTGGATATCGGGCCAGTCCGCAACGAACTGGCGATGAAGGAGCAGGATGCGCGCGAATTGATGCAGCGCTTCGCCAAAGGCCAGGCGATTGTTGTGGGCGACCCGGATATGGTGACTGCCCAACCGGGTGAGGATTATGCCATCTGCCAGGTGCGCTCGTGGGGCGGCACGCTGGCAAATGGCGCGACGCTCGACCTGGATGGCGGGCGGCGGATTGACGCGGAGGCGCTGGACAAGCTGCGGCTGGCGATGACGAAGCCCGCTGATCCCAATGACGTGCCCGCGCAGATCTGGGCGCGACGGATTGAGGACTACAAACAGCAGGCGCTGACTGTGCGGCGGCAGTATGATGAGCTGGTGCAGGCGCTGGCTGCTGCCTACACAGCGACCTGCGGCGCGCGGTCGATGGAGTGTCCGCCCGCGCAGGCGCTGGCCGAGATCACGGCGCTGGTCGAGCAGATGCGCGCGGTCCCGGTCGCTGTGCCGGCGCTGGTGAGCGCGAGCGCGAACGGGCACGGGGATGCAGCGGGCGGCGCTGCCCCCGCGATAGGCGATTGGGATGGACGGTCGGCGCTGGCGACGCAGCGGGCTGTCAAAAAACAGGAACGCGAGTTCGAGGGGTTGATCAAGACGATCAATGATCAGATGACGATGCACCGGCGCATCCTGGTGTATTTGTCGCAGCGCGCTGGCACGGGCTTCAGCGAGGCGGAACTGGCGCGCTTCCTGGGCTATTCGCTGGGGACGCTGCAAAACCAGCGCCCGACGATGCTGAAACGCATGGGTCTGCTGACTTACGAACACAGTCCGATCAAGCGCGGTTGGATGTACCGCACGACCATCGCGAAGTATCTGGCCGAACACTTCCCCGATCTGGACAAGGAAGTGCTGCTCGCCCGGATTAACAAACTGGAGAAGTTGTGATGTTATTCAGGCCGGAACTCCTGGAACTGATCCTGAGCGGAGACAAGACGCAGACGCGCCGTGTTTGCAAGCCGGGCGAGCAGATTGTGGATGATGCGACCTCGCCCGATGTGCCAGTGGCGATCCTGGACGCGCGCGGTCGCGTCAAGTGGCGTGTGGGGCAAACCTACGCGCTGCAACCGGGGCGCGGTAAGGCAGGCATCGGAACGCGCATCCGGGTGAAGCGGTTGTCGCTGGATTACGACGTGCGCCAGATCAGCGGGGCTGATGCCCGCGCGGAAGGTTTTTATACCGAGCGTGCGTTTTTGTACGTCTGGACTTCTATGCATGACCCTGCTGTACCCGATTACACGCGGATTTCCCTCAACGCTTTGAGTCAGTGGGAGCTTAGCTACAGCGTTGACAATATGACATATCTCGCGTCGCGTCCTGCTGAGCGCTATCGCGCGTGGGTCATTCAGTTCGAGGTGGTGCGATGAAGCAATGCCCGATTTGCAACCTGGCGCTGAACTCGCAACGCCACCTGAAAACGCATCTGGAAATCAAACACCGGGAACTGAAATACCTGACCGTCGAGTTAGATGGTGATCAGTTCAAGATGAAGATTCGCCAATCCTATCCTGACGGTGAATGGGACTTCATTGGCAAGTTCTGGCGCGCCCACGATGACCAACGATTTATCGCCCTGGGCAGGGGGATTTATGCGGGCGAAGTGGATGAAGAGCGGCTGAGCACCGACATTGCCAAGGTGCTCGATCTCGGAAAGCGGGTGATGTGATGAATGCGGTTGATCTGGCTTACGAGATGGTCGAGGCGTTCGATGCGGCGGGGTATCCGTATGCCTCGCCGCAGGTACTGCTGGCCGCGACCGACCACAACACAGCCTATTTGCTAGTCGAAGTGTGGGACGACAAAGCGCAGCGGATACTGCTGATCGGCGTGACGGACAATGACGCGCGCCTGGCACGAGCGCAGCAGTACGCAGTCGAGGTAGCACGCGACTCGGAGTATGGCGCGCTGTGCTACGGGTTGTCGCCGTCGGGGTGGACGGCAGAAGTGGTGGATGTTGAAGAACGTTTGACCGACAGCGAGAACGTGTGAAGGGGCAATGCCTCTAGGAAGGAACAGACGATGACGACCGGGACATTTGAGACATTCGCGATTGTGGAGTTGATGGGACACGCCCGTATCGCGGGCAAGGTCAGTGAGGCCAATCGTTTCGGCACGGTGCTGATGCGCGTGGATGTGCCGAAGACGAGTCAGCGTGATGGGTACACCAAGTTCTACAGCGCGAGCAGCATCTACTGCATCACGCCGACGGATGAGGCAACGGCCCAGGCCGCTGCGGAACGCTTCAACGAACCCGCTGTGCAGCCCTGGATTGTGCCGCTGCCGACTTCGCCGCTGCTGGCTGAAAAAGTAGTGGTGGCGCGTGATGATGATTACCCACATATCCCCGACGAGCCGGAAGACCCGTATCTGGGAGAAGATGACGACTACGACGAGTGGCCGGACGACGATGACGACGATGACGACGATGACTTTGACGACTTTCTCGACGATGATGACGAGGATGAGCCGCCCACGTCAGCGCATCGTGACAACCTGGCGAGCGCAGTCCGACGTGCTGCTGATCTGGTCAGGTCGCCCTTCGTCATCTTCGACACAGAGACGACGGGGTTTGATCCAAGTGACGAGATCATCCAGATTGCTGTGATTGACCAGGATGGCAACACGCTGCTCAACAGCCTGATCAAACCGGTCAGGCCAATCCGGAACAGCGCGTATCACGGCATCACGGATGAGATGGTGGCTGACGCGCCGGACTTCAAGACGCTGTATCCGCAGATTCGCGCGGCTCTGCACGGCAAGACGGTGCTGGCGTACAACCTGGAATATGACGAGCGGATGCTGCGGCAGGACTGCGAGCGACATGGGTGCGAGGTGATCATCTCGCCCGACAGTCCCTACGTCAGTGCCTGTGTGATGCTGCTGTATGCCGAGTATCACGGCGAATGGAATGAGTATCACGGCAATTACCGCTGGCAGAAGCTGTCAACTGCGATCAGCGCCCTGGGACTGGAATGGGATGGAAGAGCGCATGATGCACTGGCCGATGCCAAGGCGACGCTGGCGGTGCTGAAGGCGCTGGCCGACCGCATCACGGTGGCGGGCTGAGTAAGCGCAAACACTGACCGCGCAGGGGGCTGAGCAAGTCCTCTGTTGGAGCGATGGGGAGTGCATGAAATGATGCAGCAGAAGACGCGGATGCATCCCAGCGTGGCGCTGAAGGCGGCGCTGGAGCTGATGGCGATGCTCGGCGATGTCGTCGGGCGCATCGAAATCGCGGGCAGCCTGCGGCGCTGCGCGGAGACGGTGGGCGACATCGAACTGGTGATGTCACCGCGTTATCTCCAACAGCAGGGCTTGTTCGGCGCGCAGGGCAAACCGATCAACCTGCTTGATCAACGCTTTCACGAGATGTTCGTGATGGGCATCGTCAAGAAGCGTTACAAGGATAACGGCAGCCTGATCTCGTGGCCGGACTCTGACGCACGCTACCGCGCGATGGTGTATCGCGGCATCCCGGTCGATGCCTTTATCGTGCTGCCCGACCGCGATTGGGGGCCAACGATGCTCATCCGCACCGGGCCGGGCGCGGCCAATGGCGTGCTGGTGACGCGCGAAGGCGTGACGAATCGCGAGGGCAATGTTGGCATCCTGCCGCATCACCTGACGATGAACGAGGGCAGTCTGTGGGACGGCGCGACGCGGCTGCACACGCCCGAAGAGCGCGACGTGTTCCATGCGCTGGAGATGTGCTACATCGAGCCGCATCTGCGCTCGGTCGAGGCATATCAACGCGCGGCGGCTAGGCGTGCTGTCTATCGGTCGATGGGTGGAGCACGCGGCAGCGTGGTCAGCACAATGAGCGAGCTGCACTGGCGTGTGCGTCCGGCGTGGGAGTCCATGAGGAGAGCGGCGTGATGCTGAACAAACGCCTGAGCCTGGCGCTGAAGTATATGGAATGGCACTACTGGCGGTTCGGCTATGTGCCGGATCGGCAGCACCTCGCGCGCGCGTTTGGTGTGACGCTGCACTGCGTCGATAAGTGGGTGGCTGCGCTGCGGGCGCAGGGCTACCTGACGCGCGGCCCGGCGCTGCGGCCTGCGCTGGGCATGTTTTACCCGGTCGAATGTGGCCGTGATGACGAAGATTTGAAGTCTGCGTAAGGAAGGGTGTTATGCACTACGCCAATGTTGAACTGCTGAACATGATCGCGCCGCGCTATGAGTGGCCTCGCGCCTGGGATCATCTCACTGATCGGTGGCCGCAGTTGAATAAGCGCTCGCAGATCGCTCTTGTTGAGCGCCTGTCACATCGGGTGATGGTCATCCCGCGCAGCATGGAGCTTGTCTTTCCGCTGCGCCGCGTGCCTGTGTCAGGCTGGCGACGCTTCCAGCGAGCACTTAAGCGTTACTCGCTGGCGCAATTGGACGACCCGGATACGCGCATCAAGTATCAGGCGGGACTGTGGACAACCGCGCTGACTCTGCCGCTGCCGTCGCTGTGGCGCTTTGTCGGGCGCGTGTTCCGCAATAACCGTTGGCATGAGCGCGGCTTCGAGGAGGATGATAGGGTGTATTACAGCACCGATGAAATCCAGTTCGAGGCTTTTGGCTATCAGGATGCTGACGGATTGCACTACGCCTACCTGGCCTATCACGTTGCATCTGACACCGTGTACGTGGCAAAAGGTGTGGTGATAGGCGACCTGTGATATGTTGGGATAAGAGGTGAGACGAGCGTTTAACCATGCCACCTTATCTGAGTGACGTGCTCCTACCACAATTGAAGACAATCAACCGCACGGTCGGGCCGGTGCGCGGCTCGCACTTCGCCCGGTTGATCGGCCAGCCGGAAAGCACGGTGCGCTATTGGCTGCGCCAACTGGAGCGCGAGGGCGTGGTGCATCGACCGCGTGGCAGCCGCAGCGGGTGGCAGGCGAAAGGGAAAGCGTGAAACATGTGTTGATAAACTGCCGCTTGATCTGGCTATCGACTACCGAATGACCAAAAAGGATGAAACACGATGAACAAGAAGCAGATGGTTGAGTTAGCTCGTAGTCTGAATAACGAAGTGTATCCCTCGCGACCAGCAGACTTTTACACGACAATCTCCGGTATTTTGCAACTCATCAGTGAAATCATCGAGCGGCTGCCGGATGACGAGCAGATCGAAACGACGGCAACCGCCCAACCTTCAAGCGACGCTTAAGCCTTCTTCGTCCAACGGTTCGCGCCACCCGCTTTGACGCCCGGCCTGATCTCCGCCTGGATGTACCAGCGCACGAACTGATCAAGCTCGTCCTGCGTGAAGAGCAGCGTCTTGCCCTTCATGGTGCCGGCGAGCAGGTAGTCTTCCATTTCGCCCATGATGTAACGCCGAACCTGGCGCGCGCTGAGCGGCTTGCCCTGCGCCGTTGTTTGCTGCTCGACATAGGCCATGGCTTCCGCTGTCGTGTAAATGGTGCTGTCGAGCGGTCGACCGGGCGCGGCTTCCGGCAGGCTGGCGCGCAGCGTATCGAGATAGCGCGTGAGCAAAGCGACCAACGCCGAGTACATGCAGTCCAGTGAGCCAGAATACTGCACGCGCTCGCCGATGCTCAGCGCAGGATTTGCTGCCAGCGCGGCGTCAAAAATAGGTGGATACCACGCGCTGGCCTCGAAGCGTTGCAGCAGGCGCATGGCTTCGCGGCGGGCGTCTGGTGGCGACATCTTCATCAGGTGCGGCTTGATTACATCGGCAATACGCTGTTGCTGATCGTTCATTGCGTCTTATCTCCGGTATTCATCAGTACCCTAATTATAGACCTAATTCCGGTATTGTAAAGTACCCAATAGTGAACGTTATCGAAGATGCTGTATCGGTCTATATAGACGCCCTGCCCCTGTCATTATTGTCCCTCAGATCATGCCACCCTGTAACCCCAATAATTAGGGTACTGAGAAGTACCGTTATAGCCTATACTGTAGACATAGTGAAGATACAGCCCGGCAGGAGGACGGGCGTACAACCGAATACCCGCACAGGCGGCAAGCTGGGAGGTCTTAAAAATAACGCCGAAAGGCTACTGGACGACACGCACCCCCTGCCTGATACTCGCCAGCATGTTCATAATATCCGCGTGCATACAAACAGGTGATCTATCCCGCTCGCGTAACCCCCAATTATTGGGCGAATGTAATACGGTACTGTGTAGTACCATAATTATAACGTAAAGCGAGAGGAGAACATCATGATGCAGATCGTATTGAACCAAGTGATCACTTTCCAGATGCCAGCGGGCACGATTTCCCCAACGGGAATCACGATGATTGAAGCGTACATTGCCAGCCAAAAAGTGACTGAAGGTGAATGGGCTAAACTCAACCCGACGGTTAAAACGTCGAGTCTGCCGATGCTGGCGGATGATTGGCACTGGCAATGGCAGGTGCTCGCGGGGGAATTCCGGGGCAACTTCCCCGCGCGCGTGCGCCAGTATTATTACAAAACCTATCAGATCAAATGCCCGCCTCAATTTCTTGAGAGCATCGGCAACATTGCGAAAGCGCACTGCGCTACGCAGGAAACCTATACCTTCGATTTCACGAAAAGGATTACTTGGAACGCGGGCGATTTTGGCGACTATGGCAGCTGCTTCTGGGGGAGCAATGCCGGGGCGCGCGTCATGCTGGAAGATAACGGCGCGCTGGCGATGCGCTTTTATGGTGAGTTCAATCGGGGGATTGCCCGCGCGTGGATTATCGAGATTGATGTTGAGGCGTTTATCGTCTTCAATGGCTACGGGTTTTCAGGTGATGCGACCCTGATTATCGCCAGCGTGTTTGCGGCTTATACCGGGCTGCACTACAAACGCATCTACCTTCACAATTCGTGGGGATCGACGCTCTATATCAATGGCAATCATGGTTATGTCGTGGCGTCGGCTGAATATGTGCAGACGGTTGATGATTGGGATATTCAGTGGGACGATGCGAACGCCGAAACATGCAGCGATTGCGGGCGACTGCTGGATGAGTATGACATTTGCTGGGGCGCTGATGACAGCCCGTACTGTGAGCGCTGCTTCTACAATCATTTTGGACACTGTAATGAATGCGGGGAGACCCATTGGAATGAAGACTTGACCTACGTGGAAACAGCCGACGCGGATGTCTGCGATTGGTGCTATCGCCGCGATTTTGCGCACTGTCTGCGCTGCGATGATACCTATCGCAAGACACGAATGAAGCAGATAGGCGAGCGCTGGTATTGCCATGATTGCGTTGACGACATGATGAAACAGGCGGATAACATCGAATGAAAGCAGGGGGGCAACCCCCTTTTTTATTACAATGTCAGGCGAACAGGCGTCCTTATGATGCAACTTTTTATGCACATACTGACGAGTAGTAGGCGCGTAGGCCGTGTCTGCCAGTCCCCTGACCACAGCCGCGTCGCTTGACTGTGGCGGTCTTTGAAGCCATCCCCGCTTGTACCGGACATCTGCGGTTGTTAACTGTCCTCATTGTCGCATAAATAGGTACTCCACAGTACCCCAATAATTAGGGGACATGGCCGGGGTGTTTTGAGCGATACTTACAATAGGGGAAGGTGTGTGTGTATACCCACCTGGGTTGTCGATAGCGTAAGAAACAGTTGCCGTTAGCGCTGCAAAATACCTGTACCATAGAACGTATGGGCGTATTTGATTCCAGAGGATGCTGTGTTGATTGATCATGAAGCCCGCATCGTGTGCGTTTGGACAGGCGCGCTGCTGATCATCTATGCGCTGGCGGCCTGCCTGCTGCCTATCACGCTCGTTTATCCGCTGGCGTTGATCGTCGGCTGCTGGATGCACGGCTTTGGCTTCTATGTCATGCATCGCTGCATGATTGATGTTGGTGAGACGACGCGAGGTTGATGTGATGACGCCATATGAGTCAATGATTTTTGCTCAACTGTGCCAGCTCTATCGCAATTCGCACAGTCCGGTCAGGACACTGATCCTGGCTGATCTGTTGGGCAAGCATGACCGTTACATCCGCACCTATCTGGTACGGTTAGAAAAGAAAGAGTATATCCGGCGTGTGGGTCAGCGCGGCGGCTGGTTGCCGACACGTCGCCCCGCACATATGACATCTAGCTTGGCTGCCTGATAAACAGGGCGAGAACAGGGCTATGGGTAAATCATCGACCAGCTTCCAACCTGGGAGAAGCGGCAATCCGAAAGGACGGCCGCCGAAGAAACGCGCGCTGACCAACTTATTGGAGCGCGGCGGCAATGCCAAGTATGGGCAGGTCGACCCGGTTGCGGCCAAGCGGTTGTTCGCGCAGCGCGTGTGGGAAGGGCTGGCGACCGGGCGCATCAAGTTCGATGATCACACGGTCATTGACCTTGACGCGCAGTCCTACATCGCGCTGGCGCGTCTGGTGCTGGTGCAGGTGGACGGCCCGCCTCGCGCGGAGGTTGATGTGACCAGCGAGGGCAAGGCGCTCAAATCAACTCCGACGCTCGACGATATGAAGGGGTTGATGCAGATCATGGCACTGCGCGAAAAAGATGACGAGCGTTGAGGCACGCTTCAACAGTCGTCAGCTTGAAGCGATTGAACGTGCGACCGTCCGGCTGCGACTCTCGAAGCCCGAAGCCAAGCAATTCTTCCACATTCTCTATAAGGCATCCTACGAGGAATGCGAGCTGCTGATCTGTGGCGCAGATCCGCTCTACTTCATCACGGAATACTGCCGCATCTATGACCCGCAGGCGCTGGACTGGATTCCGTTCGAGCTATGGAACGAGCAGATCGACGCACTGCACCTGCTCGACCGCAACCAGTTCACGATTGCGCTGAAGGCGCGCCAGTTGGGGTTGACCTGGTTGGCGCTGGCTTATGCGCTGTGGTTGATGCTGTTCCGCCCGATTGCCACCGTGCTGCTGTTCTCCAAGCGCGACGACGAAGCGATCTACCTGCTGGGCGAGGAACGTCTGCGCGGGATGTATCGACGCCTGCCGACGTGGATGCAGTGCGAAGCCATCGCAGTGGATAACGCCTCGCATCTGGCGCTGTCTAACGGCAGCAGCGCGCGCAGCTTCCCGACGACGGGCGGCGACGGCTACACGGCGACGTTCGTCGTCTTCGACGAGGCTGACCTGGTGCCGAACTTCAACGCCCTGATGCGCGCCGTGCGCCCGACGATTGACGCGGGCGGCAAGCTGTTCCTGATCAGTCGCGCCGACAAGGATAAGCCGGAGTCGGAGTTCAAGAAGATCTATCAGGCGGCCAAAGAGGGCAAGAACGGATGGGCGCACATCTTTTTGCCCTGGTACGTGCGCCCCGACCGCACGCCGGCGTGGTACGCGCAGATGAAGCGCGACATCTTCGAGCAGACGGGCAGCCTGGACGATCTGCATGAGCAGTACCCCAGCACGGATGTCGAGGCGCTGTCGGGCAAGTCGAAGTCCAAGCGCATCCCGACAGAATGGCTGCAAGCCTGCTACCAACCACGCGACCCGCTCAGCACGGCGCTGCTGCGAACCGAGGGCGCGCCCGGCATCCCCGGTCTGCTGGTGTATACGCTGCCCATCCCCAAGCGGCGTTACGTCATTGGGGCGGATCCGGCGGAGGGCAACCCGACATCGGATGACAGCGCGTTCGTGGTGCTGGATGAACTGACGGGCGAGGAAGTGGCGCTGCTGTCGGGCAAGGTCGAGCCGTCCACCTTCGGCAGCTACATCGACAAGGTAGGGACCTGGTACAACCGTGCACGGGTGATGGTCGAGCGCAACAATCACGGTCATGCGGTGCTGCTGTGGCTGCGCGATAACAGTCGCCTGGTGTGCCTGCCGGGGTGGGATAGCCAGCCGCAGGATCGCGAGCGCAAGGCGGGCTGGCTGAGCAATTCGCGCGGCAAGTCGCTGCTGTATGACGGCGTGGCAGACGCGGCTCGCGACGGGCAAACGGTGATCCGCAGCTTCAAAGCTTACAACCAACTCGCCAGCATCGACGGTTCGACGCTGCGCGCGCCGGACGGCATGATGGACGACTGCGCCGACGCCTTCGCGCTGGGCGTCGCCGCGCGCAACATGCCCAGGGGCGTGCTGGTGGGGTGA
>JAEUQX010000100.1 GCA_016788625.1 Anaerolineae bacterium
GGCGCGCGCTTCGGGCGACATCAGCAGCACGAACGCCGCGCTGGACTTGATGGCCGTGTCAATCTCGTTGAACCAGGCGTCGCCATAGTCAATCTGCTCGTCAATCCAAACTTTGAAGCCGCTGCCCGTCAAATGATCAACGAGTTGAAGGGCGTAGTCCTTGTCGCGGCGGCTGTAGGAGATGAACAGATGCTGTGGCGCGGCTTGCAGCGCTTTCTCGAAGGCGCGCGCGAAGTCCATCACGGTAGTGAAGCGCGTTGTGGGATCTTTGGCGAGCACCCGCTGGAACACGGCATTGACCGCCTGCGGGATCTCCGGGCGGTGCGTTTGGGGTGGAGGCGGGCCATTGTAGGCGGGGTTGAAGATCATCTCGACCAGCACATTCTGGAAGGGGGCGTGCCCGGTCAGCATGTGGTAGGCGATACAGCCGAGCGCGTACTGGTCGGTGGCCGGAGTCGGGCGCGGGTCGTTCCACTTCTCCGGCGCGGTGTAGGCCAGCGTGGCGACCATCTCGCTGCCCACCTGCTCCTGAAAACCCGCGACATGGAAGTCAGCAATGTAGGCGCTGCCCCAACGGTCGAAGGCGATATTGGCAATGCTGGGGTCGCCGTGCGCCATGCCGCGCGAATGCACATAATCCAGCGCACCGCCAATTTGCCGCACAATCGCGGCGACTTCGGCCATCGGCAGCGGCCCAGCCTCGACACGCTGACGCAGTGAACCGCCTTCCAGCAGGCGCGTGACGATGTAGGCGAAATGGCCTTGTACGGCGTAATCGTGAATCGGGACGATGTTGGTGTGTTCGAGTTCCGCGATGATCTCAGCGGCGCGCAGAAAGCCCTGCCCGAACTTCTCGCTGAAGGCGGGGTTGAGCACCTGCACGGCGACATGACGTTTGAGCGCAGGCTGATAGCCCTTGTAGGTCGCGATCATATCGGCCTCTGCGGCGACGAGTTCGCGCAGCTCGTAGATGCCGAGGGTCAGGCCGGCGAGTTTGGAGAAGTGGGGGGGCATGAGCTAGTCCTCAGGGCAAAAGCTCCAAATGGCTGACATGCTTGGGGCGGAAGATGCTAAAGTCGCGACGGTCAAACGTACAGACTTCCGTACAGCGCAGCCGTTCGGAAATCGCCATGATACAGCAGTCAACAAAGTCAAATCTTGCATCCTGGTAGCTCGCCATGATCTCGCGGACACGATCCAGATCGTCGTAAGTGACAGGCTCGAGGATGGGCTGCATTGTACGGAGTTTGTCAAGAAACTTGAGTACAGCATGAACGCCACTTTCTCGATTGAATAGATACGCCACCTCGGTCAGAACGACATAAGGGACGATGAACTGCCCCCGATATAATTCTGAAACTGCTGTCGCAATCTCATGCTTGTCATTCTTCTCATCCAACACCGCATAGAGATAGCTGCTATCCACCAGAATGTTATTGAGAGGCATCGCTGTCCTTCATACGGTTCAGCAGATAATCTGCAAACTCTGCGTTCAGAATATCATCAGCCTGAGTAACATCCAACGTACCCTCAGTACGGACACCACCGTGTTCACGAATAACCTTCGCCGCATACGCCAGCGACCCAATGGGCGGCTCCGACGAAAGTTCCACTTTCAGGCGTGGGATGCCTTCTTCATCAAACGCGCCAAAC
Source organism: Anaerolineae bacterium (assembly GCA_016788625.1). Classification (GTDB taxonomy): domain Bacteria; phylum Chloroflexota; class Anaerolineae; order Aggregatilineales; family Phototrophicaceae; genus CFX2. Next base: position 1,654 of record JAEUQX010000100.1, read on the forward strand.
GCTTCGTCCAGCGCTTCGTCGGTCATCGCGGCTTTTTCTGCATCCCCCACCGACAGCCAATACAGGCGCGCTTTGGCATAGGCCTTGCGACGCACAAGTTTTACGGCCTCACTCATGTCCGATTGGGCAGCTTCGACAGGTGCTTCAGCGGGATACTGTGCGACCATCGTTTTGAGGATGTCCTCGACCGGGCGCTGCTCACGCTCGGAGATTTGCTGCAAGCGCCGCGCAAGCTGTTCATCGTGAATCTGGATGGTGAACATGCAAACCCCTTCCTACTCACCTGCCTTATTGTAGGGAGTTCTACTCACTGCTGCCAAGCTGCGACTCCGCACGTTTCAGCGCAGCCTGCAAGCGGTGCTGCTGCACGGTCGTGGTCAGGTCGCCGCGCGTGCGCTCCAGCACCCCGCGCACCACGTCGGTCTGGCGGCGCAGCCCGCCCGTCAGCGCGTCCGGAAAATCGAACGTCACCAGTTGGTCGTAGATGTCGTCCATCCAGCCCAGCAGGTGTTCGGCTTCGTCCAGGTCGGCATCTTCGCGGCGCAGAATATCGAGGATGAAGCGGCGCAGTTCGGTGGCGGCTTCGGCCAATCCGTTGAGGTAGGCGGCTTCATCGACCAGCAGATCGGCGGGCGCGGGCAGCGGCAGGCGGCGCACGATGGCGCTGGTGCAAAATGCCTCCACGACCTCCTTGAGCGCGTCCTGACTGTAGCCGCTGGCGTAGAGATCGGGATAGGGGGCGAGGCGCGTACGCAGTTCGTC
>JAEUQX010000632.1 GCA_016788625.1 Anaerolineae bacterium
GCGCTCGACGTGTGATCCATGATGTAATCGTCGGCTGAGCCGTTGGGGTCGGCGCGGCGGGCGAAGTACAGGTTGTAGTCGCTCCCCAATCGCGTCAGCGTGGCATCATCGCCCGTCAGCCCGATGAAGCTCTCGTCGAAACCGCCAACATACTCTGCCAGTTTTTCCGGCGTGTCGCGCGCGCCATCGATACTGATGAAGACGAAGGCCACATCCCCCGCCTGTTCGCCCAGCGCACTCTTGACCTGTTTGAACTCCAGCAGCGTCAGCGGGCACACATCCGGACAGTGCGTGAAGCCGAAGAACAGCAGCGCCATTTTGCCACGCAGGTCGCTCAGGCTGAACGGTTCGCCGCGCTGGTCGGTCAGCGTGAACTCTTGCAGCGCGCGCGGCGGGTCAACCTGGGTGATGCCGTCAAAGGCGTCGCCCTCGATGATGGCCGCGCCTGTATCGGTTGTGGAGGGTGCAGGGCGGTTGAGCAGGACGAGCAGCACGACCGCCGCGCCAATGATGATCATCAGCAGCGTGCCGAACAGGACCATGCGCGAAGAATTGTGAGAGGATGCAGGTGTCATCCGTGAGTCTCCATCGGTTTACAGAATGGGGTTCATTCTACCGCAGGGACGCGGTGAAATCTTCTGTCTTTCATCCCTCGGCAATGAGTCTGTGGGTTTGACACAATCGCCCTTGAGCTACACCTCTTCAGGGTGCTATAATCGAACGTTTGTACGACCCCGCTCCCGCCCAACAGCTACTATAGGCAGGTGTCATGACTCAGGACAAGATTGTGGTGCGCGGTGCGCGCGAACATAACCTGAAGAATATTGATGTCGAAATTCCCCGTAACAAACTCGTCGTTATCACCGGGCTATCGGGTTCAGGCAAGTCCTCGCTGGCCTTCGATACGATCTTCGCGGAAGGGCAGCGGCGCTATGTCGAAAGCCTGAGCGCGTATGCCCGCCAGTTCCTCGGCCAGATGGAAAAACCCGATGTTGACCAGATCGAAGGGCTGAGTCCGGCGGTCTCGATTGACCAGAAGGGTGTCAGTCACAATCCGCGTTCGACCGTCGGCACAGTCACCGAAATTTATGACTATCTGCGTCTGCTCTATGCCCGCATCGGCATTCCACACTGCCCGGTGTGCGGCACACGCGTGGAAGCGCAGAGCGCGCAGCAGATCGTGGACGCGGTGCAGTCCATGCCGGAGGGCAGCCGCATCCAGATTCTTGCGCCGGTGATCAAGGGGCGCAAGGGTACCCACGAGAAGGTGTTCGAGGATTTGCGCAAGGGTGGCTTTGTGCGCGCGCGGATAGACGGCGAGACTGTCGATCTGAGCGACGACATCGCCCTTGATCGCTATGTGATTCACAACATCGAGGTGGTGGTTGACCGGTTGATCATCCGCCACAGTGACGACGCGGAAGAGCGCAAGAGCGCTGAAAGCCGCCTGACCGATGGCATTGAGACGGCGCTGGAGATCGGCGAAGGCGTGGTCATCATCAACGACCTGACGGGTGACGAGCCTGTCGATCACCTCTACAGCGAACTGCTGGCCTGTGTGAACGGGCACGGCAGCATCCCGGAGATCGAACCGCGCAGCTTCAGCTTCAACACGCCGAAAGGGGCCTGCCCGGACTGCCAGGGTCTCGGTTTCAAGCTGGAGTTCGACCCTGACCTGATCGTGCCGAATCCCGATCTGAGCCTGGTACAAGGCGCAATCAGCGCTAGCGGCTGGAATTTTGACGACGAATCCTCGTGGGGGTCGAACATCATGCGCGGCATCGCGGCGCATTACGGCTTCAGCATGGAGACTCCCTGGAAAGAACTCAAGCCTGAGCATCAGCGCGTGGTGCTGTACGGCACAGGCGGCCAGAAGATCAAGATGCGCTATTCCAACCAGCGCGGCGACTACCGCGAATATACCTCGTCATACGAGGGCATCATGAACAACCTGGCGCGCCGCTACCGCGAAACACAGTCCGAGGGGATGCGCGAGCTGTTCGAGCAGTATATGGCGAAAGTGCCGTGTCAGACCTGCCAGGGTAAGCGCCTGCGACCGGAAGCGCTGGCGGTACGCGTGGTCGATAAGTCGATTTACGAGATCACCCTGCTGCCCATCTCGGAACTGCTGGAATGGGTTCATGCGCTGCGTGGGTCTGCGGCGCAGGATGCCGTGCTTTCGGCGCGTGACCTGGAGATCGCGCAGCAAATCCTCAAGGAGATCATCGAGCGCGTCGGCTTCCTTAACGATGTCGGGCTGAACTACCTGACGTTGGGGCGCTCGGCGGGATCGCTCTCCGGTGGCGAGGCGCAGCGTATCCGGCTGGCGACGCAGATCGGCAGCCGCTTGACGGGCGTGTTGTACGTGCTGGACGAACCCTCGATTGGGCTGCACCAGCGCGACAATGCCCGGTTGATTCAAACGCTGATGGGGATGCGCGACCTGGGCAACACGCTGCTGGTGGTTGAGCATGACGAGGAAACGATGCGCTGTGCTGACTGGCTGATCGACCTGGGACCAGGGGCGGGCGAGTATGGCGGGCGCATCGTGGCGGAGGGCACACCGGAAGAGGTCATGCAGGTCGAGGGCAGCCTGACGGGCGCTTATCTCTCCGGGCGGCTGAGCATCGAGGTGCCTGAAGCTCGGCGTCCCGGCAACGGCAAGACGATCACGGTGTGCGGCGCGCGCGAGAACAACCTGAAGAACATCAACGCGACCATACCCCTGGGCAAGCTGGTGTGTATCACGGGCGTGAGCGGCAGCGGCAAGAGCAGCCTGATGGTGGACATCCTCTACAACCGCCTGGCGCAGGTGATCAACGGCAGCAAGGAGCGCCCCGGCCTGCACGACGGCATTGAGGGTATCGAGCAGATCGACAAGATCATCAACATCGACCAGTCGCCGATTGGCCGGACGCCGCGCAGCAACCCCAGCACCTATACCAAGATGTTCGACCCGATTCGTTCGCTCTACGCCGAACTGCCGGAGAGCAAGATACGCGGCTATACGCCAGGGCGCTTCAGCTTCAACGTCAAGGGCGGTCGCTGTGAGCACTGCGAGGGGCAGGGGCAGATCAAGATTGAGATGCAGTTCCTGGCCGATCTGTACGTGTTGTGCGATGTGTGTCACGGCGCGCGCTACAACCGCGAGACTCTGCAAGTCAAGTACAAGGGCAAGAGTATCGCTGACGTGCTGGATATGACCGTTTCTGAGGGGTTGGAGTTCTTCGCCAACATCCCAACGATCTATACCAAGCTGCAAACGCTGGATGCAGTCGGGTTAGGCTACATCCGCATCGGCCAGCCAGCCACGACCTTGAGCGGCGGCGAGGCGCAGCGCATCAAGCTCAGCCGCGAACTGAGCAAGCGCGCCACCGGGCAGACGCTCTACATCCTGGACGAGCCGTCAACCGGGCTGCACGCGGCAGACGTGAAGCGCTTGATTCATGTGCTGCAAACGCTGGTGGACAACGGCAACACTGTGCTGGTGATCGAACATAACCTGGACATCATCAAGGTGTCGGATTGGATCATCGACCTGGGTCCTGAGGGTGGTGACGCGGGCGGCTACATCATCGCTACGGGCACGCCTGAAGATGTGGCGCAGGTGGAGGCCAGCCACACCGGACGCTATCTGCGGCCCTATTTGCAGGTGGCCGAGCGGGCGTAAGGGCTGGATTCTAGAACTTCTTGAGTTCTTCCAGCAGGGCACGGCGCTGCGGATACTTCGCGCGCAGGTCGCGGATGATCTGATCTTCTGTCGCCGTTTTGCCTATACGTTTCATACGCATCAGGGTTAAGGTGAGCGACATACCGCGTCTTCCTGCTGCTGAGGGTGTCGCTCTGATTATAGCCTGGGGTCAATCGGTGTCGAGTAAGGTCTTCCAATCGACTTCGTCGCTGAGTCCAGGCTTCACTGATTCCAGATAGGCTATGGCTTCTTCTGGCGTCGTCCAGATTTCACGATGCTCTTTGGGCTGCCCGGCGAACCTGGAGAACGACCTCACCAGTACATTCGAGACTGGGTTATCGCTGAACGCTGTGCTCCCTGCCCAACGTTCGTGCTTCGAAAGCCCCGCTAGCTGCTGAATGACCCGCATATCCACAATGCGCCCCTGCCGTAAATCGGAGATGAAATACAACCCGACGGATGCCGTGTCCAGTCGTGTTTGCAGGTCGGTGATGAATTCTTTAACTGTGTGCGTGTTTGGACGGGGGGCGCGGTACCACTTAATGTAAATCAGGTTTTCCTTGAGCGGCGTTATTCGATAGTACATCCTCATCCTCACTCATCTGCTAGACGACGGGTTCGCATTATAGCGGTTATGTTCGCCAAAAGGGTATGTTTGATCGAGGATAATCAACCGTAGATTTGCCTTGTGCAGATTGTACTATAAAGATGGCATAATGATATACAACATGCCTAAATTCACACAAAATTCACTATCTTTCAAGGCGGCCTTCGGTTATACTGACCAGTAGAATGTTGATAATTATGAGTGAAATATGCTGTCCGGTTTCAATCCGGTAGAGGAGTAAAGATGGTCGTTTCATTGAATCACGTCCAACACGTATTGGAAGAGATTCCCAGCCCTTACCAGACTGCGCTGACGCAGTACGACCGTGCAGTGCGCCACCTGAGCATGGATGAAAACCTCGTCGAGTATATGCGCTGGCCGCGCCGTGAATTCACGGTGAACTTCCCGGTGCGTCGCGATGATGGCCGCATTGAGATGTTCACGGGCTATCGAGTACATCATAGTACCGTGATGGGGCCGTCGAAGGGTGGGATCCGCTACAGCATGAACGTGACACTGGACGAGGTGCGCGCTTTGGCGATGTGGATGACCTGGAAATGCGCGCTTGTCAACCTGCCGTATGGCGGCGCGAAAGGTGGCGTGCTGGTTGATCCGAAATCGCTGAGTATGCGCGAAAAAGAAGGCCTGACCCGGCGTTATGCGGCGGAACTGGTTCCGCTCATCAGCCCGCACGCCGATATTCCCGCGCCGGACATGGGCACCGGGCCGCAGGAAATGGCCTGGATTATGGATACGTACAGCATGACGGTTGGCTATTCTGTCCCGGCGATTGTCACGGGCAAGCCGATCATCATCGGTGGCAGCCAGGGACGCACGGAAGCGACCGGGCGCGGCGTGATCATCTGTATGGTCGAAGCGCTCAAGCGTGCGGGCATGGTGGATGAGTCGAAAATCAGAGTCGTCATTCAGGGCTTCGGCAATGTCGGTTTGCACGCTGCTGATTATGCGCATGAACTGGGCTTCAAGGTCGTCGCGGTTAGCGATGTGAACGGTGGCATCTACAATGAACACGGCCTGGATATCCCAGAAGTGCGCCGCCACTATACAGCGGTGGGCACGCTGGAAGGTTTCCCCGGCGCGGAACGGGTGACGAATGCCGAGCTGCTCTGCCTGCCTTGTGAGGTGCTGGTTCCTGCCGCGATGGAAGGCCAGATCACCGAGAACAACGCGCCACACCTGCGCACAAAATTGATCGTCGAAGGTGCGAACGGCCCGACGACGACGGAAGCTGATGACATCATTGTCGACCGGGGTATTCACCTTGTGCCGGACATTCTGGCGAATGCGGGCGGCGTTACCGTGTCGTACTTCGAGTGGGTGCAGGGCTTGCAGGAATTCTTCTGGGACAAGGAAGAAGTCTTCCGCCAGCTGCAGCGTATCCTGATCAACAGCTATGACGCGACCGCGCACATGGCGGAACATCATGGCGTGGATATGCGCACCGCCGCGCAGATGACTGCTATCAGCCGGGTGGGCGAGGCGTTGAAGACTCGCGGTTTCTACCCGTAATCTGACAGCCTGTCCTCATGAGTTTGTGGGGCGCTCCAAGTGAGCGCCCTTTATATTTCCTGAGCAAAGCGCCACGAAAGTTGCATCGCTCGGTTACAATAGATAGCATGTCGTGTCCATCGGGAGCGTTTTCTTGAAATTCATTGACCAAGTAAAGCAGGCATTGGGTCTTCGCGGCGCAGCAATTGTTTCCACCAAGCCAGAGTTAGCCGCGCTGCGTGAGGCACTGGATGCCGGACAGCGGGCGAAACGCGCCGAAGCATTTCCTGCCGCGCTCGCGGAGTTGGGGCGGGCGATGCATCTGGCGATCAGATTGGGTGACACCACCGCTATCGCTGTGATCGCGCTCAGTCAGGCCGAGATCTACACGGAGACGGGGCGCTATGACGATGCCCGCGAACTGCTGGAAAGTACCTACCAGGGAGCACAGAGCGCCCGGCAGCGTACGCAGATGGCTTATATGCTGAATGGACTGGGCTGGTTAGCGCAGCGCCAAGAGCAGTGGGACGAGGCACAGAAATACTATGAGGACGCGCTGGAAATGGCGCGCAGCACGCGGGCGAGCGGCGCAGAAGGGCGCGCACTGGGGCTGCTGGCGGATACGTATCTGCGGGCGAACAATGCCAGTTACGCAATTCATCTGCTGCGCGAGTCACTGCCGCGATTGAACCTGACTGGTGACATCGAACTGAGCAGTTATTTCGTCGGCCGGTTGGGGCAGGCACTCATCGCCAGCGGGCAGGAGAGCGAAGGACAGCAGCTTCTGGTGCGCGCGCTGCGGCTGGCGCGGCAGATGAGCTACCACCGTTATGAACGCTTGTGGGGCGGCGAACTGGGCGCGCGGGCGCTGCAACAGGGGCGACCGGAAGAAGCATTGCAATATTTCACGGATGCGCTGGCACTGTATGAGGGTCTCCCTGCGGACGCGGCGCAGATTCGGGCATTGTGTCAGGTCACAAAGGCCGCGCTCAGCCTGCGCGAGCATGACATTGCGCTCGGTCATGCCCAGCGGGCGGAGAGTCGCAGCGCCGACCTTGGAGAAGCGCTGCACGCTCAGGCTCAGGCGGCGTTGGGTATTGTGCTGGTGGCGCGCAAGGCATTCCGCGATGCGCTGACCTATCTGGAGCCGGCTGCGGAACGCTATCACCGGTTGCAGATTTCCGACAGCGTGTTTTCGGACAGCGATCTGGCGCGCGCATTGGCCGCGGCGTATGCCGAGACGGGCGCCGATGAAAACGCTATCCGCATCTATCGCGATGCTGCGGAGCGCGCCCAGGCCGCCGGGCAGCGCCTGGAAACCGCGCAGGCACACCGTGACCTGGGGCTGCACCTGAAAGCGCGCCACCGCATGGCCGAAGCGGTGCGCGAATGGACGAACGCCGTCAGCATCTATGAAGCCGAACGACAGCTTTCGCAGGCCGCGCGGCTGTACTGTGATATCGCCGCCGCTCGCCGTTACCTGGGGCAGGGCAGCCGTGCGCTGAAGGATTATGAACAGGCGTTGATGCTGCTGAGCAGCGTGAAGGACGATTGGGAGACACGTGGGTTGGTACTGGCGAACGCGGCTACCGCTTACGTTGACCAGGGCGACCTGGAGTCTGCTGATTCGTTTTTCAACGAGAGCATAGCCATCGCACGGCGGTTAGGGGATGAAGCAGCAGAAGCCACGCGGCGTGGCAATTACGGCTGGTTCCTGTTGATGACAGGTAAACCGCAGCAGGCGCAGTCTACGATTGAGCACGCGCTGCGGATGAGCAGCGATTTGGGATTGGAACTGCAGGTGGCGGTTCAAACCGATAACCTGGGACTGGTGGCTGATGCGATGGGCGATTATGCGGCGGGCGCTGGCTACCATCAGCGGGCGTTGTGGCTTCTCAGTAAACAGGACAAAAGCTTTTGGCGGGCGCGCGTGCGGAACAATTATGGGCACTGCCTGATTCTGCTCGAAGATGCGTCATTGGCTCGTGAACAATTTGACGAAAGTCTGCGTGAAGCCAGAGCGGACGAAGATGCCGAAGCGATTATTGGCGCGCTGACCGGGTTGGGGCGTGCAGCGCTGTTGGCGGGCACTGCCCACGAGGCCTTGATCCATCTGGATGAGGCTGTGCAGTTGGCACGCAAGGCCGACATGCGGCGTCTGCTGGCAGAGGCACTCAGCGCATCGAGCGAGGCTCAAGCCGCGCTGGGCAGCAGCGATCTAGCCGCGAGTCTGTGGCATGAAGCATTGAAGTTTTATACGATCCTGAATGCGCCGCAGCGCCAACAGCAGCCCGCCTGGTTGAACGCAGGCACGCCGTCGTAGTGTCTGGCAGAAGCGCTAGCGCTGGAAGAACGGGTTCTGGATGACCTGACCTTCGGGAGACACTACGCTGAGGATGCGGCCCCCATGTGCGTCTTCCAGCTCTTTCCATAATTTGCGGAGAAGCTGGTCGCGGCTGGCCGCGTTCAGACTGGAATCACGCAGGGCTGTTTCGAGTTGTTCAATCGTTGAGATTTCGCGCGGTGTTGGGCTGAACCAGGTCATGATATTCTCTCGAAATAATTGCCGATGCATTGTCTTAAATATAGCCAGAGTTGTCCTGTTCATCAATAAGGAATTGTGATATGCATCGCAATTCAGACTAAATTCATACACAATGGTTCAACGAATCTTTTGTCGCTGAGTAACACCGCATTGTGTGGTAAGTTGACTCAAACCTGATCATCACACTTCAGACGAAAGCAACTATGGCAGTATTCTGGTTCGTATCGGCCCCCTTGAGCGGACATCTCGACTGGGGCGGCTTCCTCAAAAC
>JAEUQX010000133.1 GCA_016788625.1 Anaerolineae bacterium
GCTTGGATTGCGCTGGAGACAATCTCAATGCCCGTCAGATCGGCGCGCAGCTCGCGGAATTGTTCCAATGCCAGCACTTCACCGCCAACCAAGGGTGCGTTACTTTCTGCTGCGTCAATCACGTCACGCGGGGCGGTTATGTGGTCGGCGATGTCCGGGCTGCTCAGCACGAAGACACTGCTAGTCAGCGGGCGAGCGCTCCAATCACCAACCACGATTACCGGAAGCTCAGCGAATGCGGCCTGTGTTTCGTCTCCGGTGGCCTCGTAGCCCAGCGCGATGACGACTTTCACCAGCGGATCGCTGGCAAGGGCGTGTGCACGCTGCACGGCGCTGGTGGTGCTGCCACCATCATCAATCGCCAGCAGTTCAGTCGTCGGACTGCCGAAATCCTGCATCGCCAATTGCGCGGCATAGTAGGCATCGTATCCGACCTCGCGATAGCGCCCCTCGAACGGCGCTAACAATGCCACGCGTTGAATTGGCGTTCCGGCACAGCCTGTCAGCAGCAGGGTGAGAACAATCAGAACCTTGCGAGGGCAACGTAAGATGGCCTGTATCATGCGATTGGCCTGGTGTTTTGGATGTAAAGACCAACAACCTTATCCCTATTTCCTTCGGTCAAGGTCATCCTCACACGCCTGCTGTCTGGTGCAGACCACTTGTCACCCATTATGCGTTGCTCATGACTTCATCAGCATCCATTCGCCAGGTGTTCTTCAAATGTGCGTCCGAAGTCATGATAGCCATCGGAACGACAGTCCGCGCGGAAGAAATAGAAGTCTGATGCCGCCGGGTACGCAGCCGCCTGAATGGCACTCACGCCGGGACTGGCAATCGGCCCTGGTGGCAGTCCGTTGTTGAGATAGGTGTTATACGATGACACGGCATTTGTATAGTCAAACTGCGTGATGCGCGGCCACCACGAGCCATCACGGAAACCGATGCCGTACTGTACGGTGGGATCGGCTTCCAGGCGCATATCAATCGCCAGACGGTTGCGGTAAACCCCGGCGATCATCGGCTGCTCGTCCTGGTGAAGGGCTTCGCGCTGCACAATCGAAGCCAGCGTGACGATCTGATAAAGTGTGAAGCCCTGCGCAGCGGCATCAATGGGTAGCTGCACGCCGACCTTTTCCGCGAATGTTTGCAGCAGGATGTCACGCAGCATGGTGGGGGTTATTTCGGCGGGCAGTTGGTAGGTGTCCGGATACAGAAAACCTTCCAGTGATGCGCCTGGCGGCAGTCCGACTGTGCTGGCGAACCCGCTATCAACAAGTGCGCCGGGACCGACCAGTGCCAGAAACTCCGCTCCACTGAAGTTGAAATAGGGATTGGCATCAATAGCCGCTGCCACTTCCTCAATGCGCCAGCCCTCCAGGATGCGGAATGCGAACTGGCTGTTGCGCGAGTCGGTTAGTGCCTGGGCGATCTGTGTCAGGCTTTGGGCGCGCGTCAGGAAGTATGTGCCTGCCTGTAATTGGCGGTCGATGTCGTTGAGGCGCACGTAATCGACAAACAATGCAGAATCGGTGATGAGATTCGCGTCGAGCAGATTCTGTGCGATCAAGCGCGGCGTATCGCCGGAATTCACCGTGAAACGTACCGGCGTGTTATCGCTGCTGACTGCCCGGTTGAGGTCATCTTGTCGCCCGGAAATCGACAGCCGGATGGCGGTTTTCTGCACAAAGTCCACTGGATCGCCGCCGGAGATGACCAGCACGACCGCGCCCAGGCCTACAACCACTATCCCGACGACCACAATTATCAGGATGCAACCCCGCGCCAATCTTCCCAACGTCACAACCCTTTCGTCTGTACTGCTTAAATCAGCCCATCCCGGCGGGCATCCAAATAGCTCTGCAGGATCACGCGCGCCGCGAGGTCATCAATCGGATCACGCGCGCCACGGCCTTTCTGAATTGAGAGATCGCGCGCATCAGCGCTGGTTAGCTGCTCGTCCCAGGTGATGATCGGCAGAGAGGTTGTTTCGGCGAAGCGTTCAATCCAGCGGCGCACCGTGTCGCCCTGTGTATATTCGCCTGGTTGTGCATCACTGTTGACGGGCAGGCCGACGATGATGCCCACAACATGTTGCTCAGCGGCGATCTGGTTGATACGAGAGAAGTCCTCGCGGTTGGACTTGCGCACGATCACCGTGAGTCCGCGGGCGACGAGACCGGACGCATCGCTGACGGCCAGCCCGATGCGCTTCAGCCCATGATCAATGCACAACAGCCGCCCATTCATGGCGTGACGCCGCTCTCCAATGCCACGCTGATGCGGAAGGGCAGCAGGGGCAGCCCGCTGAACCAGTCCGGTTCAATGCGAATGCCTGGCTGTGTGCCTTGCTGCAAAGGCAGCTCACTCACTAGGTACGCTACTGCATCGTTCAGGCTTTGCCCGGCCAGCCGCTGGCGCACTGCTTCTGTGTCGATCACCGCAGTCACCAGACCGCTGCTGCCCATTGTGAAGGTGGCTTGCCCCGTGCTGCTGTCGCTGCTGCTGACAGCCTCGCATCCCAGGTCATAAGTCACGCTCTCCGGCTGGATGGTTTCCTGTGCCTGCACTTGCCGCGACATCTGGGCATAGACGATCTGCCGCCCAAACTGTTCCTCAATCGCTGTCGCTTCGACTACGACGCGCATGGTCAGCGAGAGCGTATCGCTGACTTCGCCTACATTTGCGCTGAATGTTGTCCAATCGCTGCGTTCTTCGGCAATCCGCATGGTTTCGAGGATGATGCACTGCGACTCGCTCAGGCGCGCCTGCAAATCAAGATATGCGCGCGTCTGCAACTGCTGTTTGACGGTCGCCAACAAAAGGTCGCGGTCGGTCTGCGTGACCATGCGCTGCGAACGACTGGTGCCACCTGCCGTCGGGGTGATGTTGCGAACAGTGACTTGCGCGGCGAGCGGCCCGACGACCGTGTTGATCTGACCGCTGTCCACGTTGCCGACCGCGCCTGTCGAACCCGGCAGCGCTTCAATTGGCACTTCGACCTGCAAGCCGATGCCGCCGGGCAGGCTGGCCTCTTGCGCGGTGCGGAAGCTGATCGGCTCGCCCGCGCTGGTGCTGACGGTTGTGCCTGCTGGAATGGTCACGGGCTGCTCGGTCTGGTTGATGAAGACGACTGACCCGCTGGCCGCTGCATCGCCCAATGCTTGGACACCGCTGGTTTCGATGGTGCCGCTGTCTTCAATCTGGATGCTCAGCCGCAGCGCGGGGATGATGGCATTTTCGACATCGACGCCGCTCGTCAGTGGGTCAACACGAATGCTGGCGCTGGCCTCGATGCGCCGCTGCGCCGGGGTCAGCGTGACCGTTGCGGTTGGCAGGAAAACATAACCAATGCCCAGCGCAATCGCTGCGAAGAGCAGCAGACCGACTGCAAAGCGGATGCGCCGCCAGCGCCGCTCTGCCGCGCTTTCTTCGGCATAGATCCGGCTGGCAATTTCCTTCAGGTCATCAGGGATCGGCTCATCTTTAGGGCGCTGTGCACGGTTGGCGAAGACCTTACCACGTCCTCGCCGCCAGCGTCCGCGTTCGCTCGCGCCGATGGTCTCGAACGTGCTGATGTTCAGTTCGCTGGCGTGCTGAATTACCGTCGTATCGTGCGTGACCAGCGCTAACCGGATGGCACGACGCATGGCCTCGCGCTGAATCAGCACGAGGTCAAGTTTGCGCGTCAGCACCGTGCCATCTTCCGGCCAGATCAGCAGCACGCGCTTGCCGCGCAGGAACGAGAGGCGATCTCGTACAGAGACCACATCGTCGCCTGCTTCTAGCTGCACGAACTCCGGTTTGGTCGTCATTAGCCCGCGTAGTATTTGCTGATCAGATCACGCGCATTTTCCAGAGCGGCTGGCAGTTTGCTGCTGTCCTTACCGCCCGCCTGCGCCAGGTTGGGCCGTCCGCCGCCGCCGCCGCCGACCAGCGCCGCCAGTTCCTTGACGATATTGCCCGCGTGCAGCCCTTTCTTGGTCAGGTCATCACTGACGCTGACGAGCAGTTGCGGCTTGTCATCCACGATGCTGCCGACGACCAGCACACCGCTGCTGTGGCGGTTGCGGAACCAGTCGGAGACTTCGCGCAGGTTGTCCATGCTCATGCCGTCCATCTGGGCGATGAGCGCTGTGATTCCCTTGATTTGTTCGGCTTGCAGCGCCTCGAAGCGGCTGCGCGCGATTTCGCGCTGAAGCTGGGCGATATGCTTGCGCGCCCCGGCGAGTTCGTCCTGCAATGCATGGATACGTTGCCCGGACTGTTCCGGTGTTGTGCCAAGCTGCTGGGCCACGCCCCACAGCGTGCCCAACTGTTCCCGCATGTACTGCACCGCCCCACGTCCGGTCAGCGCTTCGACGCGGCGGATGCCCGCGCTGACGCTGCCTTCGCTGACGATCAGGAACGTGCCGATTTCCGCCGTCTCCGCGACATGTACGCCGCCGCATAGTTCATAGCTGTAGCGCGAACCGTTCTTGCTGATGCTGATCGTTCGCACGCGCTCGCCATACTTCTCGCCAAACAGCGCCATCGCGCCATCCGCGCGCGCCTCGGCCAGCGCTTTTTCCTGCGCGGTCACGCCGTAGTTTGCCAGGATGATCTCGTTGACAGCGGTTTCGATGTCATAAAGCTCGCTATCGCTGACTTTCTGGTCGTGGGCGAAGTCGAAGCGCAGACGATCTGGCGCGACCAGCGAACCGCGCTGCTGCACATGCGTGCCCAGGCGGTCGCGTAATGCCGCGTGCAGCAGGTGCGTGCCTGTGTGGTTGCGGGTGATGTCCGCGCGGCGCGAGTCATCGACCTGCGCGATGGCTTCATCACCGTCCTGCGGTGTGCCTTCGACGACCTCGCCGCTGTGAACAATCAATCCACCAATCGGGCGCTTGGTATCTTCAACTTCGATCACCCAGCCATTACCGCTGATCGTGCCCGTGTCGCTGACTTGGCCGCCCGCCTCGACATAGAAGGGCGTCTTGCCCAATACAACTTCTACTTTATCACCAGTCAGTGCGCTTTCTACACGCTTGCCGTCGCGGAAGAGCGCAATTACGCGGTCGCTGACCTGAGTGGTGCCATACGGATTATAGGCAACACCGTTTTCGCCCACGAGTTTGGCTGCTTTAAGCTGCGCCAGCGTCTCGGTGAACAGTTCGGCGGTCGTGATCTCGCCCATCGCCTGACCGCCGCCGCTGACCTCAGTGTGTTTGGCCTCTTCTTCACTGAATCCCTGCATGTCAACGCTGAACCCGCGTTCTTCGGCCACATCCTTGATGACCTGCATCGGCAGACCGAGTGTTGCCTTGAGATAGAAGGCGACACGACCGGGCAGTTCCTTGCGGTTCTCTTTCGCCAGGATGTCGAGTTCTGCGTCCAGCTCGCTCAGACCTCGGTCGAGCGTGCGGCGGAAGCGGATTTCTTCCTGTGTGATGATCTTCTTGATCGCCGTTGCACGCTCGGCAATGTCGGTGTAGTGCGTTCCCATCACCTCAATTACGGCGTCGGCCACTTCCGCCAGGAAGGGTTGATGGAAGCCAATCTTCGTGCCAAAGCGCGCAGCACGCCGGATGACCAGACGGCAGACCGAGTCGCGCCCTTTCGCGCCCGGCAGCACGCCATCGGCGATGAGGAACACCGCAGCACGCACATGGTCGGCAATCACGCGGTAGGGGATGATATTCGCGTCGCGTTCGGCGTCACTGTGTCCGGTCATCGCCTGCGTTTTCTGAATGATCGGCATGAACAGGTCGGTCTCATAGTTCGACCTCACACCGTTGATCACGCTCAGCACGCGTTCCAGACCCATGCCCGTATCGACGCCGGGCGCGGGCAGCGGTACATCGAACTTCCCCGTATGCTGCGGATCGTCCTGCGTGCGGTTGAACTGCATGAACACCAGATTCCACAGTTCCAGGAAGCGGTCGTCTTCAGCCTCCAGCGAGGGCACGATGTTGTCGATGCCACGTTCCGGGTACTTGTCCCAATGCAGCTCGCTCGTCGGGCCGCACGGGCCGGTCTCCGCCATCTGCCAGAAGTTGGTCTTTGGTCCCAGCCGCGCTACCCGCTTGGGGTCAACGCCCATTTCTTCTGTCCAGATTTTGAAGGCTTCATCATCATTGCGATACACCGTGAAGGCCAACCGATCCTTGGGCAGACCGTAGACTTCAGTCAGCAGCGTATAGGCAAACTTGATGGCATCACGCTTGAAATAGTCACCAAAGCTAAAGTTGCCGAGCATCTCGAAGAAGGTATGATGCCGCAGTGACGGGCCGACTTCTTCGATGTCGTTGTGTTTGCCGGAAACCCGCATACACTTCTGCGACGTGGTGGCGCGGCGGTAATCGCGCTTGTCCAGCCCGAGGAATACGTCCTTGAACTGCACCATGCCCGAATTGGTAAAGAGCAGGGTGGGGTCGTTGCCTGGCACGAGTGACGAGGAGGCAATCGGACGATGCTGATGTTCTTCAAAAAAATCGAGAAATGCCTGCCGCACTTCCGCGCTGGTTGTCAGTTTCATGAGACCAATGAATCCTTATTTCGCGTGAACTTGTCAGAAATTATAGTCAATTGCGCCAAGCCCCAACAAGGGTAGCGTACAATTTAGGACAGCACGGAGTTATGATCTTTCCAGGCAGACTTATGAACCGCAAATGGCTTTCCTGCATCTGCTGCTCGATCTTTGCGCTGCTGCTGACGGCGTGCGCGTCGGGCGACTTTCCCATGCCTACCCCTTCAACCATCCTGAGCGTTCCTCCCGGTTATACTGGCAATCCGGTCTTCCGCAATGCCGATTGGAACCCGGTTGTACAGGTGTTTGATGCCGTCGAGATGGTGCTCGTTCCGGCGGGCTGCTTCAACATGGGTGCGTTCGGGCGCGAGGCGGACGAAGCCCCGATGTCTACCCAATGCTTCGATAATCCCTTCTGGCTCGACCGTTACGAGGTCTCCAATGCGCAGTTCGCGGCTTTCTCCGGAATGGCTGCCGGGGAACCGGGCTGGCCGGAACCTGGGCATCCACGTACGCGCATCAGTTGGGTAGAGGCACGCGCATTCTGTGAACTGCGCTCCGCCCGCCTGCCGACCGAAGCCGAGTGGGAATATGCGGCGCGCGGCCCGGATGGCTTGTTCTACCCCTGGGGTAACGACTGGCAGCCGGACTATCTGGTGTGGCCGGGCAACGCCAACGCTCAGCCTGCGCAGGTAGGCAGCCGTCCGAATGGCGCGTCGTGGGTCGCGG
>JAEUQX010000636.1 GCA_016788625.1 Anaerolineae bacterium
CCCCAGGTCTGGCAGATGATCATCTGTGTGCTGGTAATCATTAACCCACATGGGCTGACCACTTTGCCAGACGCGTCCACTGATCCCTTCGCCCAACTGCAAACGGAAGTTGGCCGGGAATACGCCTTGAGTTGCTACTGCTTCGATGACGTGGTCTTCGTCATTTCGTAAACAGATATAGCCGTGCTTGGTACCTAGCAGGCCGCTCGCGCGCGACAGGATGTCATTCAGCAGGGTGGTCAGATCCAGGCGTGACATCAAATCCAGCGTTGTTTGGTGCAGGGCATCCAGATAGTCGCGTTGGCGTCGCACCAGCGTCTCAGCGTCCCGCCGCTCGGTCACATCTTCGGCCAATCCAACTTCACGGTAGAGCTTACCAGCTTCATCATAGACAGGATAAATCCGCACATTGATCCAACGTATCGTGCCGTCCGGCCAAACGATGCGATACTCATCAGACTGCTCCTGACCCTCCTGGGTGGCATGTCGTGCGTGCACCCGTCCCAGATCAGCGGGATGTACAGTATCATAGAAGGCATCTGCGTCCTGATAGACGGTATCTATTGGGCGTCTCCAGATGGTTTCGAAGATCGGGCTGATATACAACAGCCGCCGCTCGGCTGTATCGCGCACCCAGAAAACCTGATTGATGTTCTCAGCGATCTGGCGGAAGCGCGCTTCACTATCTCGCAGACTGGTGTTGAGCTGTGCCTGACTGAGCGCAATGCTGATGTGCTGGCCGAGCGAGGTGACCAACCGCACATCGTCTGGGGTGAGCATGAACTCTTCAGTTGACTCGACATTCAGCGTGCCAATAACTCGTTGGTTAACCACCAGTGGCGCATAGATGGCGGATGTAATGTTGTCGATTTCGCTGATGAAATCCGGATCTTTCCGCACATCCGTCAGGTAAACCATTTCCCCAGTGCGCGCGACGCGCCCCGTTATTCCCTGGGTGATGGGAATGACAGGTTCAGCACCGGATAAGCCAACCTTGTATTGCAGCTTGAGAGTTTCTTCTTCCAGGAGATACAGGCAGACGAGGGGATATCCAAAACTCTCCGCAATCTGCGTGATGGCGGAGCGGATCATGGTTGGAATATCCTGTTCACGTGCTAGCAGCGTACGCACCTCATCCAGCAGACGCAGCTCCTGTGCCTGACGCTGCGACTCTGCCCACAGCGCTTTGTAGCGCTTTTCATTTTCCTGTTGCAGCGCCTCGCCTTGGATGCGTTCGGTCACATCTCGTGCCAGCCCCAGCAGTTGTCGTGGCAGTCCATCTGGGGTCTTATCGAAGACAATCTCGCGAATATTGATCCAGTGCCAGCTTCCATCCTTATGCCTCATGCGAAACACTGTTTCCACGATGTCGCCCGGCGCAGCCTGAACGAGCTGCATCACAAGATCGCCCAACCGTGTCTGATCGTCGGGATGCAGTAGCGCATCCATCTCATGATTTTGCCCCATTGCGGCGATTTCTTCCGCCGAATAACCGAGCTGTTCAGCCAGACGGCGATTCTGGTAGGTCGGGCGCAGTTCCAGGAGGTCGTAAATATACACAATATCGGGCAGTGTATGCGTCATGCGCTCGATAAACTGTTGGTTCTTCCGCAGTGCGGCCTCTGCTTTTTTGCGTTCCGTGATGTCCGTTATCATCAGCAGGACGCCTGAATAGATGTTGTCCTCAATCAGTGGTGTGGTCGAGATAATCGCCCACAGCGTGCTGCCGTCACTCTGCTGCAGTCTGAAGTCATTTAGTTCTTCTGAATTGGATGGCTGATTGTTGTTCGACGACAGCGGATCTTCTTCCGCGAACAATGTCAGGATATTCCGACCCAGGAGTTCGTTTTCGGTATATCCCAGCATCGTGGCAATCTGCTTGTTGGCGAACGTGATAATGTTGTCCGCGTCCGCAACCAGCACACCCTCCGAGGCTGTTTCGACCAGGCGGCGGAAGTTCGCTTTGCTGCTGCGGAATGGCGATGTAGCATCACTATCATTGTTGCTCACTTGGCGCATGTGGGCGGGGGGGCGCGCTTCGGTAGGGCGCAGTATCTGACGGGGTAGGGCTATACTTAGCGCTATTGTGCCGAGCAGGAGCAGTATAACGGCTAATACCAGGCTGATCTGCGCTAATCCGATCAGCAGCAAGCCGATCAGTGCCAGAACGACAATCTGGATGCGCAAGTGTTGGTCGGTGGAAGAGGGGGTGGGGTTCATCATGTTCAGACAGTCTTCAACTTTTGTGGATGCGCAGAACTGTTGAGAACGTATCACGGATGCGTACTTTCGGGCAAGTAAGATTATGACGAGTCTGTACCTATCCACTTGACCAGTCCACTCGTACTGTACACCTGCCCTCCCAAGACTACCCATTGGCATGGCGCATAAGGAGCTATAAACGTCTACCATTATAGAAAGTAAGGCAATGTATAAGGACTGTGCGCCATGAATCCCATCCGAGTCATGATAGTCGATGATCACGATGTTGTCCGTCGCGGACTCGCAATTTTCTTGCAGTCGTTTGATGATTTGGAACTGGTTGGTCAGGCGTCCAATGGTTATGAAGCGCTTGAAGTCTGCCGCGAGGTCAACCCAGACATTATTCTGATGGATCTCAAGATGCCGGAAATGGATGGCATTGCTGCTACGCGCGCTATTCGCCGTGAGCATCCACATGTGCAGATCGTCGCGCTCACCAGCTTCCGCGATGATGACTCGGTGCAGGCGATGATGGATGCGGGCGCCATCGGCTACTTGATGAAGAACAGCTCGATTGATGAGTTGGCACGGACTATTCTTTCGGTCAGCTCGTCGTCTACAACCTAATCATTACTTCAAGTACGATGATAGCGCAGGCATCTCTCATGCTCAATCAAACGTCAACACGCGATGTGGTAGCCATTTGCAGTCGTATTCCCAACGCAGACCGCTCGCTTTCGCAAATGGTTAGTTATGTGCTGGACAAGCATGGGGCTACCGTCTTTGAGGTAGGGGCTGGTAACTGGTTGGGCATTTTCAACCTGCCACATCAACTGCCTGTCGCGCATTACCTTTCCCTCATGTCTGCATTCGAAATTGTGCGCACCGCGACCGAGTTGGGAGCAGAGTCGGTCAACATCGGGATCGACTGTGGCCCGGTCGAATATGAAGGATCATTGGAAGGTCAGTTTGCCATCTCCGGCACCGTTGTCAGCAACGCCCAGCGTCTGGCCGATGAAGCAGATGCAGGCGGCCTGCTGATCTCGCAGCAGGTCTATGATGAAATTCGGATGATGTCTCATGACTTTGAAGTGCTGGAGGTCACGTCAGTTGAGAGTCGTGGCGATCTTGAGAAGCACTACCTTCTGCGCCCGATTACAACCAGCGCATCACAGCCTGGACGTAGCCTGAATGCCTTGCTGCCTTCTGAGCAGGCTATTTCTCAGGTTCTGGTCGCTGAAGATGACCCGGAACTGCGCTCATTGTTCTCAAAAGTCCTCAGGAAATCCGGCTTTCAGGTAGAGAACGCTATCAACGGTCACGAAGTGCTGCAATTCCTGGATCAGGCTATGCCCGATGTGCTAATTCTGGATCTTGGGATGCCGGGCGTATCTGGCTTGGAGATTATTCGTTATGTTCGCCAGCACGAAGGCAACAAGCATGTCAACATCGTGGTGGTTACGGGTAATCATCTGGCGACCCAGCGCGTCGAGGTCGATGAAGCTGATCTGTTCTTGCTAAAGCCTATCAGCACTCGTGACCTGGTGAATTTCGTGCGCCGTTTCGTCCGCTGAATCTCACAACTCTAGGTTCGACAATTAGACCCAGCGGGGATGGGGGTACGATGAAAACCATTCTGGTTATTGAAGATGATTCCTTGCTGCGCCATGCCATTGCCGAGGTTCTGCTTGATGCAGGCTACTCAGTGCAGGAAGCGGAAGATGGCTCGCGCGCATTGGAGATGATCAACCGAAACATTCCGGATCTGATCATCTGTGACATTGCGATGCCGAAGATGTCCGGTTTTGATGTGCTGAAGAAACTTCATAATGATGATACAGAATTTGCAATTCCTTTTGTTTTTCTGACTGCCTTTACCGACCCAGGGACGCACCGTGAAGGCATGAACCTGGGCGCAGATGATTATTTGTTTAAACCTGTTCGCCTCACGGATCTTCTCGCAGTCATCAGGACTCGTCTGGAAAAGCATGACCGCCTCAAACGCGAGGCGGAAAAGAAGCTCGAAATCCTGCGACACAACATTATCAACTCGCTGCCGCACGAGTTCCGCACGCCCGTATCGTTGGTCATGGGTTATGCGCGGTTGCTGGCGCAGGATAATTATCGCAGCACAAAGGGCATTGACGAGGCGCTCCAGATCATCATGGACAGTGCTGATCGCCTGCAGAACCTGACGGAGCAGTTCTGGGCTTATGCCGAAGTTGAAGTGCTGGCCGCCGACCGAGAACGTATGGAGTGTCTGCGCAATACCGGTATCTGTTATCCTGCCCTGGTTCTGCCGAGTATCATCGAATCCTGCGTGGAGAAGTACCAGCGTCATCATGATGTTGGCCTGCAACCCGCCGTCACCATGCTGCGAATCATGGACTCGCACTTCACACGCATTATGCAGGAACTGCTGGACAATGCGCTCAAGTTCTCCGAGCCAGGCACAACCGTGATGGTTAACATACGCCCGCACAGCGAGATGGCGCATATCGAAATTGCTGACCATGGACGCGGCATGACCCGTGAACAGGTTGCCCAGATTGGCGCTCATATGCAGTTCAATCGCAGTTATTTTGAACAGCCTGGGGCAGGGCTGGGGCTAATCACTGCGCGACGATTGGTCGAGCTTTATGGCGGTAGTCTGACGATTCAAAGCGAAGCTGAACTTGGAACGACCGTTACTCTGGCGATTCCGGTCGCCCAAGACAACCAATGGGGAATTGAAGGCGTATGACTAATCGAACCATCCTCTTGATTGAAGATGACACTTCGCTTTTGGAAACAATTCTTGAAATCCTGACGCTAGAAGGTTTTGAAGTTCTCACCGCACTTGATGGTCAGCATGGCCTGAAGATAGCGGAGGAGCAGAGTCCTGGGATTATTGTTTCGGATGTGATGATGCCCAGGATGAATGGTCATGAGATGCTCAGCGCCCTGCGGAAGAGTCCGCGGACGGCCAAGATCCCGGTCATCCTGATCACTGCATATTCCGATTACAAGCAGATTCCGACGATGCAGCAGGACTTGGGTGCAGATGTGGTTATCAAACCATTTAACCCGGCTGAATTGCTCGCCATCATCGAACAGCGCCTGCACATACAGGTTGGGTAGTAACAACAAAGGAGTGCGGCTGGGCACTCCTTCGTTATTCGAGTCTTCGCAGAGGGCTACTGCATGATTTCGTCTACGAAGCCCATCTTCTTGCAGGTGTCCGCATCCATCCAGTAGTCACGCATCAGCATATTGCGGATTTCATCCGCGCTCACCTTGGCGCTGGCTGCGTAGAATTCCACCAACCGTTCCATTGCCTTGTTTTGCAGCGTCATCTCGTCCTTGAACTGCTCGTGCGTGCCCCATTTGACGCCGGAAAGCTGGTGAATCAGCATGAAACTGCTCGGCAGAATGTAGCGCCGGGCGCAGGACATTGAGATTAGTGTTGCGGCGCTGGCGCAGATACCTTCAACGACCGAGTAGACGGGAGTCTTGATCATCTTGATCTGGTCGGCAATGCTGAAACCGGTGAAGAGGTCGCCACCATACGAATGGATATGCAGCCAGATGGGCGTGAGTGGCATTCCTTCCATCCCACGTGAAAGGTGTTGGGCGCGCAGCGACGAATCAGCTTCACGTATCGAACGGATCAGCGCTAGACAACGGTCACTGTCGACATCGGCATAGAAATAGATGTGGTTGTCGACGGTTTCGACCGTCAGGCGTGGTGTTTCGCCCGCTGCCCGGAAACCAGCTTTGTATTCCATGAGTTCGGCCATTAGACGGTTTTGCATGTTCATAGTCGTTACAACCCAGTATGTGCTCGCGAATAGATGGTTATTGTTGTGCGGTCTCCTCTAGCTCAGTGTACCCACGGTAAGAGTGGGGAACCCCCCAGCTCCTGGGGGAACATCAGATCTTGCACAGCCTTTCAATGAAATTGTAATCCATATCGATGACTCTTTGCGTTAATGTACAGAATATGATGGTTCACAAGGGTGCAGTTGTCAGAATCCTGCAACAAATGGGAAACATTCGCCATGCACAAATACACACATTCGCCCGACAAAATGGTAAAGTACACACATACCATCATCAGTCCTGAATCAGCAGTCTGTTGCCGTGTTCCTGGAGGGAGTCGTGGCTGCTCAAACCCGCTTTATCTCATTACAATGGCGATTTCTGCTGCCTCTGTTCAGTATCATCCTGATTGTCGCCATGAGCGGTGCTTATTTCGCCGCACGTCAATTGAGCCTTGCCGCCCAACCGCAGCAGGCTAACCTCGTCCGACAATCCAGCCTAGCGCTCAGCCAGCAAATCGCTGACCTGTATCAGCGCAGCCTTCAGGAAGCGCAGCGGATTGCGTTCACTTCTGGTATCGCGCGCGCAGTCGAAGCCGGGAATGCCAGCGCATTACAACGCACACTGGAAGGCAGTGCGCGACTGGCTGGAATCGATCATCTGATTATCAGCGCTCCGGATGGAAGCGAGATCCTGGGACTGCTGCGCGTTGTGCAGGGCAACTCTGCCGATTACAGCGTCAGCACAGGCACGGAGGTTAGCAGCCTCGGCGCGCAGGTGGATGATTTGGCAGGTGTTGCGGCTCTTGCTCGCACCAGCGAAGGTTTCATGCTCTACACCGCGTATCCGATACTGCGCGATGACCGCCGGGTGGGCAGCGTCACCGTTGGTTGGAGGCTGAGCAGCGCGCTCAACACCATGCAGGCGGGAGGACTGGCGGGCGTTGCTATCTTTGGCCCGGACGCTTCACTGCTCCAGACGACATTCCCGGCGGGCGCGGAACTGAATGTGACGCAGGACGTCTTTGATCAGGCGCTGCGCTCCGGCGGCGAGAATGTCCCGGTCACGGCGGTGCAGCTCAACGGGGAACATTACCTGACGGCTTATTTGCCGTTCCAGTATGGTGTCCAAACGCTGGGTGTGCTGGGCGTGTTCGTGCCCAACACGGCGCTGACCCTGATGGAAGTCGGGCGTCAGGCAGTTGGACTGCTGCTCGCGGCACTGGCGGCGGCGCTGGTCATTGGCGCGTTCATTGGCGTCAACCAACTCATCGTTCGCCGCGTCAGGACGATCACCCGAACGACCGAACGTCTGACACAGGGCGATTTGACGGCGCGCACACAGATGCACCCATCGGATGAGATTGGCGCGCTCGGCCACGCGCTTGACCGCTACGCCACTTATGTGCAGGAACGCCAGGACACAATGCGCCAATCGCTGCGTCGCCAGCGGCGCGAGACAGAACACCTTACGGCTGTGCTGGAAGCGCTGCCAGATGGTGTTGTCGTGCTGGATGCGGATGGAGGCATTGTTCTGCTAAATGAACATGCCAAAATTCTGCTCGGCGCGCAGCAGGAGAACAGCATCCCGTTCATCGACCAACTGACTGCCGCGGCCAGCGAGGGGCTGGGTGCAACCATGGCTCCTGGAATCTATGCCCTGGGCGACCCGCAGAAAGTGGATTTCAACGGCAAGATGCTCAGCGCACAGGTTGCCGCGGTGATGAATATGGCTGATATGCGTGTTGGCACAGTGATTGTCCTGCGCGACATCACCACCGAAGTACGCCGCCAGCGCCTGCACGAGCGTGTGATAGGCAAGTTGGAACAGGATGTCCAGAAGCCGTTAACAGATGCCGCGCAGATCGCCGCTAATCAGTCCCTCAGCACACTCTCGCGCGAACTGACGCGCCATGCCGTCACGCTGCGTAAGCTGATGGTCGAAATGCGCGATCTGAATATGCCCGAATCGTTGGATGGGCGCGATCAACAGCGGGCTATCCTGCTCGACACGCTGATCTGGTCGGTCGCCAACGAGTGGCGGCAGATCGCCGCGGCAAACAACCTCAGGCTCGATGTAATGATTGAGCAGAAGGGCTTACATGTGCTGGGCGACGAACGGCGGCTGCGCTGGGCGATAGGCAACATCGTCGATAATGCCATCAAATACACCCCACCCGGCGGCAAGCTGACACTGGAAGTACAGGGCGAAACACAAGGGCGCGCCAACCTGCGCGTGCGCGATAACGGCGTTGGCATCGCGCCGGAAGAACTCCCGCACATCTTCACGCGTTTCTATCGTGGCACGCCCACGACCAGCGCTGGGCGCGTCATCCATGTTCCGGGCAGTGGGCAGGGTCTTGCCCTCAGCAAACAGATTGTCGAGTCACATGGTGGCCAGATTCAGGTCAAGAGCAAGGTCGGCGTTGGCACGGCTGTCTATTTCAGCCTGCCCGTCACTGCGCCAGTCAGTATGCCAATGCCGCAGCTGCAGGTAGACCTCGACGGCGAAACGATGCGCCTGGATGTTGCACCGCAAGAAATCGAAAAGCCCTGACAATCGCCAGGGCTTTGCAGTTTATCTGAAGTTTGCGAACCCGCTTTAGTTCACAGTGACGCGCAGGGCGGCGCTGTTGTTCACTTCACTGATTTCCGCCACTTGGCCCTCGCTGTCAGTCTGTGCTTCCAGGCCATACGTTCCAGGGCCAACGACGCTGAAGTCGACGGTGAAGTTCAGGCTGATGCTTTCGCCCGCTGCCAGGTTAGCAACCACACCCAGATCGGAGAGACTGCCATCTGGTAACGAGACGCGGTTGGCGAATGCGCCAGATGCCCCGCTGCCTGTGTTTGAGATCGTCACCGAGTAGGTTTGCAGACCATCTGCCGCGTTGACGGTGCTCGGCCCACTGATATTGGTGATGACCAGATCAGGGCGACCAGGGGTGTTTGTCGCGGCGGGTGTGCTGGTTGGAGTCGGCGTGCGGCTCGGCGTAGCGGTGGGTACGAAACCGGGTGGTGTTGGGCTAGGCGGCGCGGCCACAACCGGGACTGCCGTGCACACACCATAGACCGATGTGTACTGTGCGAAGACCCAACCGACATCGACATTCGAGCGCACCTGCCACCAGCTATTGTCAGCCAGTCTGCCGATAATGGGTACCACGCTGCCCGCCGCCAGGACGCGCAGCCGGTCGTAGTTCGTGCCCGGCCCGAAGCGCAGGTTCAGTCCTGTGTTGGTCAGCGCGCGGCAGGTGGGGTCGTTCGGGTCAATCACTGGGAAGCTGCCGCCGCCCCCGGTATTAGGCGCAATTGTAGCGGTAACCTGTGCCTGGTTGGCGCGCACATTGATCGTCACTTCGGCCGGGTCGCTGGCCGTCGCGCCGCGAAACGCGATCACTTGCAGTTCGACCTCGCCCGTCTCGCGCGGAGTATAGTCTAACAGCACCGGGAAATTGGTCTGCCCGGCGGGTGACTCTGACGATACGGTCTTGACCACCTGATTGCCCGCGATCAACTGCACGCGCGTAACGCCTACGGAATCGGTGGCATTGGCCGTCACGAAGATCTGTGCGTTGACGACCACTTCATCCCCCGTTTCTGGCGAGGTGATCGTCACGGTTGGTTTACCCCCGGCTTGCTGGGTGGGTACATCAATCGGTTCCGCTGTAGGTGGTTGAGTAGAGAGATTGCACGCACTCAGGACGAGCAGTACAAGAATGATGATTGCAGCCTGATAAACACGCATCATGGCAAACCCCGGCGCTTGGCGCATAGATAGTCTGTATCGATTCTAGCATCACGGCAGAGAGAGGGCAACGCACGGCAACCCGGCGCTTGTGCAACGGCGAGAGTACGCTGGGAATCAAACAAGCCCACAAGCGGGCTTATTCGTCTTTATATCTGCTGTTCAGGGCTTATTCAATAGGTTCTTTATAGATGATATAGCGACCGATGTCGTCGCCTTTGCCGATGCAGGTCGAGAGGTCGACCTTGAACTCGCGTCCGCCCGACACCCAGCGCAGACCTTCCTGCAGCAGCCCTTGTCCCACATAGCACACCGCCCGGTCGGTCTTGCGACCCCAGCACATCGGGCAGCGTTCCAGCGTGTAGATGATACGGTCGTCGCCTTCTTCGTAGACGTTGCTCACCTGGTCGCTGAACTGGCTGAAGATGTTCGCCATCGCTGGGACGCCGACCTTGAGCTTGGCGCTCAGCGGCAGTACCTTGAAGGCCAGGTCACCGACGCCCGCCAGCGCGCCGAAACCGCGCAGGGCATCGGCGAAGAGCGTGCGACCGACGCGCAGCGCCAGACCGCGACCGCCACGCGGGCCGTACATCTCTTCCAGCGCGACGCACAGCGCC
>JAEUQX010000190.1 GCA_016788625.1 Anaerolineae bacterium
CCAGGGATAGAGCGTATTGACCGATAGGCTGGTGAGGGTATAGCTGACGATTCGCCCGTCGCTCAGCAGCTCGCGGGTGATGCCTGGCACAATGATTTCGCTCGCCATGCTGTTACATAAACCTCTGTGAGATAATCTTTACTATGATTACATTTCATTATAGACCTGATTGTGCTGCGGCAGGGTATTGCTCGTGTGAAGTTTGTGTTCAGACGCGGTCGATAAGTTGAAATCATGCGCCAGTGTTATGTTCGTTTGAAAAGCGGCATCCCCACGTTCCGCAGTCTATCAGGCTTTTCTCGATGCGGATGCCGTCGCAGCGTGGCTGCCACCCGACACGATGACTGCCAGGGTGCACGCTTTCGAGCCTCATGAGGGCGGCATCATCCATATGTCGTTGATCTACCCAAATGTCGAAGAAACGCCCGATGGCAAGGGTGGCAAATCGTCCAGCGATAGCGATACTTTCCGAGGCCGCTTCGCCCAATTGGCTGCCGACGAGAAAGTTGTCTGGCTTACCGAGTTTGAGTCGCCCGACCCTGCCTTCGCGGGCGAGATGAAACTCACCTGGAGCTTTGTGGATGCCGCAGGCGGCACTGAGGTAACGGTTCTCTGCGAGAGCATCCCGCCAGGCATACGCCCTGAAGACAATGAAGCAGGTAGTCGATCTTCATTGGAGAAACTGGCTGCATTCCTCGAATAAAGCGTCAAACTGTCGCGACCTGCCCTAAAATGCCAGCAGGTCGGCCATCGACTGGCGAATCAGCGCGACGGTTGGGACGACGCCTTCCATCAGCTCGGTGCTGAACGGCACGGGCGTGGACGGCGCGCCCAGCCGCATCACCGGGCCATCCAGATCAACGAACGCCTCCTGAGCGACGGTCGCCGCGACTTCCGCGCCAAAGCCGCCGAGCAGGATGTCTTCGTGGACGACCAGGCATTTGCCCGTCTTGCGAACGGACTCCAGCACGAGCACTTTGTCCCAGGGAACAAGCGTCCGCAGGTCGATGATCTCCGCCGAAGCATTCAGATCATGCGCGGCCTGTTCACAGCGTTCGACCATTGCCCCCCAGGTGACGACGGTGATGTCGCTGCCCGCCGCCACCACCTTGCCAACGCCGAAGGGCAGCACGTACTCGTCGCCGGGATAGGGACGGCGTGCCCAGGATGAGTCCAGCATGGCGCGATGCTCAAAGAAGATCACCGGGTCGTTGCCGCGCAGCGCCGCCCGCAGCAGCCCTACCGTATCCTCGGCGTTGCTCGGCGCGGCGAACAACCAGCCGGGCTGATGCGCGAAGGTCACTTCGCTGGTGACGCTGTGCCAGGGATCGCCAATCTTGCGGTAGCCGCCGGGGATGCGCACGACGATGGGCGCGGCGAAGTGGTTGTGCGAACGCCAGCGCACCGTGCCGCAGTTGTTGATCTGTTCGGTAGCCGGGTCGGCATATTTGCGGAACTGAATCTCCGGCACAGGCAGCAGCCCGGCGAAGGCCATGCCCACCGCCCGCCCGATGATGCCCTCTTCGGAGAGGCTGGTATCGAAGACGCGCCCCTCGCCATGACGGCTTTGCAGCCCCAGCGTGGCCGCGTGTACGCCGCCTTTGCGCCCCACATCCTCGCCAAAAACCACGCAGCGGGGATTGAGCGCCAGTTCGACATCCAGCGTGCGGCGAATAGCCTCGATCATGTTGATGCGCGTTGGGTCGGGCGGGTTGGGCACGGGCGAACCAGCGGGCAGTGTGATGCCCTCTGCCAGCAAGCCGCCAACCTGCTGCGGCGATCCCGGCTCGCTGAAGACGAAGCGCGTCACGCTCTCGGTCGCTGGGTGCGGGCGAGCCAGGGCGGCATCGCGGGCGGCGAGAACAGCACGCTGCGTTTCATCGACCAGCGCGTCCCATTCCGCCTGGGTCATGATCTCCGGCACGATATAGTCGCGAATGGCCGGGATGGGATCGTGTTTCCATTCCTCCGCCAGCGCCTCGGCAGATTTATAAGCCTGGTTATCGACGCTCGAATGCCCGGAGAGACGCGGTACGGTCAGGCGCAGCAGCCCCGCGCCACGCCACGCGCGCATATAGGCCATCACCTCATCGACCAGATCAGCGGTTTCGCTCGGTCGCGTGCCGCTGCCATCCCAGATTTTCAGGTTCTTGAAGGAAGCGAGGTTGGCGGCGATGTTGCTGCCGGGCGTCTGCGCGGGGCCTTGCACGGAGATGGCGTAGCCGTTGTCCTCGACGACGAACAGCAGCGGCAGTTCCAGCGTGGTCGCCATCGTCAGCGCCGACCAGAAGCCATTCGAAGCCACCGCGCCATCCCCACCGAAGACGACGCTGATGCTGCCGCGCGCCGCTTCGTCGCCAAGCTGCTCGGCACGATAACGCAGCGCCTGCGCCCAACCCGCCGCCGGGGTGAACTGCGAGCCGACATCGCCCGCCATTGGCATGAGCATCGCGCGACCACGCCGGGGCAGATTGCAGACCACGCCCACATCGCGCCCGCCGCTGACACTGCCCACGCGCGCCATATCGGAGGCGAAGGCTTCTTCGATGCCCAGGCCGCTGCCCAGCACAAACGGGCGCGAGCGGTAGTAGGCGCTGGCGGCATCGAGCGGGGCAGTCATGCGCTGGCTGAGCAGCAGTTGGCCGAGTTCGTGGCCGCGCGCGGAGAACTGATAATTGACCTTGCCCTGCGGGACGAGTTCCTGTTCTTCCAGTTCGTCCATCATGCGCGAGGTCAAG
>JAEUQX010000219.1 GCA_016788625.1 Anaerolineae bacterium
ATCTCATCCAGGAACAGCAGACCGCTGCCGCGCGGTTGGTCATCGGTGGGCTGGTTGAACAGGTCGCGCTTGGTCTCCGACTGAATCTTTTCAACGATTGCGCGCACCTCAGCCTTGCCCGCCGAGACAGCGCTGAGTTCAAAATAGGGGCGGTTGGTCTGGCTGGCGATGATGCGCGCCAAAGTGGTCTTGCCCACGCCGGGCGGCCCCCAGAAGATCATCGAGTACAAACGGTTGGCCTGAATCGCGGCTGCAATCGGTTTGCCCGCGCCGACCAGGTGTTTCTGGCCGATGAACTGGTCGAGCGTTTGCGGGCGGATGCGGTCGGCGAGCGGTTGGGCGACAGGTTTTGTGTTCATGGGAGTTGACACTTGTGTGAATGACAGGCTATATTTTACCGCATGATGACGATGCCACTCTACCCGCCAGCCGTCTGTTGCCCGACGTGTTGTTGTACACAGCGCTTCATGCTGCCTGCGCGCGGAGGGATGTCCGTCATCTGAGCAACACCTGCATTGACATCATCCAGCCGACCCCGCAGGTCGGTTTTTTTGTTGTCTATACCGGGAGGAACGCATGATCTGTAGCCGTTAACAATCGGTGAAGGTTCGGTCGCTGCCGTTGTCCCGCGCGCCTTTGAGCGCTATTATGATCATGTCCATCTGTTTAATTGACGAGGAGCATACACATGAGCGAGATTGCAAGCCGGGGTTATGTCAACCCGGATGTGCTGGTGTCCACCGAATGGGTCGCCGCCCACCTTAACGATCCGAGCATTCGTATCATCGAGTCGAACGAAGACCCGCTGCTCTACCCGTCGGGGCACATCCCCGGCGCGGTGCAGGTCGATTGGACCAACGACCTGAACGACCCGCTGCGGCGCGATTACCTGGATAAGGGCGGTTTCGAGGCACTGATGTCGCGCATCGGGGCGACCAACGACACCACCGTCGTCTTCTACGGCGACAAGAACAACTGGTGGGCGTGCTACGCCTTCTGGGTGTTCCAGTTATTCGGCCACAGCAAGGCCAAGATTGTGGACGGCGGGCGGCTGAAGTGGGAACAGGAAGGCCGCGAACTGACGCGCGAAGTACCCAGCTATCCCGCCACCCGCTACACCGCGCAGGAACGCGACGACAGCCGCATCCGCGCGTTCCGCGATCAGGTGCTGGCGCACGTCAACGCCGGTCTGCCGCTGGTCGATGTCCGCAGCCCGGACGAATACAGCGGCAAGCTGCTGCACATGGCGAATTACCCCCAGGAAGGCGCGCTGCGCGGCGGCCACATCCCCGGCGCAAAGAGCGTACCCTGGGCGCGCGCGGCCAACCCGGAGAACGGCACCTTCAAGGACGCGGCACAGCTCCGCGCGATCTACGAGGGCGAGATGGGGCTGAAGGCCGACGATGACGTGGTGGCCTACTGCCGCATCGGTGAACGCAGCAGCCATACCTGGTTCGTGCTGACCTACCTGCTGGGCTACAAGCACGTTCGCAATTACGACGGTTCGTGGACAGAATGGGGCAACTCGGTCGGCGTGCCGATTGAGAAGTAGCCAACCAACAGTACGAGATGTAAATTCTCGATGAGTAGGGACTGGATATATCCAGTCCCTACAAAACGTCCCTATTGATTTCTGACCTGACCGCTCTCCGTATGGCCTCTGCGGTGAAATCTTCGTCTTTACTGATAACTATACGAGGTAACGCATGACTGCATATCCTGACAAGCTGCGCGAAATCATTGACGACTTCGCCCAGATCACCGACCGCAACGAGCGCGCCGAATACCTGATCGAAATTGCCGACCGCTTCCCGGCATCCCGTGTCCCGGCAGAGATCGCTACCAAACCCTACGCGGAAGAACACCGCGTCCCGGCCTGCGAGTCCGAAGCGTTCGTCTGGGCGCAGGAGAACGCCAACGGCACGCTCAAGTACTACTTCGACGTGCTGAATCCCCAGGGGCTGTCCGCGATGGCAATCAGCGTCATTCTGGACGAAACCTGCTCCGGGCAGCCGTTAGAACAGGTGGCGACCATCGACACGAGTATCGTCTTCAGCCTGTTTGGCCGCGAAATCTCGATGGGCAAAGGACAGGGGTTGATGGGCATCGTGACAATGGTGCAAGGCGAGGCCAGACGGCGGCTGAAGTAGCGTTCACCTCTCCAGCCTGTATATCCTCCGCGCCAGCGCCTCCAGCCACGAGTCGGGCAAGATACGCAGCGCCAGCGGCACCAAGCGTTCGCCGCCGTGCGTGACGGTGTAGCGCAGGCGTGGGCGGCGGGCGTTGATGATGCGTTCGACGACGTAGGCGACGCGCTGCGGGGGCGGGGCATCGCGCATGTTGGCGTCATGAACGGCGTTGACGCGCTCGCGTTCACCATCATAAGCCGTCTGGGGATTAGAGGTCGGCGTGCCCGTGATGCCCGTGTGGATGTCACCCGGTTCGACCAGCGAGACGTACACACCAAAGCGCCGCACCTCGTAACGCAGCGTGGCGCTGTAGCCTTCCAGCGCGTGCTTGGAGGCAGCGTACAGCCCCAGGTACGGCACGCCAACACGCCCGGCCAGCGAACTGATGTTGATGATGCGCCCGCCCCCGTCCACGCGCATGTGCGGCAGCACCGCATTGGTGGCGCGTATCACGCCGAACAGGTTGGTATCGAACAATGCCCACGCATCCTCGGCGCTGGCTTCCTCGACCGCCCCGGCCAGACTGATGCCCGCATTGTTGATCAACACGTCAATGCGTCCGGCCTGCTCCAGCGCATTCGCCACCCACTCGCGCACCGAGTCCTCATCGCGCACATCGAGTCGGCTGAGCGTAAATGCTGCGTGTTCGCCCCCTGTGCGGCTGCCGCCGAAGACACGATGCCCGCGCGCGGCCAGATGCTCCGCGCAGGCCAACCCGATGCCGCGTGATGCCCCGGTGATCAGGATGACCAGCGGAGTCATGGTCATGCTTCGTTCACCAGCGCCCAGTAGCCCTCGCTGGCCTCCGGCAAAATGGTTACTGCGTAAACATCACCACCCTGCGGTTGAAGATAGACCGTATACGAAAAACGTCCGGCAGGTTGGCGCATGAACTCACTCAATCCTTCTGGCGCGGTCGCCCAACCGAGCGTTCCCTCTGCCCCGCCCAACTGCGCCCAGACGATGCCGAAACCGCGCACGGGCAGGTAGCGTTCCGGCGGCGGTTCGTCCGTTGGTGTAACCGCGTCCGGCGTATATGGATCGGGCACGACCTGCACGCGGCCATCGTCAGTCAGCACCCAGATCATGCGCGTCTCGGCGAACCAGATCATCACCCCGCGCTCGAACGGCTGAATGGCACCCGTCACCGGGCGTGCTGGTTCGTCCGGGCAAGGCTGCAAACCGCTGTACGCGCCCAGCGGCGGCTGCGAACAGACCACCTCAAACGTGATGTCCTCGGTCGCAGTCTGTGTGCCCACAACCACTTCCAGACGGTAACGGGCAGGACCCGCATAACGAAATCCGTTGATCACAGGCGTGGTAAAGCTCAACGGCAGCGGCTCGGCATCCAGTGGGCGAACGCAGGCGATCTGCGGGTCAGGATTGCAGGGGTAGAGGTAAGCCGCCTCCCCGCTTGCCTGCCAGCGAAAGGTGACCCCTGCGAAATTCTGCGCGCGTTCCTCGCTGACGGTGAAGCTGGCAATGACCGGCACGTTGCCAACCGGGGTGACATCAACGGCATCGCCACCCGATGCGACGGGCAGCCAGATCACCGCGCCGACGGGCAGCGCACTGGGGTCGTCGAGGCAGTTCAAGGCGGCAATCTGCGTGATCGTTAGCGCCGTGCTGCCTGTGACCAGATCGGCCAGGCGTTCGCCAGGACGGACGATGTGCGGGGCGAAGCCGGGTTGGTAGGGCGCAGAGCAAATCGCTGGGCGCGGGTCATCCGGCGGAATCGGCGTCGCGGTCGGCGTCGCCACATTGACCGGGCCGAGGGCGAAGGGGGTGAGTGTAGGAGTGATGAGTAATGAGTCATCCGTGATGGGCAATGAGTGATGAGTAATGAGGGGAGCGCGAAGCGAAGACGCGAACCACAGCGGTACGGAGGAATGCAGAGGAAGCACAGAGGATGGTGTGCCTCGTAGGGACACGGCAGTGCCGTGTCCGCCCACTATTCTTATCGTGTTGACAGTGTCGTTTCCATCGATCGCATTTTCGGCGCGGATTGCAGGGGCATGAACGATTGCATCCGCTCGCACCCAGGACGCGGAGACCATCACCAGGATGAGGACGAATGCCAGGACCAGCGCGATGTTGCGGCGCATAGACGGCCTTTCGGTAGCACGACGATACGCCGCTCATTATCGCACACGCTCAAAATTGCAGCGACACGATATGCCTCTCGTAGGTCATACGGTGTCGCCGCGCGGTTACGCCTTCGCCACCGGGAACTGAATCTCGGTCACCGGCCCGTTCGGGTCGGTCGGCGCGCTCAGGTAGATTTCGCGCGACGGGCCGATGATGCGGTAGCCGTTCTCCATAATCCAGCGAGCCAGCGCTTCGTAGCTCAACTCGAATTGGCTGTAATCGCCCATGTGGATGATGCAGGCAGCTTGTTCAATCGCGGGCAAGTCCACTGTCCGGAGCGACCGCCCGCCCTCCAGCGGTACGCTCAGATTCACAGATGCGGCAACTGGGAAGGCAAATTCCACATCCAGGTCGGTGGGCTTGAATTCCTGATCATGATAGACACAGATCGGCGGCGGGATAACCTGCACCCCCTGGCCGCTGAGCGCGATGAACGCCTCCGTCATCACCACCGCGACATGTTCCGGCGCGGGAATTACCTCGCGGATGCCGATGACGTGAACAGCTTCGACGGCCTTGAGAATCACATCCTGCGTTTGCATCTTACCCTCCTGTTCAATTTGTCGAAGACGTGCCGCCACCCGCGCCAGACGCGCCTGCTCGTCCGCAATGCTCTGCTGGATTTCCGCCTGCTTGAGCCGCAGCATCCCTCGGATTTCTTCCGGCGAGAGCGCCTCAGCCAGCAGGTCTTTGATCTGCTCCAGCGTCAGGCCCAGGTCTTTGAGCGCCAGAATGCGGTTGAGGCGCGGCAGTTGGTCGAGCGTGTAGTAGCGGTAGCCTGTGAATGTGTCGATATGCGCCGGTTCCAGCAGACCGATGTCGGCGTAATAACGCAGCGCCGAAACCGGAACGCGGCACAATCTGGAGAAATCACCGATCTTGAACATCGTCTTAGCCCTATCCTCTTGGCTGAATGAGATGGGCTACACCCGCCGCACAGGTTGGCGTAGCACCGTCCTGAGTTTAGCAGGAGCGGTGCGCTGCGGGTCGTTCAGGTAGATTTCGTGATGTTTGCCGCTTTCGATGTAACCATTCTGCGGGATGAACTCGCGGTGCAGGCGGATCAGCGTTGGCGTTTCATCGTCATACGAACCGAGGTGCAGCTTTTGCAGCGACAGTCCTTCGTGGTAAGTCTCGAAGCGTATGTCGGCCAGCCGCGCCGGGTTCTTCTTCGCGCGCACCTCATCAATAGCCGCGTTAACAATCTCCGCCGTGACAAATTCTGGCTGCATGATCATCATCGTCCATGACCATTCGTCCTTGTTGCGCTCGGTGGTGAAGGCGCGCTCGTCGCCAGCCCACCACAACCCCTCTGGCGGCATAACAGCATAGTCGATGCCTTGTGATTTCTTCACTGCGAACTTGATGGTGTAGGACAGCGCAAACAGCGCCTCCAGCGCCAGCTTGTAGCCCGTCGCTGTGTTCGGGTCGCCCGCCCCGTCGATCATCAGGTAATTCAACGGCGGCACATCAACCAGAACGAACTCATCAGCGGGCGGGCTGTACAGTGCTTTGAGGCTGGTCTTGAAGTCAAGTTTCGTGCTGGACATAGTTCCTCCATAACGCTCAGTCTGTGATGAATTCAGTATCCGGTCTCAAGCCGCTTGAGAGTCAAGGAGAGCATGGTTAGAATTTTTGTCCGACGCGACTATTTGAATTTTCAAACGCTTCATCAATTCATTTGTTATGCGACACGGCGAACAATACAGCGAAACGGCAGTTTTCAACGAACCTGCAAGGCAGCCTGCACTATAATGAACAGTAATCAAATTCACTGGCGACGAGGTAGGCAATGGCGAACGGCAAAGTCGTGACCAAAGAAGAATGGCTGCGGAGCATCCTGAAGGTTCTCCGTGATGGTCTGGTACCTTTTGTCCTGGAGGAATTCAAAGAGAAGTACCCGGATCGCTATCTGGACGAACTGCGGCAGAGTCTCTCCGCCAACGGCTCGCGCTATGTTGCCGACTTCGAGAACGAGAACGACTTCATCCAGAAGGCCGATTCGCAGGCCTGCATGGCGATCATCCGCGATAATCACCCGTACATGTTTCGCAAACTGGATTCCGCGACTATCGAGTACGTCAAGGAACTGATTAAATACCGCAATGATCTGGCGCACGAACGCCCGGTTGGCGACCCAGTGCCTTATCGCGCTGCCGCCATCGCCGCGCTGGTGCTGCACAAGGCGGGCAATATGGAACTCTACGAGGAAGCGTCACGCCTCGCCGCGCGCATCCAGCAGGGTAACGGCCATGATGTGGAAGAATCGGAGCCGCAGCAAAACGAAGTACAGCCGGAAGTGAAAATCACCTTGAACCGCGAAATGAACGAAGACTTTGACTCAGAGGGTACGACCGCGCCCATCCACCTTTACTGGATGGAAGTCCGTTACAAGGACGGCCGTACCGAGAAGATGCTGCTGCCGCTGTCTGCCGCCAAGCGCCGCGTGATCCTCGGCCGCAGCGGCGTGACGAGCGATGTGGCGCTGGAAGACATGCAAGTTTCGCGCGTTCACGCCCAGGTCATCCTGAATGGTGATGGCAGCCTGAGCGTCGCTGATCTGCACAGCGGCAATGGCACATACCTGGATGGACTGCGCCTGACCGCCAACATGCCCGCAACATGGAATCCGGAAAAAGCCCTGGTGATCGGCTGCACGGAGCTGCGTCTGACCGACGCGGGGTAGGCATTCAAAGCCGCTCCACCAGTTTTCAGTGTCCCCACCCCCGCCTCGCCGCGCTCAACTCCCCCTCCCATCACAATGGACAGGGCTGCGAGCGACACAACTGAGCGTGGGGGTGAGGTTCTGAGGTCGCCAACCAGACCGCATCACTCATCACTGACTTGCGCTCTCCATCTCCATCAGCGTGTCGGCGACCGCTTCGATAGCGACACGCTGCTTGCGATACAGGTCAGGTTCGCTCAACGCCAGCTTGATCGCCACCTCGCGCACCTTGCGCTTTTCGATGAAGCGCTCCTCCAGGATGTTATAAATCGTCCACTCCGGGCTGAGCATCTTGCGCTCGCCTTCCGGGCGCTGGTTCTCAATTGCTTTTTGCAGCACCGCCCGCAGCGCTCGTGCCGGATTCTCCCCATTTTCGTTCATCACCTCATGCACAATACGCAGTTCCAGCAAACGACTGCTCGATAGCCCTGGCCCACCCCAATAATGGCGCAGCGCCGCGCGCACTTGTTCGATGAACTGTTCGCGATCCACCTCATGCCCGGCATGAACGACTGGCCCTTCACGCCCAGGCCGATACTCGACCTCGGCGGCGCGGGTGCGGGTGATCTGAATCTGTGGCAAAAGTCCTTCCAGGGCCGCGTAGATCTCCGATTGCAGCGCCATATCGTCCAGCGTCTCGGCTGCCTGCTCGGCCTTGCTGCCGAGAAGCGCCCATTCATCGCTGGAAAGCACCACATCACGGCTGCGCGCCTGTATGCCCAAAAAGCCGATCAGCGGTGTGCTACCGTCGATCTCGACGCTGCGGCTGCTGTAGAGCGGCGTAATCCAGTACGAATGCCAGACCTCCAACACCGGTTGATCGGAAGCAGCCTTGTTCTTGAGCAACTGTCGCAGCACCGCGCTCTCCTCCTCCAGCCACTGCGCGTTCGGGCGCGCCGGACCGATGGACGAGACCAGTTCCGGGCTGCCTTCGCTGAGGCTCGCCACAAAAGCCGTACTCACTTGCAGGAAATCGCAGGTGGAGGAGAGAATGGCATCCAACAGTTGCAGCAGGTCAGCGCGCGTCAGAAGGCGGTCGCTCAACGATTGCAGCTTGGCAAGCTGGTCGTCATCTTCGCCCGAATAGATCAGCCGCTTCTCCAGCCAGGGCAGCGCCAACGCCACCGACCACTGCCAAACCAACACGACCGCGACAACAGCAAATGGCATAAAGCTGTTGCCGGGCAGCCCCAGGATGCGCGTGGCTGGCGTGATGAACAGAATCGTCCCCAGCACCAGCAGCCCCGTCGCCGGACCGCGCAGCACGAAGCGCAGCAGGTCGGTCTTCACCACCCGGTCGGGCAGATGACTGCCGAAAAACGACAGCGGGTAGGCCAGAAACAGCAGCATGAAGATGATCACCAGGTTGGAGAGGTTGACCAGCAGCAGCATCCCCACCGAACCGGTCTCACTGATGCCAAACAGCACCGAGTAAGGGAAGATCCCGAACGCAGGGGTCAGCATCGCGAACTGGAGATAGGCCATGCGCCGCCGGGTGTCGCGCGTCAGGCAGCGCGAGCGGGCACGTTGAATGGTGATGAAGGCGATGCCCGTTACGATCAGGAAAAAGACCACATACAGCAGAAACAACCCGCCGCCGACGATATTCACCAGCCGCGTGCCGACGACCATTGGGCGGATGATCATGTCGCTGAAAGCCGCCAGGAGGACGAAGATCACGCTGAGCAGGTACAGCCCGCGTACCGCCCGCCGCCGCCGCCCGCGCGAAGGCAGCCCGGTAGTCGCCAGCAGCGCGTCCGAGAGGTGAAAGAGCGCTGTTGGCATGGTAGCAATGCCGATCCACTGTAAGCGCACAAATGCTTCCAGCGTCCCGGCGCTGGGACGCAGCGAGATCAGTGCATCACATAACGAGACGACGGTGACGCACGCCAGCATGATTGCCGAGGTTCGCGCCACCCGATTGCGAAGATTTCGCGTCAGGTTATAGAGCAGAAACGAGACAGTCAGGACGACAATCGCCGCCGTGAGAGTCTCGTTGATGAGGTTCAGCACGTCGCTGATGACATCGGTCATAGTGCGCTTACCGCAAAGACTGGCTGAAAAAGGTTGCTATGTCATGGTTCGGAAAGTAACGATCATTGTACCCACAAAATTGCAGCCCGGCCTGCTGGCAAAAGAGAATGGCCGGGTAATTCTGTGTCGTTGTTTCGACGGTCAACTGCTGCAAGTGCTGCTCTTTGGCCCACTGCCGCGCGATGTTGAGCAGCCGTGTGCCAATGCGCCGTCTGCGATAGGGGCGCGAAACAACGACATCCTGCACCCAGCCAATGCCGTGCGCCGCATCCTGGCGCAGCGTCAGGTAACCCAGCGTCTCCGCGCCGTCCTTAGTCACGGCCACCAGGAAAGCGTGTTCCGGCGGAAGCGCTAACTGCATCCGTGCTTCGTCGGCGGCATAGGCGACTTCCAGGGTGCGCGGCAGCCGCTGCGGACTGAAGTTCACCTGCCATCGCCCATGCTCTTCATTCACGGACATCTGCCAGACAAAATCCGTTTCGTACTGATGATCGAGTTCCAGGCAGCGCGGAATATCACTTTCCTGTCCATCGCGAATCCGAAGGCCAGAGGATGTAACCATGATAGACTGCTCGTTAGGTGAGATAGGCGTCGCCAAATGTGCCGCGAATGCTGACCTCGACCAGCGGCGCGTTAGGGTCGGCCTCGCGTGCCAGATAGATCCCACCCTCGAAGGTCTCGTAG
This sequence comes from Anaerolineae bacterium, assembly GCA_016788625.1. Lineage (GTDB taxonomy): Bacteria > Chloroflexota > Anaerolineae > Aggregatilineales > Phototrophicaceae > CFX2. Next base: position 9,781 of record JAEUQX010000219.1, read on the forward strand.
CGCAGTTCGTCGGCGTGAACGCGGAACAAGCGCCCGCTTGTCGCCGTGATCTGCACGCGATAGCCAACAGGGGTGATGATGTGAATATTGCCCAGCGCGGATTGCAGCCGCAGCGCACCGAACGCTTCCGGCGGGCAAACCAACCGGATGTCCCCGATGCCTGTGGCGATGGTCGCATCCTGAATAATGATATTGGACAGATCGACATTCACCTGCCCCAGGTGCGTGCTGATCAACACCTGCCAGGGTAAATCGCGCGCGAGTCCCAGTTCCCAATCAGCGAACGACAGCCAGGGGGTGGCCGCGCGTTCCATCCTGAGCGTAGCATGCGTATCGTCCACACGCATCGCCGGGCGACAGCCCAGCGCGTACTGCCCGGCGATCAGACGGCCTTCCTGCTGCAATGCCCGCATCTGCACATCAATCTCGCCAGCATGAATCTCGACGGTGGCAGACTCGACACTACCGCGCGTAATGCCAAACGTCTTGGCCTCGTTGTTGGGCAGCCAATCGCCGCGCAGCAGGAGTGCCGCACCTGCCGCCACCAGCAGCAGCGGCCACAGGCGCGTCACGTTAAAACTGCCCATCAGCAGAAAATTGTTCAGCAGCAGCAGGATGCCGATGACAGTCAGCGCCAACGGCCACAGCCAAGGACCTCGCGAGCCTTTTGCGGGCACGCTCGTTACTCCTCGTAGAGATAATCGCGCAGAATGACGTGCGCTGACGACTGCCGCAGGCGGTTGAGCGCCTGGGCTTCAAGCTGGCGCACCCGTTCGCGCGTCACGCCAATCGTCTGACCCACTTCTTCCAGTGTATACACGCGGCCATCTTCGAGTCCGTAACGCAGCCGCAGAATTTGCGCTTCACGCGGTGGCAGGCGGTTGAGCGCCTTCTCAAGCTGTTCGTGCAGCAGGTGCGTCGCCACTTCTTCCGTCGGCGCGGGGCTGGTCACGTCCTCTACGAAGTCGCCAAAGGTCGAGTCGCCCTCGTCGTCAATCGGCGTTTCCAGGCTGACCGGATGACGCGCGATCTCCAACAGATTCTCGATCTTGTCCGGTGTGGTCTCCATACCCTCGGCCAGTTCCTCAATCGAGGGTTCGCGGCCAAGTTCCTGAATCAAATTAAGCTGGATGCGGCGCATCCGATTCAACTGATCGCCCATATGCACTGGGACGCGGATCGTGCGCCCCTGATCAGCGACGGCACGGCTGACGGCCTGACGAATCCACCAGGTCGCATAGGTGCTGAACTTGTGCCCGCGCTGATACTCAAACTTGTTGGTCGCGCGAATCAAGCCGATGTTGCCTTCCTGAATCAGATCCAGGAATGGCACGCCGCGCCCGATATACTTCTTGGCGACGCTGATCACCAGACGCGCATTGGCGCGCACGAGGTGCTCCTGTGCCGCTTCGCCATCCAGCACCAGATCGCGCAGGTCGTAGATGGCGTCGCTGTCCAGTTGGTTACCATACGTTTCGATCTGGTCACGCGCCAGTTCCGCCGCTTCCATGCGCTTTGCCAGCGATACTTCCTCTTCGGCAGTTAGCAGCGGCACACGGCCAGCTTCCTTGAGGTACAGACCCACCACGTCGTCGGTATCCAGCGCCTGCTGGTAGCCCGCGTCGTCGGTCAGGTCATCATCCCACTCGAAGCTGCTCAGGTCGAACTCGTCATCTTCCGCGTCAACCAGGTCTTCAACCGGATCAACGCGCGCGTCATCGCCCACACGGCCTTCGAGCTGTGTGCTTGGAACAACATCGAACCCAGCGTCTACCAGTCCATCCATGATATCATCCAAAAGCCCTATATCGCGTTCGGCTTCCGGCAGCACAGAAAGAATATCATCATAGGTAATGATACCCTGTTCCTGAGCCTTCTTCAGTAGTTGAGCACGCAGATGCTCTTTTTTCTCGTGTTTCTCGTGCGTCATGACCATCAGCATACGTTATTTGACCAGACCCTGCAACTTTTTCGTCAGCAGGGTTTCCTCACTCAATTATACAGATACAAGGTTGACGGTAAAAAATTCAGTGGTTATAGGACGTTGAGGTTGCTTTAGACGACAAAACGAAGCAACCATCAGCCCGCGTACTGAATACATTAACGCCGGGTGTGAAGCTTGTCAAGTTAATGGTGGCTTAACCAACTGCGTCAGCAGATAGTCGACCGCCCCGCGCTCGAAAAGAAAGATTTCATCGCGCTCATCCACCAGCCCATAGAAGCCGATTTCTGACGGCGCAATTCGACCTATCGCGATCACATGGCTGCTTTGATCGTTCAACAGCACTTCAAGCGAGAGTATACCGCCATTTGCGTTGAAGCCAAAATCAGCCAGGTTGGTCTGATCGGTGATGCTGAGTGTATCACGATATTGTAATGTGACAACTGCGGTGGCAATATTTCTGGCTGCTTCCACATCCAGGGTCTTGTCCGGGTTATCCGGCGCTGTCCAGTTGCCGTCAGCGTCCCGGCTGATGCTGAATCCTTCGTTCGTCTGGGGATTACGCACCCGCACAGCGACAATATCGAGCACGGCGACATCCAGCTCCAGCCCCAGGAACTTGATCAGTTCGACAGTCTCCGCAGCGCTCACTAGCGCTGCAGGCTGTGGCCGGCTTTGCAGCGCGGCGACCACCACCAGCGCCACCAGGACAACCATCATCGCAGCCAATCCACGTCGTTTCATGCGCGCATCCGCCTCAGCCAAACCACGATGCCAATCACCAGGAGTAAACCCGGCAGCAGGATCACCGTTACGAAGGCGATCACATCCAGCATTTGCCCACTGACGAAGATCAACGGCACACTGCTGCCAAACGCCTGCGGCGCGAACTCGACCTGCTCACTCAGCCCGGTCAGCCACGACAGCCCGTCGGTGAACAGCAGTGCATTGCCGCCAGAGCCGATCAAGCCGTTGGTCACGAAATCGGCATCGCCCACCATCAGAATCTTCGCGCCCGTCTGCTGATGATAGGCAAATACTGCACTCGTCAGCGGCCCTGGAATATCTGCGCCCTCATCATACTGATACGTGCTGGTCTGGCTCAGCGTCGCCAGGTCGGTCTCGCCATAACTCTGTTCCGATGACAGGATCAGCTGTCCGTTGGGCACGTTCGCGGGCGGCGTCTCGCTCACTTCCAGCGCCCGCGCCAGCCGAAAATAAGCCGGGGCGTTCTCGCTGTTCATGCGCGCCACAATGGAGTTTTCCGGGAAGATCGCCGCGCTGAGCACATCGAGCGGCGTCTGAAAACTCGACCCCGCGTCTACCACCACCGCGTCCAGCGCGCGCAGACCGTAATTCGTCCACAGGAACTGGTTGAACGGCCCATCCGCCTTCAGGAAGCGGTCCTCGTTGAAAAGCGGATCGGTCATGATGAACAGCGTTCCGCCGCGCTGCAAATAACGGTCGATTACCGCTACTTCGGCAGGAGTCAGGTCGCTGGTAGGCCGCGCGAAGATCACCGCGCCAGCATCCTGAGGTATATCCCCTCCGGCAGCGGCAATCTCGACCAGATTGAGCGGCTGTGTGATCAACCCGCTCTCCTGCACGCCCAGGTTAATGCCAGAGAGTCCCTGCTGCGTTGTGTCGGTCGGGTCAAGTTCGCCGCGCCCCTGCTCGAAGTACACCGTAATCGTGCCAGAGATCAGCAGGCGCGAGATGGCCTCCGTCACATCGCGTTCCTGGCGTCCGCTGCGGGGCACCCGCGCCAATGTCTGCTCGTCAATCGTGCCGTCGGCATTCAGATACGAGATGAAAACCTGCCCATCGCTGTTGACGCCGTAGCGGTCAACCAGAACAGGGTCTTCCTCCGGGTTGATATATTTGCGCGTCACCATGCCGCCGCTCTCAACCTCGTACTGCCGGAAAAACTGATCATCGACTTCCCGCAGCGCCAACCCGCGTGATGAATAAAACCCGGTTAGCTGAATCGGACGCTGAATGCGCTGTAGAACCTGGTGAGTCTCAGCGCTGAGCGTGAAGCGGCCGTCACCCGTCATATCCAGCGTCAGCACGGCACGCGCCAGCACGACATAGACCAGCGCCACGATGCCGATCAGCATCAGCGTGCCAAAGACCGCCGTCGTGCCATAACGCACCTGCCGCCCGCTGATGAACCCGCGGAACTCATCCGGTGTGACCAGCGCCCATAACGCAATGCCCAAAGCGCCGATGACCAGCGCCGCGATGATCACAGGTGTCGTACCGCCCTGCCAGACCCAACCGATGATGCCGATCAGCAGCGCCGTCCCGCCGACGAAGCTGCTCCACTGCCCAACCTGACCGCGTGTGATGATGATATTTTCGTTTCGCATCAACGCCACCGTTTGCTTTCCACAACGCGGATGCTGATGAACAGCATGATCGCGATCATGCCCGCGTAATACGCGATGTCTTCCGCCCGCACGATACCCACCGCGAACGAACTGCTGAAGTGGCCGCCCAGCGTCAGCTCGCGGATCAGACGCGCCAGATCCAGGTTCGCCACGATTTGCCCAGCCAGATCGCCCAACCAGAGGAACAACAGCGTTGCCATCGCCAGGAAGGCCGCCACCACCTGGTTTTCCGTCAGTGCGGAGAACAACAGCCCGACGGCCAGCGTTGCGCCGCCATACAACCAGATGCCAATGTAGGCGCACAGGCTGTGCCCCAGGTCAGCATTCGTCACCTGCATGACGATGAACTGATAGACGAACGTCAGTGCCAGCAGCACCGTATAGTAAAACCACGCCCCCAGAAACTTACCCACGACAATCGGCGTATCGCTGACGGGCGCGGTCAGCAGCAGTTCCAGCGTACCCTCGCGCGTTTCCTCCGCCAGCAGTCGCATCGTCAGCAGCGGCGCGAAGAACACCAGGATGAACGAGAGGAACTCCGGGATGACCGCCGGATTGACCATGCGCTCCGTCACCGAAAAAGCGAGATCGGCATTGAAATACAGACCGGTCAGCAGCAGCATCCCGAAAGCAACCAGATAAGCTGTTGGCTGCGCGAAGTATTGCCCGACTTCGCGCCGAAAGATCGTCCACGTCCCTGTCACGACGCCTGCCCCTTACCCACAATATCCAGGAAAATTTCCTCCAGGGTCATCGCCACAGGTCGCATCTCCAATAAGGTATAACCCGCCTGCACCACACGCTGCGCAATATCGCCGCGCACATCAGCACCTTGCCGCGCCCGGACGATGAACCCGTCGCCCTGTGCTTCCACGCTTTGCACGCCGCGCAGGTCACTCAGCAGGCGGCCAGCGGTCGCACTGTTTGCGCCGCTGATCTGTACATACAGATTTACACCATGCTGAAGCTGCTGGCGCAGCGCGTTGGGCGCGCCCTGTGCCACGATTTTGCCTTTGTTGATGATCACGACGCGGTCGCAGATCTGCTCCGCTTCCGAGAGGATATGGGTGCTGAACAGCACGGTATGCTGCTGCCGCAGGGCGCGCACGCGCTCGCGCACCTCGATGACCTGCTGCGGGTCAATGCCGATGGTCGGCTCATCCAGGATGACGACCTGCGGGTCATGCACGAGCGCCTGTGCCAGGCCGAGCCGCTGCCGCATCCCTTTCGAGAGGTTGCGGACGAGCGTATTGCGGCGGTCGCTCAGGTTGACCATCTCCAGCGCGCGTTCGGCCTGCTGCCGGGGTTGCTTCGCGCCGCGTAGCTCCGCCCAGAACGTGACATAGCCTTTGACGGTCATGTCGGGATAGAGCGGCACTCGCTCCGGCAGGTAGCCAACGCGCTTGCGCACTTCCAGCGAGTCCGTGAAGATGTCGAACCCGGCGATGCGCGCGCTGCCGCTGGTGGGCGGCATGAAGCCCGTCAGCATCCGCATCGTCGTGGTCTTGCCCGCGCCGTTCGGTCCCAGCAGCCCGACGATCTCCCCCGCATCGGCGGTGAACGTCAGGCCATCGACAGCGGTATGATGCCCGTAGTGTTTGGTGAGATTTTCGACTTCAATCATGCTGTGCTGCTCGTAAAACTCGTCACAAGCATCCTAGACCCGTTGAGCGATGCCGTCAAGCAAATGTTAACGCCTATAGACAACCGCGTATCGATGGTATGTCAGCAGAAACCCTGTTATAGTCAGAGGTTACTCCTTGTGAGGTAGTCATGATTCAAGAACTCGACCGTGTTGCGCTGACCGTAGACCTACCTGAACATCAACTCAAAGTGGGTGACATCGGCATGATTGTGCATATCTATGCTGACCATAAAGGCTATGAGATTGAATTTGTAACCCTCAGCGGCGATTTCGTCGCCCTAGTATCCGTCTACCCTGATCAGATTCGTCAGATTGATCAGGGTGAAATCGCCAATGCGCGACGCCTAAAAACAGCCTGAATCAATTACAGGGCATGAAATGACCTCACAGTTTTCTACACCAGTACCACGCTACCCGATCATCGACGGCCACAACGACGCGCTGATGGCCTTCTCGCCGCCGCACAACGCGCCGATCAGCACCTTTTTCGAGCGCGTCCCCGGCAGGCAGGTTGACTTGCCGCGCGCGCGGGAGGGTGGGCTGGCGGCAGGATTCTTCGCCGTGTTCATCAGCGAAGAAGAAGCCATGAAGATGGTGCATCACTTCGACCCCAATGTCGAATACGTGCTGCCCGCGCTGGACTTCGACACGGCACAAAAAGCGGCGATGCAGATGATCGCCAACCTGTATCGCATTGAAGCAGCATCACAGGGGCAGGTGCGC
>JAEUQX010000243.1 GCA_016788625.1 Anaerolineae bacterium
ACTTCCGTTTTTACCCATGCTCGTGCCCGCTCCCACCGTGCGAGCCGCCGCTGCCCCCGCCGCTCTTCAGGCTGTTGAGGTGCGCGCTGATGGCATCAATCAGGGCGATGATTTCGGCCTTCGCCTCGTTCAGTTCCGGCAATCCACCGACGACGCCTGCTACGGACAGCACCTCGTTAATCGCGCCCTCCTGGGCGGGCAGCAGCGCGCGGGTCGTCTCCAACAGCGTCGTCACCTGCCCGGTGAATTCGCTCACCTGATCCAAACCCGGGATGTTGCTTACATCAAGGCGCTGCACCTCTGCCTTGAGCGAGTTCATCAGTTCCACCAGCTTGTCCAGCAGCTCGTTGATCTGCGGGATCAGGCTGGCAATCGCGTTAATCGCCGGTCTGATCACGGGCACGTTTTCATCCAGGAAGCCCTTGAACTCGGTCAGCGCGGTTCTCAAGTCCGCGATCAGATTGCTCGCTTCGTTTTCTCCGGCCACGTTTCACTCCTTCGCTTCCCTAGCGATGCCCCATGTTGAAATGCTGAAGCGTATTCAGCGCGCTGCTCAACGGTTCTACAAAACGTTCCAGCCCGCTCACGAAGGCATCACCGATGTTCAACCCGGCGGCCACATCTTCAATCAGGCCGCGCGCTTCACCGAGGATGTCACTGTCCAACAGTGATGTGTCGGCGGGTTCAACAGGTTCGATGTACTCGCGCAGCGTCATCACGTAGGCGTAGCGCAGCGGTTTTCCCGCCAGTTCCTGCCAGCGCAGGTCGTCAATCACCATCTCCTCAATCGCGCTGTCAGTCACGATGTCCGCGATGAACGGGAGCGGTGTGCCTGCTTTGAACTTCTCGTTAAGCGTCTCGACGAAGTCCAGCACGTCGTCGCCCGCCGCTACGCCCCACAGCGCCAGGCGTCCTGGACGCCTACCCATGTTCTGGAGCAGACTGCCCTCCATGCCGGGCGGTTTGTGTTCGGCCAGGACGCGCTGTTCGTAAAGCGCGATCTCCTGTACCTGCGTTAGTTCCAGGTCATCCAACATCGGGCGCATGGGTCATTCCCTATACATCAATACCGTGTCGCCGCGCTTCCTCATCGAGAATGCGCTTGAGCTTCGCGGCCAGATCGCCTAACTCGTCGCCGGGCAGGCCGTTCTCGACTGCAGCGCCCGCGCGCACCGTATCGGCAGCCACCGGGCGCGTTGGCTCATCGGGCTTCTGCGCGGTCAGTAGCGAGAGCAGCGACGGCATCGCCAGCGGCGGGTCGATCTCCGGCAGCGTGCGTGTCGGCTGTGTTCGCGCGCTCTGCTCCTCGGCCAATTCCGGCGAAGCCAGGCGCGGCGCGGGACGGGTGATCTCTACCTCCGGGGCACGGAAATGTTCGGCGGGCGGCTGTTCCGGCTCGCTTCGGCGCGGGGCAGCCCGTTCCGGCAGCGCCAGCGCGCGCAGCCACTTCAAGCTCGCCCGTTCACCAAACACATCACAACGTAGCTGGTCGGCCATCGCCTCGCGGGATGTTCCCGGTTGCAACAGCAGCGCCGCGCGTTCGGAAGCTGCCTGCGCCCAATCTCCATCCAGCCCAGGCAGCGGGGTGATATGACTCGGCGTTGGTCGCGGCAGGTCAATGCGGCGTTCTGTACGCGGCGGCAGGTATATATCGCCCGCAGCGCGGCGCAGCAGGTCATACGGCGCGCGCGTTCCGACTGGCTGAACCGCGCGTTGTGTTCCAGGTTGCGGCACACCCACAGTGGGTGCGCTGAACGTCACACGGCGTGGGGCATCCGGCTTCACAGTGCGTGCCCGCACGGTGTCTGCGGGTGGTTGTTCGGTCACAGGTTCATCCTGCGTCAGGGCGGGCAGCGCCGGACCCAGCAGCGAGGTAGGATTCAGACGCAGGTCGAGCGGACGGGGCAGTGTCCAGCGGGCCAGGCGCGGCATATCGCTCAGCCACGCGCAGCGCGCTACCAGCCCCCGCCGCCACGCAGCGGGCGCACGCCCCACAACCAACCTCGGCCTCTCGCCCCAAAACCTCATTGTGTCCATCCGCCCTGTTTGTCCACGTTGCCAGAACGATATCTGAACCTTCATCTGGCGGACGCGATGTATCGCGTCCCTACAATACACACCCGCCCTCTTCTTTTTCTGTGTTCCTCTGTGCCCCTGCGGTTAAATCTTCGGTCTTCCAGCTATTGACTATCGACTAACCGCTACTGACTAGTGCCCTGCTTGCTCATCTCCAGATACAGCAGGATTTGACCGATGGTCATCCCGCTGACCTCTTCGGGCGTCCAGCCGAATTCCTTCGCCAGAACGAAGCACGCCCGCGCCAACGGTGCCTGCACCAGTTCCTGCAAGGCGCTGCGCGGGATGTCCACGCCGCTGATCGTGTTGATCTGCTCGACCAGGAAACGCGCCAGCCCGGCGGGCATTTGCGTGATCTCGTCGCTCTTCAGCTTCGGCTCCACGAGCGCGTGCTGAATCATCAGCACGGCGGATAGACTCTCGTCGTCACGCGCAGCCTTGCCGATGCGCTGCAAATCGCTGACCGTGAGCGGACGCAGCAGAACCCGCCCACCGCCCTCGATCAGCGTGGCGGGCACATCGACTTCGTGCGTCAGCGAGCCGCCTGCCAGCAGCGTTTCCGCCGTGAGCATGGTCATCACTTAGGCCTCCTGCTCCTGCTTGTCTTCCACTGTCACAAACAGCGCCTTGAAAGTGGCCGACTCCATCACGAAGTCGTCTTCCGGCAGCGCCAGCGCCCAGTTATCAAACTTCACGCCGTGAATCGTCAGCGTGTTGCTCACGCCGGGCACAGCCGGGTCTTGCAGTTGCAGTTGAATGTTGAAGCTCGGCTGCGGAAACGGCGTACTGCTGCGCTCGGTCGCCGCGCCCTGCCCCAACAGCAGGATCAGCAGCGCCCCGTTGATGTAGGCGCGCGTCACTTTGCCGCTGATGTGAATATTGCCGGGGTGAAGCTGCGACGGATGCCGCCTGCCAATCTCGTGATATTCCTGGAGATCGGTATGCACGTACACCTCAACGCCCGTCGCGCGGCCTACCGGGCTGAGCTGGTAGAAGCTGATCGTCGCGTTGGCGATATTGCCTTCCGGTGTAGCGGCGTCGGCCACTGCCAGCGTGATCGTCGCATCCGAACCGCGAAACACATTCGTATTTGCCATCGTCTTTTGTCTCCTATTCCAGGTACATCACGACGCGGATGTAATCGATGCTGAAGGTCGGGCGCACGACCATCGTCACGCGCGCGATACCGCGAATTTCCTCGTCACGGGTGGCCGTCACGTCCAGCTTATAGCTCACCAGCATCTCGCGCTCGACCATATCGGCCAGCAGGCTGTTGATGCTGCCCTTGAGCGCCTGACGCACGCGTGTGTTGTTCAACATGCCGATGAACGGGTTGGCCGCCGCGCGTGTGCCGATGCGCGCATAATCCACGATGCGGCGCGTGGTGACCTGCGCCCAGGCCGTGTTGGTCGATGAGGTGATGCCGCGCACGATGCGAACCGCGCCAGCCCGGCTTTCCAGCGCCAGCACCCGCCTGGTCACCAACTGCTCAAGCTGCGTGCCGTTGAAGTTGGTCTCCAACCCGTTGACGTTGATCGTCTTGTTGGTCGGGCTGACGTGTGGATCGAGCGATGCAATGCGCCCGGCCACTGCTGCCGCCGCGTAGCTGCCCGGCAGCGTGACTTCATCGCCGCTGGCCGAATCAATCGCCTTAATGCCGGGACCCACGAAGACCAGCCGCCCGTCGGTCTGATCAGGTGCAACCAGATCAG
>JAEUQX010000251.1 GCA_016788625.1 Anaerolineae bacterium
CTGGGCGACGGCGCTTTGAACTGAGTCTTTGTCCGCCGCGCAGATTTTGCTATAATGCCTATCAATAGTGGGGAGTCGCCAAGCGGCAAGGCTCCGGACTTTGGATCCGGCATTCGTAGGTTCGAATCCTACCTCCCCAGCACAGCCTCTTCGCGGTTACTCGGCGCCTTTCCTTGGCTCATCAGCTCTTTTGTTCCCTCCCTACCCCTAGGTTACATTTGCATACTCTTTGCTGCTCGCGGAGACGCTTGATGTATGCTGACGCGCCTATGGGAACAACGGCGCAAACCAGGCGCGAAATAGAAATCAGGCTAAGGTGAGGGCATAGTAAATTTTCAAGAAATATCAACACAAAATGACTGTATATTCCTGTTTATGTTTTATTCAAAAACGAAAAAGCCCGACTTAGTTCTAATCGGGCTTGAGCAGATCATTGTCTAGCGCTGCCTAGACAATCCTCACAAAGTGGCTACTTCATTTCAATTCATTGCAGGTGCGAGTCCAACTTGTACCAGCAGTCCCATCAAATCCCAGTTACTCCATGTCTCAACGATTTTACCGTTCTCGACCCGCTCGATGCTGATTCCTGTGATGGTATATGAGCGACCACTTCCAGGCGCGCCGAGGAAATCCCCCGTATGAGTGCCGTTCGCTGACCAACGGGTCACGACTTTGTCCCCGGCAGCAAATTGATCTTCAATTGTGTATTGAATATCTGCTGATGCGGTGCGATAGGTATGCGCCAGCGCCTGCGCCCCCGTAACGCCTCGCGGCCAACCACCAGGAACAATCTCCTCATGATGTGTATAATTAGGCGAAAAAAGGGTCTCAATCAGATCAATTTGCCCTTTACTCAGGACATCATTGTACCAGCGGCGGACGAGAACTTGATTGGCTTCAGCATTCATTGTAGTTTTCCTTTACTCTGGCTCTAATGTATCGAACAGTGGTGAAACTTTTTCCAGCTTATAGTGACATCGTGATAAAAACGTGATATGAAAAGGTTCACATTTTCGCTGCTTGGCACCCCCCAAATCTTTCTTGAGCAAACCCCCTTCAGCTTGCCAACTCGAAAAACGCTGGCATTATTGGTATACACAGTTATTGAGAGGAAAAGCATAGCTCGTGATAGGCTGATGACTTTGTTCTGGCCGGACAGCGACCAAGAACATGCACAGACATCCTTGCGAACTACTCTGGGCTATCTTCGTCGCACACTTCCACCTGACAGATTTCAGATTGAGCGTGATGCGGTGTTGTTTGTTCGCGGAGACAATATATCGATAGATGCTGAGATTCTGCTGGATGCTGCCAAATCTGCGTCACGCCCACAACTCAGGCAATCAACCTACATTCCAGTTTTTCGAGCAGCGGTAGAAAATATTCGAGGTGATTTTCTTAGTGGTTTTTCAGTTGATGGTGCATCAGACTTTGACAATTGGTTAGTGATGCAGCGTGAATTTTTTCATCAGCAGGCAGTAAGGGTTTTCAATGCTTTATCTCAGTTACAGTTAGAAACAGGGCTGTATTTCGAAGGATTGCACACCACAACAAAATGGATCGATTTTGACCCGTTTGACGAAACTGCTTATCAACGCCAGATGCAGCTCTATTTGGCTGGTGGGGATCGGATCGCCGCATTACAGTCCTATAAAAGTCTTAGCCTGATGTTGTCTAATGAGTTTGGTGTTCTACCTTCACCCCAATCCCAGACACTCAAAGAGCAAGCGCAGACAATGGTAGACAGGGAAAAAAAGAGACTTGACCCGGAAATGGAATGCATTGCGCTCAATCGCATGGCGATTAGCCTCTCCCAATCCACTTATGAACTTGAACAAGCCTTGAATTTGTTGCGACAGGCGCTTCACCTGGCAGGGCAATCGGACAACTCACTTTATCGTGCAGAGACTCACTGGAATCTAGCCCAGACGTACTTTTATCATGGCAGCCTTGAAAGCGCCCTGCACCACGCGAATACTGCCCTTGATGTTGCGCGAGTACTTGGACGAGATGATCTGATCGGACGTATTCTCAATACAATCGCTTATGTCAAACTATGGAGCGGTGACCCTTCGACAGATGTTATCGTGTGGGCAGATGAAGCTTTCCTCATTTTTGAACGTCTTCACCAGCCCATGATGCAGGTCGATTGTCTGACCATTAAAGCAAACAGTTTCCTGTCAAAGGGTTTTCCAGAACAAGGTTTTCAGTACGCTAAAGAGGCGCTTAGTCTTAGCGAGACTACTCAAAATGACTGGGGCATCGCTTCTGCCTCTTACAATCTAGGCTTGGCATTCCTTGATCAAGGCGAAATCCAATTAGCCGAATCACAATGCCAGCGCGGTATCCTGTATTCCCGAACAGCAGGACATCCACCTCTGGTTTTCTTCAATTTGCTCGTGTTGGGTCACGTTGAACGTGAAGCGGGGAAATTTGACAAAGCCTTGGATACCCATTCAGAGGCACTACAACTCGGTATGGAGCTGAAATCGCCTTATTTTCGGTTTCTTGTCGCGACAGAGCTTTGCGCTGATTATTTGAGTCTGAGAAATACAGAAAAAGCTTTGGAAAACGCGCTGGTCGCAAGAAAATTGCGTATTCGTGTCCCTTATTCGGATTACACACGCTATCAGGAGACAGAAGCGCTGCTCCATGCAGATTACTGGGAGGAAGCGATGCAAGAGACTGATTTCATTCGTGAGCAGTTGCTTGCAGATCCTCACAATAGGCGTCTTGAATACTTCTATCAACGGGTACTCGCGGCGTGGGCATCGGCAGAAAATAAGATTGACGATGCAAAGATATGCTTAGAACAAGCTGCCAACCAAGCAAGGCAGTGGGGTTTCCAAACTGAACTGGAAAGCACAAAAAGAGAATTATCTCGCATTGAAGATTTATTGAAAAGATAGATAAGATCGCTACGACTTCTGAAATCACAAGAAAATCGTAGGAAATACATCATTACATCTGTTGCGTTTGTTTCACCTGCATGATGAGCTGACAGTAGAAGTTTAGACCTTGGAGGCAATTGCCCCATGTTGACCTATCGACAGCTCCCCCCAAGTGAACACGAAGCGGTAGGGTACGACTAGCGTGAGCCAACTCACGGCGCTGCTGGATGCCAATGTGCTGTATGCAGCGCCTATTCGGGATACTCTGCTGCAGTTTGCAGTCGATGACCTATTTCGGGCAAAATGAACCGTCGATATTCACCATGAGTGGATCGAGGCAGTGCTCAGACATGAACCGCATCGGGATCGCGCTGCGTTAGAGCGAACGCAGACGCCGATGGATGACGTTTTTTTTGGCAAGTCATCTGTGCCTTGCCCGGGCAAGTTCTGTGTGGCGGTTCGCAAAGTGCGGGCACGGCTCAGGAACCCACTCTACAGTGTGGAGGATTACCTGACGATACTGACCCGACAGGGAGTGGTGGTAACCGTCTCGGAGTTGGAGCAATTCGCCAAACTGCTCTGAAAACAGCCTTCAAGGCGATACCGCTTTTCGCCCTATTTGCTCAATTTTATGGTGTAGCTCTGCTGTCTGGATGATATGCACTGGGAAATGGCTTTTCATTACACCATTGTCCTGTTTTGAACCGTATTGAGGGAAATTCGCCATGTTGTCTATCGCCGTTCAGCGCCTTCACAATCAACAGATTTCGCATTCCCGTTTCCAGCATCCGGCTGAAGTCATCGCGTGGTTGGGTGCCGTTCAGGCACAGGAATATGCGCTGGCGAAATGGGCGATTGGGCTGCGAATGCAGACAAGCACCGATGAAGTTATCGAAGCAGCATTCAACAAAGGGGAAATTCTGCGGACGCACTTGATGCGCCCAACCTGGCATTTTGTCACGCCGACGGACATCCGTTGGCTGCTTGAGCTGACAGCGCCACGTGTCCATCAGGTGAACGGGTTCATGTACCGTAAGCTTGAATTAGACCAGGTATTGCTCCACCGCAGCGCAGACCTGATCGCCAAAGCGCTTGAAGGTGGCAAACATCTGACACGAGCTGAACTGGGTAACATCCTCGTCCGGAACGGCATTGATGCCACCAACGGAATGCGGTTGGGCTATATTGTTCATTATGCGGAATTGGAAGGGATTGTGTGCAGCGGCGCACGGCGGGGCAAACAACATACATACGGATTGATCGCGGAACGTGCGCCACAGGCACGCCGCTTAACCCGCGACGAAGCACTGGTGGAACTCACCCTGCGGTACTTTACGAGCCATGGACCGGCTACGATCAAAGATTTCGCCTGGTGGTCTGGGCTGACGATTGCAGATGTCAAAATGGGTTTGGCGCTGCTCGGTTCGCAAGTCAGACAAGCAGCAGTTGACGGGGAAACGTACTGGTTCTCAAGTTCAATGCCCACGGTGAGTGAGCTGCCCACACAGGGCTATCTGCTGCCCGTGTACGACGAATACACAGTTGCCTACAAAAATCGCAGTGCCTTCCTTAACCCGAGATATGAACCGCTGCCGACCGATCGATTCTTCATTTCATCTTTTGCATATAAAGGTGAGGTTATCGGCCGGTGGCGACGCACATTCACCAAAGAAACTGTTGTCATTCAGCTCGCCCCCTTCCTTCCATTGACCTCTGTTGAACAGGCTGCTTTTGCTGATGCGGCACACCACTTTGGTGACTTTCTTGGGATGCAAGTCGTATACCACACCACCTAATCTGAAGCCGTTGGCTGGTACGAGTCGCTGTGGGATCAATTCGCCTGATGGCTTTTGTTATTGGACGGAAGCCTGACCAACTCGAAATTGGAGCGGCGCGAAGCTATTGAGATGAGGCGCCGCACCTCCTTCAGCGATTGTTGGGAGGCTACTGGCCTTCTCCAAACGCGATGACCCGCGTGATGGGATCGTGCCTCTCTTCATCCACGACTATAATCTGTCATGCATCAGTTAAAATGCCCCACTGCCATTGCAAACCCGTGTTCAGCCTTTGACCGACCCTTGCAGCAAGGCTGAAATAATCTGCCGCTGGAACAGCACAAAGACGATCAAGGTGGGAAGCAGAATCAGAATCGTACCAGCACACAACAACGGGACATTCGTAGCATAGTGCCCCTGGAAGGCGCCTAGAGCACCTGCCATAGTGCGCTCGGTTGGGTCTTCGACCAGCACCAGCGCCAGAAGAAACTGGTTCCAAGTCCAGACAGACATCAATATTCCCAATGACGCCATCGGCGCTCGCGCGAGCGGGAGATGGATGCGCCAGAACAAATCCCAGATTGTCGCGCCATCGACGCGCGCCGCCTCGGAGATTTCTATCGGCATATTGACGAAATGTGCGCGCATCCAGAATACGGCAAACGGCATGTACAATCCGATCAAGGGCAGCACCACCGCGAGGCGCGTATTGTAGATGCCCAACGCACGCTCTAAATAATAGAGCGGAACAATAATTCCCCCGAATGGGAGCGTCAACCCAAACACGAACAATCCGAGGAGTATACGTGAACCGGGTATACGCAGTTGGCCGATAGCAAACCCGGCCATAGTTGAAATAACCAGCGCCACGGGAACCACTGCCAACACGATGTAACCACTAGAACCCAATAAGGCGGTCATGTTCGCGACGTTGAATGCCTCAACGAAGTTGCCCCATTGCGGGTCGGCAGGCCATTCCAACCCCCTGGGTAGGGTTCCGGAGGGATGCAGGGCAGTCACGAAAATACTGATGAATGGCAGGATTGTGATCGCCATGAGTCCCAGAAGCAGCATCCGTCCAGCATATAGCTCTGTACGGGCGATCCTCATTGCGTTGCCTCCCGGTTCAGGCGCTGGAACGGAATGATAATGATCAGAACCAACGCCGTCAGGATTACTGCCAGTGCCGACGCCGGACCAATCCGCTGCTCCGTGAACGCCAGAACATAGATTTGTATCCCTGGAACAGCCGTCGAGTTGCCTGGACCACCCGCCGTCGAAACGTAGACGATATCAAAGGCAGCCAGCGCGGCAATCACCGTCACCGTGAGGCACACGCCAATCTCATTTCTCAGCAGCGGGACGATAATCCTGGTGAACTCGGTAAACCAACTCGCACCGTCAATCCGCGCGGACTCGAAGAGCGCCGGATCGAGCTTTGTCATCCCCGTCCAGAGAAGGACAGTGCAGAATCCGAGCAGAACCCAAACCCCGATGAATCCGACCGCAGGGAGCGCCCAGTCAAAGTCCCCAAGCCAGGCACGGGTAACGTCGCTGAGTCCGATTGCCCTGAGAACTTCGTTAATCAGGCCAGGGAGCGCCAGCAGCCACCCCCAGATGATACCTGCTGCAACAAGCGGGATGACCTGCGGCAGGAACAAAACCGTTCGCGCAACCGCTCCAAATCGCCCAGTCGCCGTGCGGTGCATGATACTGGCGACCACGAGTCCAAGCGACACCGGGATGAAGCTGAAAAATACGACCAGGCGGAGTGAATTGAAGATGGTTCCGAGCAGATCGGAATCTGCCAGTACCCGTGAATAGTTGTCGAGTCCCACCCATGTCATTGGACCAATACCGTTCCAACGAAAGAACGAGTACTGAATGCTCATCAGGAGGGGAAGCAGCACAAACACTGCATACATCACCAAGGCGGGCAGGACGAATAGCCAACCGATGATGGCTTCCCGGCGGGCCACCTTGTTTGGGGTAGTCTGCCGGGAAGACGCGGGAGCCGCAGGACGATTATCTGATGTCTTCATTGTCATAGTCAATCTGGCAGGCACAGGCATCGTCCTGCGACCCGCACCATTATTCAGAGAGCTGACGCTCGTATTCCGCTTGGACTGCCTGGAGAAGACCAGCCGCATCCTGCCGACCACCGACCATCTTCTGAAGTTCGGGTGTCCAGCCTTGGGCGAAAATCGCGCTGGTCGCGTTGGCGATAAAGTCCATCGATGTTCCTGCCTCACCGACCACGAAACCAGCGGCGAGCGTCTCGTTGGTGATCGAACCTTCCGCGACTGCGGGCATCGGCAGTCCTGACGGGCCGCCCGGGTTCGATCCACCGACATCGACACCAATCTGACGAGCGGTTTCGTTCGAAGCTACCCAGTTGAGGAAGAACGCGGCACAATCCGCATTGACCGCATTGGCGGCGATACCGAAGGTCAGCGGAGCTGACATACCTGCCGGGGATCCCCCCTCCTCAGCCGGTGGCATGAGGAAGAAACCAACGTTGCCAGGCATGTCGGTATCATAACCTGCATTCTGCCAGTCACCGTTGAAGATGAAGACACCCTCACCCTGTCCAAAACGGGCATTGGCATCGGTGTATTCAATTGCGTTGATGTCTTCCGGGAAGTAACCGTTGTTGATCCAATCCGCCAGATGTTGAGCAGCGACGAGATTCTCCGGTGTGTCGATGGTCGCGCCGGGTTTCTGGAAGATCCAATCGTTGATCGGATCCACAGAGCCAACTGACGCCATGAGCGCCTGCAGCGGGAAGGCCAACCCCATGCCGCTTCGAGCGCTGCCCCACTGCATGATCGGGAGCAGTCCAGCTTCCTTGGCTGCGGCGAGCAGTTCTTCAAATTCGGCGAGTCTTGCCGGCGCTTCAGTCATGCCGATCTGGGCGGCCAGCTCTCGATTGTAGAAGATACCAGTCAGGCTGTAGTTGAGGCCCATGGCATACAGCGAGCCAGAACCGCGTGTGCCATCCTCCGCAACACGATTCTGATTGAGCTGAGGAACGGGCCAGTCGTTCCAGCCGAAAGCCGCCGCATAATCGTCCAGGTTCTTGAGCAGACCCTGCGTGGCAAACGAGACCATCGTCGGCAGGCGGATGAGATCCGGTGGATTGTCGCCAGAGAGCAGTCGTGGCGTCGCGTTGATCAGGTTGGTGAACTGGTCTTGGCTAATGTCCCACGTGACATTCGGATACTGGTTCGTGAACTCTTCAGCAAGGCGGAAGGGCAGATCGAAGCCAGTTTCGAAATATCCTCTGAGCGTTATTGGCTCGGTTCCGCAATCAACAGCGTCCTGGGCGACAGCCTTCGGTGACTGCGCCATCATGGCGAACAGCGCCAACAGGGCGAGTATGGACAGAGCGAAACTAATTAACCGTTTCATGCTAACAGCTCCTACATCTTATATCGTGCAAAATAAAACATCCAGATAGTTGGGTAACACCTGGATTCGTTTTGTGATGTCTTCGATAGGCGGCTCCTTTCCGATCAAACAGCTTTTTTGTAATCGATAGCGTCCACAGAATGTAGGCCGCATGAAGCTGGCATATTTCTGGTTGTTCGCTGCGATACACAGAGATAGTTCGCCTATACCGAACTGCGCTGCCGTGTTGTGCCCCGCACTATCAGTTCCAACGGAGGCAGTTGACGAGGTGTCACCTGTTCTGGTGTCATGATCATGTCCATAAGAATCTGCATACCCAGATACCCACCCTGCTCCAGGTGCTGGCGAACGGTTGTCAACCCGATATAGCGGCTCAATTGCACATCGTCAAAACCAATGACAGAGATGTCTTCTGGCACGCGCAGCCCGGATTCACGGATAGCCAGAATACAGCCAACTGCCTGAATATCGGACATCGCAAAGATCGCTGTCGGCGGTTCAGGCAGACTCAGCAGTTGCTGAGTCAGTTGATAAGCGATTTCTTCGCCGTGCTGACCCAGACAGACATAGTCCGAATTAAAAGAGATATCGTGGTCGTCTAAGGCAGATAAATACCCCTTATAACGCAGCTCGCTGGTTGGGATGCCATAGTTATTGGGGAACTCATCGCCCAAATAGGCAATACGTTGATGTCCAAGGCTCAACAGGTGTTGCGTTGCCAAATAACCGCCGTGGAAATTGTCGGGGCTAATGCAGTTCGTGTCGCCTGTACACACATCGCTCAGCAAGACAAACGGGATACCCGCCTGTTTCAGTAAGTCACGTTCTTCGTCCGTAAAATTGAGGGTTGTAATCAGCAGGCCATCAACGGCGGATTGCTCGACAATCGTAAGTAACTGCTCATGCTGCCTATCAGGTTCGCTCACATCGTAAAGGATGAAATTGAAGTCGTTGTCCTGCTCATTGAGCGCCTTTTGCATACCGCGTAGACGCTCCACAAAAGAAGGAGGTGTGATAAACGGCATGATCGCGCCAATGTTGCGATGCTGAATCCCGGTCGAAAGCTGCCGTGCGACCTTACTGCGGCGGAAACCAAGCACACGGATAGCATCCAACACCTTTTCCTGTGTTTCAGGGCTAACCCGAGTGCTGTTATTGAGAATGCGTGATACCGTCCCGACGCCGACCCCAGCCATTTTGGCGACATCGTAGATTGTTGGATTGGCCATTGCAAATCCTAATCGATCCTTGGCCCTCGCTTGTGGAAGCGCTTCCATCATGGTAAAGCGCTTTTGGAGGACTGTCAAGTATTTGGGATGAGCATCAGGGCAGACGGATACATCGCCACTACCCCATCCACGCAGGCAGGGATGAATCATGCACTGAACAGGGGGAGCATGTTTTCGTCAGTATTCAGACTATTGTGGAAGAAGGACGTGCTTCAGTGGCCGATGTCGCCATAGGCACGCGTGGACCGGACCATCCGGCGAGCAAGGATCATGCCTGAAGGAGTTTCAATGTAGAACAGCGGTTTCGATCTCTTGAATTCCTGTTCGCCTCATTGCGCAACGGTGAAGAAATGCTCCAGCACCAGCCCTTGCTCAAACGCGGCGAGGTCGAAATCTGCGCCCAGAATATCACTCGCGCTGCCGGCTTGCCCGCCATCCGCGCTGACGAGTGCCATGTTCATTAATCGGGAACTGCCTAACAGCGCCAGCGGAATCTGCACTTCGATCACCGATGGCACGCCGCAGCGGATCGCCCCCGCACCAGTAAAGGTGCGGGCTTCCCATTCGCTGCCCGTCCACGCGCTGAACCCATAGCCGCCAATGCAACTGCCGGACTCCTCGCGAATCGTAATATCCAGACGATACTCCGGCTCATATGGCTCAGCGATGGTGATCCGACGTTGATCAACGTCCGCAGTCGCTCCTTCGGTATCGCCTGTTGCATCTATGTAAAGCAGATAGCTCCCTTCGCGCTTCACCACATCGCCAGCAACGCTGAAGGCGATATGCAACCATCGATCGTCCATGCGCGTGTACAATTCGAGCAAATCCAGTGCCGCAACACCGTTCAGCACGTCGCCATCGGCATCCTGCACCAACGGATCGCCATAATCGGTCTCGATTTCGCTGTCCACCAGAACAACAGGGATCGCGTATGAATCGTTCAGGAAGTTGATCCCCTCAAACACTTCGTTCTGATTCTGGAAATCGAAGAAAGTCGCGTTTTCCCAGTGTGAACCCCGTCCCCACTGCGTCGAACAACCCGTCGAAACCCAGGCAGGCTCCCAGTAAATCACACCCAATGCGCCGTTGCTGATCAGGCTTTGCGTCAGGTCATTCAGGAAACGATGCTGACCTTCCGGGCTGAACGAGTATCCGCGCACCCCCTGATCCAGCACGTTATTGGCGGCATCACCTGCCGTCGTTCGTGTCCAGCCATAGCCCGTTTCAAGAATCATGACCTCTTTGCCAAAACGCTGACGCAGGGTCGTTACATGACTGCCCATATCCGCGATGGAAAACGTACTCCACTGCGGATAATACGTCACGCCGATCACATCGAAATCAATCACGCCCGCCGCCTCGACCTGCGTGAACCACCACAGCGTATGCTCCGGTTGTGCAACATGCAGCACAATCCTGATGTCACGGCTGAACTCACGCACGGCGCGAATGCCGGCGTTGAAAAGACGCGCATCACCCGCCCAATCCTGACTCGCCCCACGCTTGAGAATGCCGCCGTTCGTCTCGTTGCCGATCTGCACAAACGCCGGAGTCAGTCCTTCTGCGGCGAGTTCAGCCAGTATGTCAGATGTGTATTGGTAAACTGCATCCACTAACTGGTCGATGTTCAGCCCTTCCCATGCCGCTGGAATCTGCTGCCTGCCGGCGTCCGCCCAGGTATCCGAGTAGTGAATATCCAGCATCGTGATCATGCCCGCATCACGCGCGCGGTAAAATGTGCGCTTCACATCGTCGAGCGTGCTGTAGTCCGTCCAAACAGGATTGTGCCACAAGCGCGCGCGCACCAAAGTCGCTCCGCGTTCCGCAAACAATGCGAACGGATCGCGTGGCTGACCATTTTCACGATACACCGCGCCGCAGTCCTCCATCTCGTTGACGTAGGACAAATCCACGCCGAATATGAACGAGTGTGCGCGCTCCTGAGCTTGTGCTGGGATCAAACTGCACAGTACAAGTGCGACCAGTGCCCACACGGTAGCGGTCAAGAATCGATTGATCATCGCCCTGTGCTGCCTGCCGCGACCGCTGCCAATAACCCCTCTCGCGTCGTGATGCCACGCATCGTCACCACCCAGTCGTGCAGCGACGGGCTGGCCTCGCGCAACGCCCTTACCGCCGGGCCAATCGGGTCGCTGCCGCCCGCGCCGGGCTGCCCGGTCTGGTAGCCGCCGTAGAAGGCGAAAAACGCCTGGTTCAGTTTGCGAATCAGGTAGCCGTTCTGCACGAACAGCGCGCGCCGTTCTTCCATATACGCCTCGGCCTCGTCCACCTGCCCGGCGGCCAACAGTGCATCCACCGTGCGGCGTGTCGCGTCCAGTTCCGCGCCAAAATCGAAAGCGGGCGGCTCAGCGGGGGTGGCAGGCGCAGCGTCAGATGACGGCGGCGGGGCGGGTGGCGGCAGCAGGTCGGGGTAGTAACGCGCCAGCACGAGTCGGCTCATCTCCTGGCCGAACAGTGTCGCCGTCGTCTCGTTGATCACGCGCGTCTCGCCCACGAAGCTATCGCCGCTAAAGTATTGCAGGCCGAGCGGGAAGAAGAACAGGTAGTGATGCAGCCACTCGTGCGCGATGGTATCGAGCGCGTAGGGAATCGAGGTTGTTTCCAGCACCATCGCCGGGTAGAGCGCGATGCCCCCCAACGGCACGATCAGCGACGAGACATCCTGCTCGCGGTCAATGCGCGCTTCCAGGGGATCGATCTGGTCGATGGGCAGCGGGTCGAGGTTGATCGAGATGTCAAAGCGAATTTCGTCGCGCGGCGAGACGACCAGCAGATTGGGCACTTCGGTGAAGTGCGCAGAGACGGGCGGCAGAATCTGACCCAGCACACCGAAGCCCTGCTCGACTAGTACCGCCGCAACCTGCCCTTCCAGGATGGACTCGGCTAGTGGCTGCCGCGCGCGCAAATCCGCCCGCAGCGCGTCACGTTCGGCACGCAGTTCGGCGGACGCAGCGGCGGGGTCATTCACCTGCGGGTCGGCGTAGACAGCGTTAACCTGCCCTTCCAGGCTGTGTGCTGTGCGCAGGTCATCCATATAACGGCGCACAAAGGCGCTGCGATCATCTTCGCTCATGAAAGGGTGCAGGCCGTAGAGCGTCTGGTCGATCTTGACGCCCAGCGCGCCCAGCTCCCAGCCGACGTAATCGAACTGCGCCTCACCGACGAGCAGCGCGACCGCGTTCCATTGGATGCCGGGGAGCAGGCTGGAATATTGCAGCAGGATCAACATCAGCACGGCCTGGGCACAGAGCGTGAGGCCGCGCCGCATCCGTCGAATCAGCGCACGTTGAGCCACAGCTTGATTTCGTCATAGGCAGCGATCCGGAGGGGCTTGATATACACGCGGTCGGCCTTGCCCACCAGCGACTCGGCCAGGTAGCTGTCGGCGGTCATCACCACGACTTTCAGATCCTTCAGCTTCTCGTCCGCGCGGATGATTTCGAGCAGCTTGTCGCCAGACAGTGTCGGCAGGTGCAGATCAAGCAGCAGCACATCAGGCATCTGTGTGTGCAGGCGCTCCAGGGCGGCAGCGCCATCGCGGATATGTTCGACTTCAAACCCGGAATAGTGCAGGATTTCGACCACGATCTTGCCCAGGTCAGCATCATCCTCAACGACCAGAATGTGTTTGTTCATGCTGCTTTCCGCACTTATGCCCAACCACGACCCACCTTCATCTTAATCCATAGGCATCATCAGGGGTAGTGAAGGTTCATGAAAACTTCGTTACAGGGCTGGTACGTTGGTCGTGATGCACGCTGGCCGCGTGAATCAAAAGAGCGCACCGTAGTGTGTGCGCCTTTGTCGAGCCTGTTTATGGGTCAGCGGAGAGGGAGGGATTCGAACCCTCGATAGCGCCAGGCGCTATTTCCATTTTCGAGACGGACCCGTTCAACCACTCCGGCACCTCTCCGGGTCAATATGCGGATTATACAGCACGTCCCCCGCTACGAAAATACCCGTTTTTAGCAACCACCGCGCCTGAGATACGTAGAGAATGGTGAGTGGCGCGGACACCGTTCCGCTGCCATAATTGCCGCATATTACAACACGGAGGGTGAGCATTATGGGTTCGGTACTGAACTGCATCGGCTGGATCATCATCGGCGTCATCGCGGGCGGTCTGGCGCGGCAGATCATGGGGGAACGTAACGGCGGCTGCCTGCCCAACCTGATCCTGGGCATCGTTGGCGCGTTCGTTGGCGGGTTGATCGTCAACGGGCTGGGCATCCGCGACAACCTGGACATCGGCCTGGGACTCGGTTCGCTGGTGACGGCGTTGATCGGCGCGGTGGCGTTGATCGCTGTTGGGCGTTTCTTCAGCGGCAGGCAGAAGCAGAAACGTTAGTGCCGCTGGCCGTCCGCGCGCAGTTGGGCGAAGAACGCGCGAATGTAGTGCGCAGCTTCGTCCGCCAGCAGGCCAGAAGCCACCTCAACCTTGTGATTAAGCTGTGGGTGCTGGAGGATGTTCATCACACTGCCACCAGCACCCGCTTTGGGATCTGTCGTCGCGTAGACCAATCGGGGCAGGCGCGCCAGCACCATCGCCCCGGCGCACATCGCGCACGGTTCCAGCGTGCAGTAGAGCGTAACACCTTCCAGCCGCCAATGGCCGACGACAGCCGCCGCCTGCCGGATAGCGATCATCTCGGCATGGGCGGTCGGGTCCTGGTCGCACTCGCGGCGGTTGTACCCACGTCCGATGACCACACCATCGCGCACAGCGACTGCGCCGATGGGCACGTCGCTGGTTTCGAGCGCCTTGAGCGCCTCATCCAGCGCCAGCCGCATGAAGTGTTCATCACTCATTTGTCATGCTGCTCAAAATAGACTTAACTGCTGCGGCGCGTCCGGGTCATCCGGTGGGGCTTCATCTTCTTCGATGCCTTCGGCTTCAGCTTCGTGCAGCAGTTCGTCCTCAGATGGGATGGGTTCAACCAGTTCCTCACTCAGCGCCATCTCGCTATCAAGCCCATCTTCAGGCACGAGTTCCACAACTGTCGCCTGTTCTCCATCTCCCCTCTGTGGTGAATTCGGTTCGTCTCCGGTTAAAGGAAGACCATCGGGTACCGCGAAGACCCGCGCCTCCCCACCCTGTGGAGCAGCCTCCAGCACATTCATATCCGGCACGAAGTCCGCGCCCACATCATCGACATGCATGGTCGCACGAACGCGCAGTTCCGCCAACTGCGCGTCGTCAAAGCCTGCCTGGTGCATGACATAAGTCAGCGATGGCAGCGTCACACGATCATCTGTGCGGACGACGTGCATGTAGTGCGCTTCCAGACACTCGCGCCATTCGCGGTCAAAAACATTCTCGGACATAGCTCTCCTTCGACGGAA
>JAEUQX010000275.1 GCA_016788625.1 Anaerolineae bacterium
AGATTCTCCCACAGGCGCGAGAATGTACCCAGCAGGTCAAAGCGGGCAGTCGTGCGGAAGTCGGGATCTTCGCTCAGCAGCGTGGCTTCGACCAGGTAGGGCGGCAGTTCTTGCAGCGAGAGCCACGCCCGTTCACTATCGGCTTGATCGACGAGCAGCAGCGTTGTGCCGCCCCGGTCGTAGAGTTCGGTGCTGCCCAGAGTGGGCGCGGCAGCCAGGCTGTCTTCCGGTGCAGGCAGGTCGCGCACAGCCGCCCCGTAGGTCAGCGCCGCGCCGCCAACCGTGACACCCGCCGGAATGCCGACCAGCAGCACGAGCAGCGCCAGCAGCAGGTATAAACGAACCTGCCCGCGTGCTTTTCGTTCGACCAAGCGCGCGCGCCGTGCCCGTCTGCGGCGGATGATATGTGCGACAGATGCCACCGTGCAGTCCTCATGCTCATGAACCGATCACATGGTGATTATAGAGCAAAAGTCGCCCGGACGTGGGACGCCGGGCGGCTTCAAGTAGTATTGACGTTGTTTAACAGCCTATAGAAGTTATTTATAGTCAGCTTAATCCTCGGACAATTTCGATACACCCCTAACATACAGACAGTCCTAGAATGTGTAGTAAGACTATCTCAGGGGGTAAAACAGCATGAGCCGAATGGTTCCGTTCATCAGCGTCGAAACCTTCGACCCGACGGCCTCGCCACAAGCACACTTCGCCCAACTGATGCAGGCGCATGGCTTCGATGAGAATGATCTGGCGGCCAACCGCAGCGGGCACATCACCGAGCGTCAAGCCGAGGCGATGAAAGGGCTGGCGCGCAGCAAGGTGCGGTTTCTGCTGCTGTTCATCCTGATCGCCATCGCGCTGCCGCTGCTGTCACAGTTCACGATGGCGATTCCGCGCGAGAGCATCATCTTCACTGCCATTGTCGTGCCCATCCTGGGGATTTGGCTGATTGTCGAGCTGTTCCGCAAGGCATCACCCGGGCGGGGGCAGGTGCTGAGCGTCGAAGGCTACTTCGAGATTGACGCGGATGCGACCTTCAGCACGGGCGGCGTGAGCTACCACTACCTACGCCAGATCATCGGCACGGGCATGATTCGGCGTTACCAGCGCGTGGCGCTGCTGCGGCGTGCGCGTTTCCAGGGCAACTACATCCTGTCGAATGTGCAGTACCGCGTGTACTACTATCAGAACCGCAGCGTGAGCTACTTCCTCTCGATGGAGCTGATCTAAGCTGGTCATCGATAGCCTTTAGTCGTTAGCGGGATGCTCGTTTGCGCGGCTAAGGGCTTGTTTCCGGATCGATGATGAAACCGCATTCCTGGGCTGCACTTATCCACCGATAGCGCCACAGCAGTCCTTTGGATCATCCGGGTGCTGTATAATCAATCCTATGCATGTTTATCATCGCCGCACATCTCCTGCCTGCACATTGGTATCGACGTTTATTCCTATCAATTGTTCGCTTCCAAAGTATCTGTGACACTCTAAAGGACTACCTTTTATGACCCTGTTTGACACCCTGCCGCATGACAGCGCGACATTTATCACCTGGCAATGGGCGCAGATCGAGCCGTTCTATAACGAACTGGCCGCCCGCCCGCTTAATGCCGCGTCGGTCAATGTCTGGCTGGCGGACTGGACGCGGCTGCAAAACCTGATCAACGAAGGCCATGCCCGTCTGTTCGTTGCGACTACACTCAATACCACCGACCAGGATGTCGAGTCGCGCTTCCACCACTACCTGGAGCATATCGAAGAACCTGCCGAGATGGCCGAGCAGCGTCTGCGCGAAAAACTGCTGGCGAGCCAGCTCGAACCGGAAAACTTCGACATTGCGCTGCGCGACCTGCGTACTGATGCCGCGCTGTTCCGCGAGGTCAACATTCCGCTCTTCACGCAGGAGGAGAAGCTCGCCAACGAGTTCAACCAGGTCATCGGCGCGCAAACTGTGGAGTGGGAAGGTGAGGAACGTACCATCCCGCAGATGCGCCCACTGTACCTGCATCATGACCGCGCCGAGCGTGAACGTGCGTGGCGGCTGGCGCTGGGACGACAGTTGGCCGACCGCGAACGGCTGAACGACCTGTGGCGGCAGTTTCTGGCGCTGCGGCTGCGTATCGCCGCCAACGCTGACTGTGCCACCTACCGCGACTTCCGCTGGAAAGCGATGAAGCGCTTCGATTACACGCCGCAGGACTGTCTCGACTTCGGTGATGCGATTGAGCAGGTCGTCGTCCCGGCAGCAGAGCGTATCTACGAACGGCGGCGGGCGCGATTGGGCGTCGAAACGCTGCGCCCGTGGGATCTGGATGTTGACCCGTTCGGACGGCCCGCGCTCAAGCCCTTCAGCGCGGTCGAAGACCTGGAAAGCAAGTGCGAGGCCATCTTCAAGCGCGTTGATCCGCAGCTTGGTGACTACTTCACAATCATGCGCCGCGAGGGACTGCTCGATCTGGATAACCGCAAGGGCAAAGCGCCGGGTGGCTATCAGATTGATTTCCGTACCGCCAAACGCCCGTTCATCTTCATGAATGCGGTTGGCCTGCACGACGATGTGCAAACGCTGCTGCACGAAGGCGGGCACGCCTTCCACTGCTTCGAAAGTTCTCGCCTGCCTTACGCGCAGCACCTGGAATTCGGTAATGAGATCGCGGAAGTCGCCTCGATGTCCATGGAGCTGCTGGCCGCGCCGTACCTCAGCGAACACGAGGGGGGCTTCTACTCGGCAGCGGATGCCGCGCGTGCCCGCGTGCAGCACCTGGAAAACCTCGTGTTGTTCTGGCCGTACATGGCGGTGGTCGACGGCTTCCAGCATTGGGCTTATACCCACGCCGACGCGGCAGCCGACCCGAAGCAGTGTGACGCGGCCTGGGGCGCGCTGTGGGATCGCTTCATGCGCGGCGTCGATTGGAGCGGACTGGATGATTTGCGCGTGACGGGCTGGCAGCGCAAGGTGCATATTTTCGACTCGCCCTTTTACTACGTCGATTACGGTCTGGCACAGGTGGGCGCGGTGCAAATCTGGCGCAATGCCCTGCAAGACCAGGCGGCGGCAGTGCAGCAGTACCGTCACGGACTGTCACTGGGCGCGACTCGGTCTCTGCGGGAACTGTTCACGGCGGCAGGCGGGTCTTTCGCCACCGATGCGACGACGCTGGGCGAACTTGTCGCGCTGGTTGAGGAGACGGTTGATGGTTTGGAAATGGCATGAGTTTGAATTCTGGAACACCCAAGCGCATTTTCTCATGCATTGTAAGGTGATTTCTAACGCATAGTTGATACACTCGTAAGGTCTTCAACTTGGCGCAATGCGCTATCGTTGGTAGAATTTTACGTAGGATTTAGGGCAACGACGTATAACGATGTTGGGAAACTAGAGTGGCCGGCGTCGGCCACAGGCGACGGAGGTAGAGATCGTGCCGAATAACAAAATGGAGCGTTTTACCCAGCGGGCACGCCGTGTGCTTAGCCTGGCTCAGGAGGAGGCCGAGCGCCTTCGCCACAATTACATCGGCACTGAACACTTGCTGTTGGGCTTGATGCGGGAAGAGGGCGGTGTCGCCGGGCGCGTGCTGCGCGACCTGGGGCTGGAACAGCGCCGCGTCGAAGATCTGGTCGAGGAACTCACTCGCGCCAGTACCCGTATCCCCAGTTCGACGCTTGATCTCTCGCCCGGTACGAAGCGCGTCCTGGAACTTGCAGTGGACGAAGCGCGCCGGATGGGGCATCACTACATTGGCACAGAACACCTGCTGTTGGGTCTGGTGCGCCAGTCCGACGGCGTGGCGATTGATGTGCTCAAGCGACTGGGCATCAGTCCAGAGGAAGTGCGCCGCAAGACGCGCAGCGTTCTTCAGGAAAGCCCGGTGCAGTCGCAAGCGCCTGAACAGCAGCAGTCACAGCGTCCGCAGCGTCAGAGCGAGAAATCGACCAAGACGCCGCTCGTCGATCAGTTGGCGACCGACCTGACCGCTTTGGCGCAGGACGGCAAACTCGACCCGGTGGTCGGGCGCGAGACCGAGATTGAGCGCGTGATTCAGATTTTGAGCCGCCGCCGCAAGAATAACCCTGCGTTGATCGGTGAGCCGGGCGTCGGCAAAACCGCCATCGTGGAGGGTCTGGCGCAGCGTATTGTCAACCAGGAAACGCCCAAGTCGCTGCAAGGCAAACGCGTGCTGCAACTGGATGTCGGTTCGCTGGTGGCGGGCACGATGTATCGCGGTCAGTTCGAAGAACGCCTCAAACGGGTGATTGAAGAACTCAAGTCTTCGGACAGCATCCTGTTCATTGACGAAGTCCACATGCTGGTCGGCGCGGGCAGCGCGGGCAGCAGCGTGGACGCGGCCAATATCCTCAAGCCAGCCCTTTCGCGCGGTGAACTGCAATGCATCGGCGCGACCACGCTGGACGAGTATCGCAAGCACATCGAGAGCGATCCCGCGCTGGAACGCCGTTTCCAACAGATCATCGTGGATGAGCCGACGGTCGAAGAGACTATCGAAATCCTCCAGGGCATCAAGGTTCCCTATCAGGAACATCACAGCGTCGAGATCACCGACGAAGCCATTGAGGCGGCGGCTAACCTCTCCGCGCGTTACGTGCCGGATCGCTTCCTGCCGGACAAGGCCATCGACCTGATCGACGAAGGCGCGGCGCGTCTGCGTATGTACAAGAGTCCCGAAGCGGCGCAGGTTCGCAAGGCGCAGCGCGAACTCGAAACCCTCCAGGAAGACCTGGAGATGCTGGAGAAGGAAGACCCGAACAGCGACGAAATAGTTCAACTGCGCCAGCACCGCGACAACCTGGCGGAAATGCTGAACGACCTGAAGGCCAACTGGAATTCCCAGACCAACCAGCCGCGCTTGATGGCCGAGGATGTTGCCGAAGTCGTCTCGATGTGGACGGGCATTCCGGTCATGCGCATCGCTGGCGAAGAGAGCGAGCGCCTGATGCAGATGGAGGCCGCGCTGCACAAACGCATCGTCGGCCAGCACGAGGCCATCGAGGCGATCAGCAAAGCGGTGCGCCGCGCCCGTGCCGGCTTGAAGGATCCGCGTCGTCCGATTGGTTCGTTCATGTTCCTCGGCCCGACGGGCGTGGGCAAGTCTGAACTGACCAAGACGCTGGCGGAATTCCTCTTTGGCAGCGAAGAAGCGCTGGTGCAGCTCGACATGAGCGAATTCATGGAGCGCCACTCGGTCGCCCGCCTAGTGGGTGCGCCCCCCGGCTATGTGGGCTACGAGGATGCCGGGCAGTTGACCGAATCGATTCGTCGCCGTCCGTACAGCATTGTCGTCTTTGACGAAATTGAGAAGGCGCATCCCGAAGCCTTCAACATGCTGCTGCAGATCATGGAAGAAGGTCAGCTCACCGACGCGCGTGGACGCACGGTCAGCTTCCGCAACGCCATCATCATCATGACCAGCAATGTCGGCGCGGACACCATCAAGCGCGCACCCAGCCTGGGCTTCGATATGCCGCGCGATCAGCAGCAGGAAGACCAGTTCTTCTACGAAGAGATGCGCAAGAATGTCATGGAACAGCTCCGCCGTGCCTTCCGCCCGGAATTCCTCAACCGCGTCGATGCGTCGGTGGTCTTCCGCGCCCTGACGCGCGAGGAGATCAAGCAGATTGTCGATCTGGAACTGCGCAAGGTGATGGATCGCCTGGTCGAACACGCCATCTCGCTCGATGTAACCGAACCGGCGCGTGAGTGGCTGGCGGAGAAGGGCTATGATGTGGAGTTCGGGGCGCGCCCGCTGCGCCGCCTGATCCAGAACGAGGTCGAGGATGCGCTCTCCGACGGCATCCTCTCGGGCAAGTTCTCGCTTGCCAGCCTGGTGCGCCTGGGTGTCAACCCGGACGACACTCTGCTGCTGGAACCTGCCGAGGAAGGCGAGGAACAGCCCGAGCCGGAGATGCAGGCCTAGCCCGCGTCACACCCTGATTACACAAAAGAGAGGCGCATCACCACGATGGGCCTCTTTTTTTCGTCTGCTGCTCTAGTGTCATGAATGCATTACAATAACGTACAAGGAGGTGAAATATGGCCGATATTCCAATTGAACAGCATCTTATTGAACGCCTGGAAACACTTGCGCGGGAGCAGCAGCGCGGGCTGAATGATTTGCTGGCGGAGATGCTCGACCAGTATGTGCCTTCCCGCCGCAAATACTGGGCACGCAGCATGGCGCAGATGGCTGATGGAGATGCATCGCCCGTATGGGATGCGTTTTCGCCGGATTTGGCTGCTCGCAGCCGTGAAATCCTGGATGCGGAATTTGCTGATTATCTGAGCAGCGGCAGTGAAAAGCCTGACAACGATGGCTGAGATACTGGTTGATACGAGCTTTCTCGTTGCACTGAACAGCCGCAAAGATCAGTATCACGCACAATCAGTACAGTTTGTCAATCAGAACGAGGATGATCTCCTGCTGCCAGAAGTCGTGCTGCCAGAAGCTGCATTTCTGATTCGTCGTGAGGGCGGCATACCAGCGGTTCTGGCTTTTATGGATCGGCTCATCTTGTCGGAAGCTACCCTACAACCATTAAGTCGAACCGATATTGCTCGTGCTCGCGAGATCATGTCAATCTATATTGATGCGCGCCTGGATTTTGTAGATTGTTGTATCATGGCGCTTGCCGAACGAATGCATATCAATCGTATTTGCACGTTTGATCGACGTGACTTCATGATTTTCAGACCCGCACAAGCAGCCCATTTTGAGCTACTGCCGTAAGTCCGCGTCACACCCTGATTACACAAAAGAGAGGCGCATCACCACGATGTGCCTCTTTTTTATAGGTTGCTCATGGCAGAGCGATCTGCCAAATCACGCTACGCCGGAAGCACTGGTTTCGCTGTTGCTCCGACGCTCTCGGCTGCTCGGATCATTGCGGCGAGGCTTTGCTCTACATCCGCGTCCGTCGTCGCCCATGAGGATACGCTGATGCGCAGCGCCGTTTGGCCTTGCCAGACGGTGCCACCCGCCCAACACGTGCCGTCCTGCTGGATGGCCGCGATCACCCGCCGGGTCGTCTCGGCATCGCCGAATGACACCAGCACCTGGTTGAGAACCACATCGTTCAGCACGTCATAACCGGCATTGCGCAGCCCCTCGGCGAAGCGTGCTGCCTGACGGCAGGTGCGTTCGATCAGGTCAGCCAATCCTTCACGCCCCAATGAGCGCAGCGCTGCCCACACTTCTACGCCGCGCGCCCGCCGCGAGAAATCGGGCGTGTAATGCGTAGGATCGCGCGTCTCGCTGCCGACGAGGTAGGCCGCGTTGACCGCCATCGCTGCGTGTAGGTGCTGTGGCTCGCGCACGAAGACGATGCCGCTGTCATATGGTACGTTCAGCCACTTGTGCGCGTCGGTCGCCCACGAGTCCGCGCCGCCTACGCCGTCCACGAGATCGGCGCGTTCAGGCGCAGCCGCCGCCCACAAGCCGAACGCGCCATCCACATGCACCCAGGCTCCCGCTGCCTTTGCCTGCGCGATGATCTCGCTGGCGGGATCGATGGCCCCGGTGTTGACGTTGCCCGCCTGAATACAGACGATGGTATGGCTGTCCAGCGGCGGCAGCGCATCGGCGCGCATCCGTCCCTGCCCATCGACCGGGACGCGCACAACACGCTCGCGCCCCATACCGAGCATCGTGAGCGCCTTGAGGACGCTGACATGCACCTCGTCGCCTACCACGACCGTGATCGGCGGCGCTCCAAACAAGCCCTGCGCCTCGACATTCCAGCCCTGGCGGTCGAGCAGCGCGTGACGTGCCGCTGCCAACCCAGCAAAGTTGGCTTGTGTCGCGCAGGTGACAAAACCCGCGCCGCAGCCAGCGGGTAGTCCCAGCACATCGAGCAGCCAGCGCATGGCGACCAGTTCCAGTTTGGCCGCAATCGGCGAGAGTACGGCCAGCCCCGCGTTCTGATCCCACGCCCCGGCCAGCCAGTTCGCTGCCAGCGCCGCCGGCAGCGAGCCGCCAACGACAAAGCCGAAGAAACGCGAACCTGCTGTTGCCATCGTCGCCGGAGAACCAACCTCGTCCAGCAGCGCAAGGACAGCTTCAGCGTCAGTTGGGTGGTCTGGCAAGGGTTCGTCCAGTTGTGAGAGCCGCTGTACCGCGTCCGGCGTGGGCGCAACGCTCCGACCGTCGAGGGTGTTCAGGTAACGGCTGGCGCGCTCTGCCACCGCGTTGAGAAGATGTTCCATATGTGATTCCCATCTGCTATCTGAGACAGCAATTCCCCATGCGCTCCATTATAGGGGCGAGCGGGTGGCGTCGGTACATACCCATTGAGAGCCGCGAGCGTGACAGCCCTGGTCTGGCACTCACGCATCACCTGAGCTTGTCCAGCAGCGCGATATCATCGATCAGGCGGCGAGTTGTGGCAAGCGCCATTGCCCACAGCGTTTTCCTGCGCGCCAGCCGCACGGTCACGAAATCGCTGGCGATCTCGACATCGGCTGCGTTCCCATCAGCATCCGGTGGGATAGGCACTTCGCAGTAGTATTCGCGCCGGGTCGTCGCTTCTTCACCCTCATCCTGCGCCAGCAGAATGATGACATGTCCCCGGTTGAGTTCAACGCGCAGATCGTGCGCTGCGAACCCGTGCATGGGCGCGATCAGTTCATGGCAGTCTGGGTAGTGTGTCCAGGCATAGGCCAGTGTGCGCGGCATATGATTCTTGTCCGGCCAGCGCTCAATTGGGTTTATGAAACTCGTCATGGAAGCATCCAACCGTCCTAGAACCACGCGGCGCACCTGTGAAGGTTTGCGCTGGTTCAGCACGGTCATATATTGCTCG
Organism: Anaerolineae bacterium; assembly: GCA_016788625.1. Lineage (GTDB taxonomy): Bacteria > Chloroflexota > Anaerolineae > Aggregatilineales > Phototrophicaceae > CFX2. The sequence goes on from JAEUQX010000275.1 coordinate 8,812, forward strand.
GTGAGCATAGCCCTGTACATTTCGTTCCTCATCGTCAGTGTTCGATTTCAATGTTTGATTGCAGTGTTAGGCAGCCGCCAGGGCAGCAGTGACCTGAGCAGTGCAGGCCACATACGCAGTCCTGGCAGTGGTAGGTTTGGAATCCAGTGGCGCGGGCGCGCGGCCAGCGCGGTTTCTGCCAGCCGCTGCGCTTCTCCGTCCCGCAGTCGAGCTTTGAGATGGATGTCCACAACAAAGCTCGTCGTGTATAAATCGTTCATTTCATGGCGCGGTTTGCCGCGCTTACGAACTCCGTACAGCCTGTACGACCAGGTATTCCGCTTCGACATAGGTGCTGCCGTTCACCGACGCGTTGTGCCGCGACCAGAGCTGCTCCAGGTCACGTCGCAGTTCGATCTGCTTCTCGGCGTCCAGGCTGCTGAAGGCGCGGTTAGTGGGGCCATAGAATTCGCGGAAGAATTCAACCGTTTCCTCTGGGCCAAAGGGATACTCGAAGGCAAACAAGCGGCGTGTCATCTCCAGGCTGTCAGTATATGGCCCAAGCCGTTCGCTGACAGCGGCTTCGCTGCCCCACAGTGTCGGCGATGGGATGCCCGCAGGTGGCGGGACATGCGCACCCGTCGTCTTGAACATCTGCCCGATGAAACCGGATGGCGTCCAGTTCGCCATGATGATGCGGCCGCCCGGACGGCAGACACGCGCCAGTTCTGCGGCGACTTTTTCCGGCTGCGGCGCGAACATGGCCCCGTAGACGCTCAACACGACGTCGAATGATGCGTCATCATAGGGCAGGGCTTCCGCGTCGCCTTCATCAAACTGGATGTCGAGCTGTTCCGCCTGGGCCTGCTGCCGTGCTGCCTCGATCAGGTTGCTGGCAATATCAATCCCTGTGACGATGCTGCCCTGGCGTGCCAGCGGGATCGCCGTCTGACCAGAACCACAGGCAACATCCAGCACACGCACACCGGCCCGAATGTTGCAGAACGCCAGAAATTCTGCTTCTCCGCTGACCATATAGGTGGCGAAATGGGAAAAATCCCCGGACATCCACATCGCTTTTTGGCGCGCCTTGAGCGCGGCGAAGTCGATGGTGTTAACTGCTTCGATATTCACGAACATTCCTCCTGCATTACAGATGGCCTTACAATACGGCAGCGCACGAATGGAAGTCACCCTTCTAAAGAATGGAATTTTCTATGCAAGGCGACTTCCGACCAGTCTTCTTTTGCGCTACGATGATGGCGGAATGCATCAAGAGGGACGTAGATGACTTGGCAAAGTGGACAGCCTTATCCTGCGGAATTGAGTAAACGCGCTGTCGAAATCCTGGGACTGCTGGCGGATGGCCTATCTGACCGCGAGATCGCTGACCGGCTGGTGATGACGGTCAATACGGTCAAGTGGTACAACCGCCAGATTTACAGCATCCTGGGCGTCGGCAGCCGCACACAGGCGATTGTGCGCGCGCATGAACTGAATCTTCTGACGGCTGACCCGGCAGAGGTGACGTCTTCCGCGAACCTGCCGCGTCATAATCTGCCTGTTGAAACGACGCGATTCGTTGGACGTGAAGCGGAAATCGCATCGATCAAAACGCTGTTGCAAACGGTGCGCCTGCTCACGCTGGTCGGGCCGCCGGGCACTGGCAAGACGCGCCTGGCGCTGCACGCGGCCTGGGAACTGGTCGATATGTTCAGCGACGGCGTGTATTTTGTATCGCTGGCAGCGCTCAATGACCCGGCGCAGGTCACTGATGCTGTCGCTGCTGCGGTTGGCGTGAGCATTTCACAACGACAGCCGTTGCTCGAAACGCTAAAGCACGCGCTGCGCGAACGTCACGTGCTGCTGGTATTGGATAACTTTGAGCATCTGCTTCCGGCTGCGACGCAGGTATCGGAACTGCTCACTGCCGCCCTGCATCTTAAGGTGCTGGCCACCAGCCGTGAACCCCTGCACCTTTATGGCGAGCAGGAATTCATCGTGCCGCCGCTGCTTCTGCCAGATGACGCTCATCATGACGTTAGCGACCTGCTGTCGTGTGAATCAACCGCGCTGTTCGTGCAGCAGGCGCGGGCGGTGCGCGCAGATTTTGAACTGACGCCAGATAACGTTCACGATGTCGCCCAGATTTGTGTGCGGCTGGAAGGGCTGCCGTTGGCGATTGAACTGGCGGCGGCCTATATCAAGCTGCTGCCGCCGCGCACCCTGCTGGCACGCTTGACCAACCGCCTGGACGCGCTGACAGGCGGCGCGCACGATTTGCCGCTGCGCCAGCAAACGCTGCGAAACACGATTGAGTGGAGTTATAACCTTCTGGACGAGGGTGAGAAACTGCTGTTTGCGCGGCTGGCCGTCTTCCAGGGCGTGTGCTCGCTGGAAGCCATCGAATCGGTGTGTGGCGCGGGGCTACCTATCGATGTATTTGAAGGTCTCGCCTCGCTGGTGGACAAAAGCCTGATTCAGCAGCAGGAGCCGCTGGGCCACGAGCCGTACTTCATCATGCTGGAAACAATCCATGAATACGCCTGGGAGCGGCTGCGGGACAGCGGCGATGCTCCGGCCATTCAGCAGCAGCACGCGGCCTACTATGTTGAAATGGCGGAACGCGGCGAACCTGAACTGCGCCAGGCAGGTTTCTCGTATTGGATGAACCGCTTGGACGCCGAGTACGATAATCTGACGGCGGCGTTAGTGTGGTCGTTGGGCGGCGGCGCGCTGGATGTGGGCTTGCGGTTGGTGACGGCGCTGCGCGATTTTTGGATCATGTCCAGCCGCTTCATGCAGGCCGAGCATTGGTCAATGTGGGCCTTGTCGCAGTCAAATATCCTGCCGTCCCGTGCACGGATTGGCGTCCTGATTACAGCGGGAATCGTGCTCTACTACTCATCTAAACAGCGCGATCTGCAAAAGCAGTTATTGGAACAAGCCATTGAGGCTGCGCGCGCGGTAGGCGATCAACTCAATCTGGCGCGCGCACTGGCTTTCCTGGCTGCTTCGCGTGTTGGTTCGGCGGCGCAATATGAGGATGCGCTGTCCATCGCGGAAGAAGCGCTGGCGATCTTTCGCACAGTGGGGAACAAACCGGGCATGGCGCAGGTGCTCAACATCATCGGTGAGATCGCGCGGGTACAGGGTGACCACGAGCGCGCGCAGGCGGCGTATGAAGCGTGCCTGTTGGTGGTGCGCGAGACCGGGGAGGCACGGCGCGAGGCCATGTGCTTCAACAATCTGGGCAGCGTGATGATGAATCGGGGCGAAGTGCAGCGCGCCAAAGCACTGTTCCACGATGCCCTGGTCAAGCGTCTGGAAGTTGGACACGACAAGCGCGGCATGTTGACTAACATCCTGTTCCTGTCGGGTGCGATTGCGGCTGAGGGCGAACCACAGCGAGCGGCACGCTTGTTCGGTGCGGTAAAGGCTATCCTCGAAACGATGGGGGTGGAATTGGAACCAGCCGATCAGCCTGAATACCATCGTGATCTGGCATACGTACGCGCAGGGCTTGACGACGCCACATTTTATGCGTGCTGGAACGAGGGGCGCAGTTTTTCCCTGCAGCAGACAATTGCGTATGCATTAGAAAGTTGAGCCGATCCGAACTCACGCTTTCCGCGAGTAGGTGTGTGGTGAATCGTCAAGGCTGCGAACGTGCCTCGCCTGT
>JAEUQX010000304.1 GCA_016788625.1 Anaerolineae bacterium
ACGCCCTTCCTGCTCAACACGATGGCCGCCGCGTATCAGGGCGCATCCGCTGCCAGCCTGCGCCTGCCGCCCAGCGACGACCCGCTCAAGGCGCGCCGGACGCACCTGTTCGACGCCTTCGTGCAGAAGCGCCTCTACAGCGACACTCCGCGCTACGCCCCGGCACAGACGCGCCAGTACCTCGCGTGGCTGGCGGGCAGGCTGGTGCAGTTCGGGCAGAGCGCGTTCTATATCGAGAGCTTGCAGCCGGGGTGGCTGAGCAGTCGCAATGCGCGGATTCGGTATCGCATCTCCCTTTTGATATCTATTGTTTTTTTCACGCTGTTCATAGCAGCATCATGGGTTTTCATATCCGATACCATATTCAGCCTGGTTGCAGAACAGCGCCTTCGCTCGCTGGATCAAATCGCCTATTTCGCAACCAACATGATGCTATGCACCCTGCCATTCGCGCTGATCTTAGGTATGGCAGCCTTCTTCAGGAAGGCCATCTTCATGGCGGAAAATGTCAAGTTCGCCATAACCTGGAGCAGTCTTCTGGTTAGCGTTGTATTTGGCCTTCTTGGGGCATTAGTTGCGTCAATTGACAGCTCGGAGAGCAACAGCAATCCGATAATCGGATTCGTTGTCATTGGAGCGGCATTTCTCCTGATCACCAGTTGGCGACTCAGTGAAAATGTCACGATGCGCGTGCAGCCCAATCAAGGAATTCGAGAGACAACACGTAATGCAGTAGTCGGCATGTTTGGTGCTGGTCTGGCAATAGTTATTGCCATTGCCATCACATTTCCGAATGTCATTGAATTTGCCGTCTTCTTCGGTGCCAATCTGGGGCTGATCATTGGCTTTGCGGGATTTGGCGGTTTTTCAGTAGTACAGCACATCGTCCTCCGCACAATTCTGTTCCTCGCCCGCCGCATCCCCTGGAACTATGCGCGCTTCCTCGACTACAGCGCGTCCGCAGGGCTGCTGCGCAAGGTTGGCGGCGGTTACCTGTTCGCGCACCGCTACCTGCTGGAATACTTCGCGGAACGGGATGGGCAGGCGTGATATGATAGCAGAAACATCCGGGGTTGAAGCGTGAAAGGAGGCAGATGTGGTAATTCCTGAACCGCAGACACGACAGCGCACAGTGGCCGAATTTCTGGCCTATATAGCCTTGCCGGAAAACGCCGACACAGCTTTCGAATTCATCAATGGGGAGATTGTAGAAGTGCCTTCCAATCCCTATTCCTCATATATTGCCGGACGCATTTTGCAGCGTGTGGGCAACTTCGTTGAGGCGCATAACCTGGGATACGTCACAGGCGAGGCAGGCGGCTACACGATCTGGGGCAGCGAACGGTACGCGCCAGATGTGGCCTATATCTCGAAGGATAAAGGTATCACCAAAGACTGGTTTAATCCGCTCCCGCCCGATTTGGCCGTCGAGGTCGATTTCCCATCTACAACGGTCTCGCAGAGTCGGCTGCGACAAAAGCTGTTCTTCTACCTTAACGCCGGGGTTGTCGTCTGGTTGGTCTTCCCGGAGAGCAAGACGGTCGAGATTTACATTCCCGGCCAGGAGATGAAGCTGCTGCATGTGAGCGACGTGATCGATGGTGGCGCGCTGCTTCCCGGCTTCACGCTGCCCGTCGCGGAAATCTTCACGCAGGCGTAATCTTCCCTTTCTTGAACTGCGCGACGAGAGGCGTGGGTACACCCTGCACGCACGCGCGATCCACAGCAGTGCCACTTCACTTCGCACGCTCACCGCGCAGTCAGGCACAGTGAATCAAAACGGGGCAGTCCACTGCTGGCCGCCCCGCATCTGAGTCGCTGATGCTCGTGTATTAATCCAGCGAGCGGCTGTCGTCGTCGGTGTTGCCGATCAGGCGGTCGAGGAAGGCGTTCTCGTCCTCGTAGCCCAGGATGTCCGCCAGGTAGTTGAACTCGCAGACAACCGTTTCAAAGAAGTAATTCTCGTCGTAGGCCTCCGGTGGGTAATACGACACCATCGCCTCGAAGACC
>JAEUQX010000313.1 GCA_016788625.1 Anaerolineae bacterium
CGCCGAATGTCGGGGTCTTTGCCGTTAAGCTGCTTGATTTTCGCCTTAACTTCGGCCTCAAATGATTCCAGATCGGGCATTTCAAGCTCCGAGGATGTTTAGCAGAATTTTCCCATACTATACGGCAACTCCTCGAAACGCGAAAGAGAGGGCTGATACGGGAGTATCTCATCGCTTGACTTGCCAGAACCCTTAAGGTAACAGTAGAATACATCTATTCACTCTTCTACTGCGGATACAGCACATTTCTATGACCGAGCAACCACAACCGGACAAGAAGCCTGAACAAACACCTGCCGCCGAAACACCATCGGCCAAGCCGGAAGCGGCGGATAAAGCGCCTGCTCCCGCACAGCCCGCGACGGAGAGCGCGCCTGCCACACAACCAGCAGCCTCCAGCGCCAGCCCGGCAGCGCCCGCTGTACCTGCGAAGAGCGAGCCTGCGCCCAGTGCCCCGGCAGCAGCTCCCACTGAGCCGGCCAAACCGATTCCGAGCGAACCCGCCAAGACGCGCGACATCCGCGAAATTGCCCGGCAGCTCGGCCACGACGTGACATATCCGTCGCCCGCGTCCAACCCGCCGCCCGCAGTCCCCTCGGTTGAGGATACGTTCGTCGCGCCAGAGAATGCCAAATCAACGCAGCGCATCCCGGAACCGAGCAGCGCGCCGCCCAGCTCTGTGCAGATCTGCCCGACCTGCGGCCATCGCAACCGCCCTGGCACGCTGATCTGTGACAACTGCGGCACGAACCTGATGACGGGCAACCGCTCGACCGTTGGCACGCGCGACCTGATGCGCGAAGCCGAGAAAGAGGCCGATAAACCCGCACAGCAGGCCATCGACACAGGCGAACTGCGCGCAGTCGAGACGGCAGGCGCGAGCACCTTCACCGAAGAAATGGTGCTGCGCGTAGAAATCGAGGGTGGCACGACGCCGATGCTGGTGTATCCCAAGCAGGAAATCATCATGGGCCGCCGTGACCCGAATACGGGCGGGATGCCGGATGTCGATCTGACGGCCTACGCGGGCTATCGCATGGGCGTCAGCCGCCGTCACGCTGCCATCCGCCTGCAAGACAAGCAGCTTCAGGTCAGCGACCTGGGCAGCAGCAACGGCACATTCCTCAACGGCACGCGGCTGAACGCGCACCGCCCCTACCCGCTGCGCGACGGCGACGAAGTGCGTCTGGGGCAGATGGTGCTGCGGCTGTACTTCCAGTCGAACAAAGACCGCAAATCGTAATGTAAACGGGCGCACCGCACCACCGTGCGCCCTTACTTCACGTTCCCATCCTCAACTAATGACGGCCTCGCGCTCGACGGGATAGCCTTCGCGCACTTCCCAGTATTCGATGCCGCCGATCATTTCCTTGACCGGATAGCCCAGATCACTGAGTTTGATAGCCGCTTTGGTCGCGCCGTTACAGCCTGGCCCCCAGCAGTACACGATGAATAATGTCTCCGGCGCATACTCCTGCATCCGGTGGGCGGTGATCTGCGCGTGCGGCAGGTTGATCGCGCCAGGGACATGGCTCCGGGCATAATCCTGCGGGCTGCGGACATCCAGCACGACGAAGTCCGCAAGATCATGCTGCATGTCGTGATACACATCCGAGGGATCAGTTTCGCAGCCGAGCTTGCGGCGGAAGTAGGCGTTGGCCTCGGCGCTGGGGGCGGCGTCCGTCGCGCGAACCTGGGATTTGTGGCGGATCGTCATGGCTGTTCTCCTCAAGGGGTTTTGCGATAGACTTCATTCTAGGGATGAAGACGCGCCACAGCGTTTGGAAGATTCGAAGGCTGCGTTCGGGAAACGGCAATGGAACTGATTCACCTGCACACATTCGTCACGGTCGCGGAAGAAAAAGGCATCACCCGTGCCGCCAAACGCCTGTTCACCACGCCGTCCACCGTGAGTATGCACATCAAAGCGCTGGAAGATGAACTGAACATTCAGTTGTTCGTCCGCACGGCACGCGGCGTCGAACTCACCGAGAAAGGCGAACAGCTCCGCGCGAAAGCAGAACATGCGGTCGTGGCAGCGCGCGACTTCCTCAATGCGGCGCGCGAAATCGAGGAACGGCTGATCGGGCGCGCTTCGGTGGGGCTGAATGCCGCGCCCGGTTTTCTGCGCGTCCCGGCGCTGATCGCCGCGATGCGCGCGCAGCACCCTGACGTTGAACTGCACTTCGTCCCGTCGGCGTCTGGCGCGGTACTGGCGGATCTGCGCGCGGGCAGGCTGGATGTTGGCTATGTGTTCGGCGAGGTCACGGATCCGCTGCTGAAAAGTGTGCTGCTGCATGAGGCGGAACTGGTCGTCGCCGCGCCGCGCGCCTGGGAGCAGCGTATCGCCGGGGCGGATTGGGCGCAGTTAGCGCGGCTGCCCTGGATTGATGTCGGCGTGGGCTGCCCGTTCCAGAAGCTGATTGACGAGCTGTTCGCGGCGCGTGGGCTGCAATACCGCCGTGCCGCGCAGTCCGGCGACGAGATGACGCGGGCACAGTTGGTGGCGGCGGGTGTGGGGCTGTCGCTGCTGGAGAAAAGCGAGGCGCTCCACGCGCACGACCGCGTGCTGATTTATGACACTGCGCCGCTGCCGTGCGCGCTCTCCCTGGTGTATCTGCACCACCGCCAGCACGAACCCTTGATCAAGGCGCTGGCGGGGCACATCGCTGCGGTGTGGAAACGGTGAGCATCGATACGCGGGCAGCCCGCACCGTTCATCTATGTCGGGTTTTTAGCAGCACTATCACCTGACTGCGAATCCTTGTCAGACTCTTCACCTTCAAGCGCTGCAAGCCGCTTGGTGAACCAGATCTTGGCCGAACGCAGCGGAAGTTCGCTAAACATCGCGCCGAGCAGACAGACCAGCAGCAGGATGTAGCCATTGGTCTGGTTGGTCTCCGCTCCCAGGACGATCAAACCCGCCTGTGCGATGAAGAAAATGACGAACGTCGCCACCACACCTCGGATGATCACCTGAACGAACAACTCAGGCTTGCTGGTCTGCGGCTGATCGGGGAGGATAAAGGGCGAAACCGCCGCCCCCAGCAGCCCGGTACCCAGCATCCCCACCAGCAGCGCCAGTGACATCGATTCGGTGATCAGCAGCCAACCGGAAATATCGCCAAACACACCCCAGTACGACCCCAGCACTGCACGATCAGGAATTTCCATTACGGGGATGAATTCCGTCTGACAGCTTCGGGAAACGACATTCTCCATCGGAAGGGATTCCTGGTTGAGCATGTCGACATTGCCTTCGACGGCGTCAACTGAAATCTGACTCCAATAGCGGTCGGCTTGCTGAAAAGCCGTTGAACATTCAGCCTGGAGTGATTCCAATTGGCTGATTTCATCCCGATAAAGCGTGACCAGGGTCTCGAAGTACTCGATCATCTCCCGTTCACCGATGCGGCCCAGGGTATTGGTACGGTAGGCGACGATGACACGGTTGGCCTCAGTATTGCGTGCACCATGCAGGGCAGCGGCATAACTGTTATGCGCTGTGATCAGGTTATCTCGCTGACCATTTTGCAGATTTCGCCACGTCCACAGTTCACTCTTGTTCAGGAGGTTAGGGTTCTGCTTGAGATATTCCTCCAAGGCCGCGAACGGGTTGGTCGTCTGTGGATCGTAGCTGACAGCCGAAGGCACCTCGTCACGCAGTGTCTCGATTTGTACGCTGAGTTCCTCTGGGCTGACTGCCGCTACGCTGGGGACACTCGCTTCCAGCGCCGGGATGGCGATCATCGATACGATGACGAGGTAGAGGCCGACCAGAATCAGCACCAGATACGATGCCTGTTCCAGCAGCGGTGAGATGTGAGTTGCGGTAGCTGCCCCGTTGGACTGCGACAGGTCCGTGCTGCGCTGGTTGCGAACGAAGCGCACGATCAGTGCCACGATGACGCCAATTGCGATGGCAACCAGCATATCGCGGAACGGGAAATAGGCTTGACTGCTCACTGTGCGCACCACGCGATCAACAGGCAGCGATGTGGCTGGAACGTCGGTGACCATGCCCGCAGTCGAGCTTAGACCGAGGGTTCGGTTGGCAAACAGGGTTGATACGGCATTCGCGGCAGCATCCGCCCATACATCGACAAAACGCAGCGACATGTTAGAAATGCAGCTCGCCAGTTCAGTGCCGACACCGCATTCATCAATCTGCGCGCGCCATGCCCCGAACATATCCTGTGGCAGCGAGAAGATGCCCAGGAGAGCCAGCGTCGCGCGTTCAAAAACGGATGTGAGCGACGAGGGAAAGAAGATCACGGCGGCGAGGATACTGTAGAGCGTGACCTCACCCACGCGTTGCAGGCGTCCGCGCAGAGCGCTAAAGACCCGACTGATAAGCCAGATGATGAGACTTGGAACGATGATTAACGAGAGGAACGCAGCGTAGATATACAGTGTGGTTGCCAGCGCAGGAAGATTATCTGCGCCGTTGAGGAGTGCGATGAACAGGGCTACCGCGGCCAGTCCGAATACCAGCGTCACAAGGCCGAGCAGACCCCACAAGACGCGGCTGGGTTTCATGCAACCCCCTTTGTTGTTAAACAAAAATTGCACTTACTATTATTGTACAAGGGAGACGTTCTTGTGAGAATGAGTCCAACCTGGACGAAGTGCAGCGCTGCAAACAACAAGGGCGTGTCGCATGGACATGCCCTTGTTCGTCGCCTTCAGATTTGGGATGAGCGCCGGCTACTTCCCGTTCGTGAACAGGTCCTTCAGCGCGGCGTCGGCGTCGGCGTACTGGAAGGTGTAGCCCGCCTCTTGCAGACGCTTGGGGACGGCGCGCTGGCCTTCCAGCAGCAGCATCGCCAGTTCACCGAACGCCAGTTTGAAGGCGATGCCGGGCGTCGGGAAGAATGACGGGCGACCGAGCGCGCGGCCAATCGCCTTGCCGAACTCGGCGTTACTGAGCGGGTTGGGCGCGGAGAGGTTGTAAGCTCCACGCGCGGCAGCATTCTCCATCAGGAAGCGGATCGCGCCGATCTGGTCATCAATGTGAATCCAGGGGATTTGCTGTTTGCCGCTGCCGATGGGGCCACCCGCGAACAGGCGGAAGGGCAGCGACATCAGCGGCAGCACCCCGCCTTTGCTCGAAAGCACGATGCCCGTGCGAACGATCACGCGGCGCACGCCCATCTTCTCGACTTCGGCGGTCGCGGCTTCCCACTCCTTGCTGACATCGGACAGGAAGTCACTTCCTGCCGGGGCATCTTCCGTGATGTCCTGGTCGCCGTGTGTGCCGTAGTAGCCGACGGCGGACGACTGAATCAGCACGGAGGGTTTGTTGTTGGCAGCCTTGATTGCTTCAGTGATGGCTTTGCCCGCGTTCACGCGGCTGTCACGGATGCGGCGCTTGCGTTCCGGCGTCCAGCGCGACGGCGGGAAGCCCTCGCCCGCGATGCTTTCGCCCGCCAGGTTGATGATCGCGCCCGCGCCGTCGGCCAGCGCGCCCCAGCCTTGTGCCGTGCGCGCATCCCACTCGACGACCTGCACACCACCGGCGAGGCCGCTGGTCTTGTTCTTGTTGCGGCTGAGGACGATCACGTCGTGATGATCGTGCGCCAGACTGTTGGCTAAGGCTTTGCCGATCAAGCCTGTGCCCCCGGTGATGATGACGCGCATGGTGGTATCTCCGTGTGAAACCATCTGTGGAAATGGACTTACATGTATTCTATGCCTCTATAGCACAGAGCGTCAACGAATGCTCATTACCCCCTAACCGTTACCTCACCCAACACTACATAATCCGCCCCGGTCTCCGTCAGCAGGCGCGCGGCGGGGTTGTCGATGTCATACAGGCCGACGATCAGCGTGTAACGACCGGGCGCGAGATCGGTGGGCAGCGCCAGCCCGTGATTGTCCACAACGGTTTCGCCGGGCGTCCAGGCCGTCGTAGGCAGCGAATTACCGCCCGGCTCGGCATCACGCTGCGCGGCCAGCGTGCCCTGCGCGTTTAGGAGCTGCACGAACACCTTGTAGCGCCGCGCGATGGGCGCATCTGCCCGCCACTCCAGCCGCGCTTGCAGCACATCACCCACTCGCAGCGTCTCGGCGCTCAGCGCATATGCCGCCAGCACGATCTGCTCGCCAAAGCGTGTGTTGAGCGGCGTCGGCGCGGGCATCTCGGCGGGGGTCACGTAGCGCGCCAGGCGTACATCGCCGTACCAGACATCCTGCCCGGCCTCGAACGCCTCGCCGTCGAGCGTCGTCTCGACCACGCGGTTGGGGTCACGCTCTGCCTCACCCCAGAACAGCACGAACACGCGCGCGTAATCCGCGATGATCTGGCGCACGGCTGCCTGCGTCTGCGCGTCGTCGCCCCCCAGGCCGGGCGGCAGCGGGTAGACAGGTGCCCCACCGCGATAGTAGTAACGGAAGACCTCTTCCTGGTTGGGCGCATCGAGG
>JAEUQX010000318.1 GCA_016788625.1 Anaerolineae bacterium
GAGAAATGCAGTACGTTTCTGTCCATTGCATCGCTGGCATGTAGTTTAAACGAGAGACGCCGTAGATTGCTACGGCGTCTCTTTTTTTGTCGGTTAGGTCTTCGGGCGGTTTTTGAGGATGAAGTCGCGTGGGTCGATGTAATTGGCGAGCAGGTTGTTCAGATTGCGCGCCGGCCAGTGTTCCGGGTTGGTCTCCAGCAGTCTTGTCGGGCTGAGGTCGAAGTGCAGGTGATAAGCGAAGCGCCCAAAGGCGTTGCCAACCTTTGCTACGAGTTGACCACGTTTCACACGGTCGCCCACCTTGACGGTCAATTGCTCGACGTGCCCATAACGGCTGTAAAGGACTTTGCCATTCGCCGTGTAGAGTGGATCGTGCTTAATGATGATGACGTTGCCCCAGGTCGGCAGTCGCCCGGCGAAGGTGATCACCCCGCTGGCACAGGCATAGAGGGGGCTGCGAGCGTCGGCGTCGCGCGGCAGGTTCAGGTCTGCGCCAGTGTGATACGCTTCCTGGGGCGTTCCCTTAAAGTACAACTGTGCGAAGGGGCTGGCATCGCGCCATTCACCCGGCCAGACTCCTGCCAAACGCCGTTCACTATCCGTGCCAACAGGAGAGTCGTAACCGTCGGCGATGTTCACGCCGGGGGGCGGGGTTGTGCCGCCGCCAGACGAGGGCAGCACCTGCCGCCAGCGCACAGCGTCGAAGGCGATTTCTTTGCCTGTTTCTCCGGTCAGGTCGTTTAGGAATACCGTGCCCGCTCCCGCTTTGGTTCGATCAAGTTCGAACACTCCTAACGGCACCCAGATGTTGTTGTGGCGCGACTGATCGAGGTTGATGACGATCTCACTCGTTGTGCCCTGCACATTGGTGATCTTGAAGCGCGCATTCTGCGAAGACGAATGGCGACCCGGTACAAACGTCGAGATTTCGTAACGTCCAGAGGCAGGCAGCGTCGGAGTCCAACGCGCCCATACCTTGCTGGTCTGTGCTTCTGTGGCTTTGTACAGCACCTGCCAGCCCCATGTGCCTTGAAAGCTGTTGAATTCGGGCTGATTGGTATAGCTGCCACTGGCAAAGCCGCTGTCGTTCGGGCGGATGACGATCTCTGCGCCGAAACCATCGGCGGGTGGGGTAGGGGTAGGGGCGGGGTTGCCGACGCTGATTGGCTGGTTGATCACCTTCCAGCCTGCCGGGCTGAAGGTACCCAGTCGCCACCAGCTCAGGCCAGGGGCGCGGTGACGCTGGGTCGCGAGCGTGACGGCTGTCGCCATGTCTTCTGGTACGGCGTCACCATCCAGCACCGGGATAATCGGGCGGCCATAACTGCCCCAGATTTCATAGGTTTCGCGCAAAACTTCTTCCGGTGTACGGCGGAATGTTGCCCAGTAATCCTGCGGGTGGATGCTGTTGATGAATGGGAACCATTCCTGAGGGAAAATGCTGTCGAAATGCGCCCGGCGGGGATCAATTGACATGCCGATGTGGAATGACGCGGGGAGTCCTCGGCGCAGACGTGTCATGAAGGGACGAATGCCGCTGCGCCCGCCCTGCCAGAAACCGTCATAAGGTTCAACATCCAGAATGAGCGACTTGACGCCGGGTCGTTTGCACGCCTGAATCAGCAGGTCTGTTTCGGCGTCAGTATGCGTCCCTTTCGGCACCGACCAGGCATGGAATTCCATGTTGTTGCGGCTGAGTACTTGTACCCAGCGATCGATGCTGGCGACACCATCAATTGCAAGTGCGCGCTTCGTGTCCCAGAAGCCCTGCCACTGCGCGCCGTTGCGCGGCGTCGCGTCGGCGATCTTCACCCACATCTGGGTGACGTTGGGCGCGACTGCCTTGATGTTGCGAACCACATCTTCAATCGTGTTCTCGGGCAGCACATCGCCTTTCCAGTGCCATACCGCGATCTTGCCGTCGTAGGGTGTTGCCTGCTGCGGTGGAATTGGGGCAGGGGCAGCGATACTTTCAAAAGAGATCACCGATGTGGAGACCCAGCCCCCAACCGTCCCTTGTTCCAGCCACAACCAGCCATCCGGGCGGCGGCTGGCGGGGTAGTGCTTCACGACGGAATTGTTTCGAATGTCACCGATATCACGGTAGGTGGTGCCGGGGCCATTACGCAGATTGACATATGCGGATGGTGTGCGCGCCAGGGCGAGCTGCCCCGCGCCCGCATTGCTCGGTTTCGCTACAGGGGGAGGGAAGGTGCTCATTCAAATTCCTCCAGGACTGCCAATGAATCAAACGCTAAACAAACATAACGCATTGTGCGCACGTTTGCGACTGCACCAATGTCATGCTGTAACCGATATGAAACGGAGTCTGAAAGTTACGGTGTGTGTTTGTGCGGCGTAGATCCCTGCCATCCCACAGGATAGAGGGCAATATCCAGCGCTGTCCAGAACTGGCGCGCATCGTGTTCATTGAGCCGCACGAGCCAACTTTGTTCACCGACCCAGCCTGACAGTTCAAAGCCACCTGTCTCGATCTGATCAACATTGATGTGTGTGGTGATGGTTGGCAGGTCGGAGGCGCGCAGCGGGGCAGTAGTCACCAACGCCGTTACCATGTCAGATTTTTCTGGGAATAGGAAGCGGGTGAGGTGAAACCAGAGCATCTGCGCCGCGCGTTGTGACAGGACCCGCGTCCATCGTGAGGAGTCTTCCGCTGTGCCGCCCATGACAATCGAGTCACTGCTGGCCTTGCGGCTCACGAACAGGTTGGTGGAGTAACCATACGCGATTTTTTGTTCGTCTGCCATCGTGACTTACCTCTCGACGCTAAACTCACTCTAGTTCTTTTGAACGCGCAGAACCCCACTGCCGGCCAACGCTCGCCCGATGATTTCCGCAGTTTCTCCAACTGCCTGGAGCGCCGCTACCAGTGCTGCTGCGTCTTCTGGCGCGACCGCGATCAGCAGCCCGCCCGATGTCTGCGGGTCATAAAGCAGGTCGAGGTCAATGTCGCTGACCTTCTCGCCAGCCCGCACCCATTTCTCGAAATACTCGCGGTTTCGGCTCATGCCGCCGGGAAAAATCTCTTGTTCGGCGTAATTTCGTGCGCCGGGCAACCACTGCAGCGCGTCGAATTGAATCTCGAAGTCCGCCGCTGAAAGGTGCGCCATCTCGTGCCCGTGCCCAAGCAGACTGTAACCCGTGATGTCGGTCATCGCATGTACGGTGAATCCGCGCGCGATCCGTGAGGCATCGCGGTTCAATCGGCTCATACTCTCAATCGCTGCGGCAACATGATCATCCTGGGCGATGCCTCGTTTGAGGGCTGTCGTGATCGTACCCGTGCCCAGCGCTTTAGTCAGGATGAGATAGTCACCAGGTTTTGCTCCACCCTTCGCCAGGATGTTCTCCGGATTGACTGTTCCCGTCACCGCCAGACCATACTTCGGTTCTTTATCGGTGACGGTGTGCCCCCCTGCGATCACAGCGCCTGCTTCTTTGACCTTATCCGCACCGCCGCGCAGGATTTCCGTCAGGATGCTCATATCCAGACCATCCGGGAATGCCACCAGATTGATCGCCATGAGCGGGTCGCCACCCATTGCATAGACATCGCTCAGCGCGTTGGCAGCCGCAATCGCGCCAAAGGCATAGGGATCATCGACGACTGGCGGGAAGAAATCCACCGTTGAGATGATCGCACGGTCTTCATCCAGGCGATAGACAGCCGCATCATCCGGCGCATCCAGGCCGACGAGCAGGGCAGTATAATCTTGTGCTGGGAATAATCCCTTCAGCGGTCGCAGCACCTGCGCCAGGTCACGAGGACCAAGCTTGGATGCTCAACCTGCACAGGCAGCCAGGGATGTGAGCTTGATGTTGGTCATATCGATCTCATTTCATTCTAAAGGCGAATAGCGACAGATACAGTATAGGAAGCACGACAATACGCTGCAAGGCTGGCGGTGCGGTCTGCACAATTCGTTGACAAAATCTTTGGGGTTGCAGGGGGTATCGTGCTCCCTTATAATCTGTGGTGTACGGGGCGTGGCGCAGCCTGGTAGCGCGCTTGCATGGGGTGCAAGAGGTCGTGGGTTCGAGTCCCGCCGCCCCGACTTTCCCGACCTGATAAGAAAACACCCGCTGTTGTGGCAATATGACCAATAACAGCGGGTGTTTTCTTGATATTCCCTGCTGAGATGATAAACTTCTGTCCTGTGGTAAACTCTCCACGGAAATTGAACCTGCTGCACTGGTAACGAGTATTGTGTGTAGCGACCGCTACTGTGGCCGCAGCGTTCGATTGGGGGATTCTCTTCACGAACGCAGTTCGAGAGAATCTACTTAGACAAACGTTTCAATTCTAAGGAGTAAAGCATGAAGAAATTGTCTCGTTATTTGCTGGTCGGTGTGGTCGGCCTGCTACTCGCGGCGTTGATCATCCCGGTCATGGCGCAGGATGCTGCGCCGGGCGAGGGTGGCATCCTCATCGAAGGCAACTTCGGTGGTGATCCCGCGACCTTCAATCCTCTGCTGGCTTCGGATACCACTTCGACCCGCGTCGCTGGTTTCCTTTTCCCGGCGTGGATCGGCGTTAATCCCCCGGTTGGTGCTCTGGAAGCCAATGTTGACGGCGCGCTCGTCACCGCGTGGGAAATCTCTGAAGATGGTCTGACCTACACCTTCACCCTGCGCGATAACTGGACGTGGACCGATGGCACGCCGATCAGCTCGGCGGACATCAAGTATCCCTGGGATGCGATTGTCAGCGGTGTCGTAGATACCCCGCTGGTCTATCTGGTCGACCTGATCGAATCGGTCGAAGCCCCGGATGCGACCACGATCGTGGTCAAGTTCACCGATGTTGGCTGCACCAATCTCGCCAGTGCGGCTGTGATTCCGGTGCTGCCTTCGCATGTCATGCCCAGCGATTTCGCGGCTCTGAACGAACTGGCGTTCAATCAGGCTCCGGATGTCACGGGCGGCGTGTTCAGCTTCGGTGAATTCCGTGCCGGTGAACAGGTCAGCGTCCTGGCTAACCAGAGCTACGGCGGCGCGATCGATGGTCAGGTCCTCCCGACGGGTTGGATCTACAAGGTTGTGCCCGATCAGACCGTTCTGGTCGAGCAGTTCCTGGCTGGCGAAACCAACCTGATCGATGGCCCGGCGGTCAACCGTCGTTCGGACATCCTGGCGGCTGCTGATGCGGGTGACGTGCAGGCCTACCAGTTCCCCGGCAACGCCTGGGACTATCTGGCGCTGAACTTCGCCGACCCGGCCAACCCGCAGAGCGCGACCGACGAAAATGGCAACCCGATTGATCAGGGTAACCATCCGCTGTTCGGCGATATCGCCGTCCGTCAGGCGATTGCCCGCGCGATTGATGTCGACTCGATCATTCAGGGCGCGGTCTTCGGCTTCGGCACCCGTATGTCCTCGTTCATCATTCCTGCCTCGTGGGCTTTCGACGCTGATCTGGCTCCCATTGGCTTCGACCCGGCTGATGCCGCTGCCCGTCTGGATGCAGCCGGTTGGGTAGACGACGATGGCGACCCAGCGACCCCGCGCGTTGCTCAGGGCGCGATGTATGCCCCGGATGGCACGCCTTTCACCTTCACGCTGTACACCAATGAAGGCAACACACGTCGTGGTGCCATTGGTACGGTCGTGCAGGATCAACTGCGTCAGATCGGTCTGGATGTCGACTTCCAGGCGATTGACTTCAATACCCTGCTGGACATCATGGATGCCCAGACCTTCGACGCTTTCATCCTCGGCTGGCGCAATGGCTTCCCGGATGACCCCGATGCTACGCAGCTCTTCACCCCGGCTTCGGACGTGGTCGGCAGCGGCAGCAACAATACCTCGTGGAACAATGCCCGTTTCACCGAACTGAATGAACAGGCTCGTACCCTGGCCGGCTGCGACAACGCCGCCCGCGCGGAGATCTACGGCGAAATGCAGGCGATCTTCCAGGAAGACCTGCCTTACATTCCGATGTTCGCTATTGAAGGCTTCTATGGTGCCAGCGCTGCGGTGAGCGGCTTTGGCCCGTATCCGAGCCAGATGTACTGGAACGTGGAGACCTGGACGCTGGCGACTCCGTAGTCGCGGCTCGTGTCAGTCAAGAGTTTGGGGGCGGGCGACTGCCCCCATCTCTCCATCACAGGCTGGACTGCATCCCGTCCCGCCTTAAGCGCCTCAGCAGAAGGAAAGCGGCATGATCAAGTACATTATCCGACGCCTCATACAAGCAGTCCCCACTTTTTTTGGAATTACAATCCTTTCTTATATGCTGATGTCCGCAGCGCCGGGTGGTCCCGCAGCGGCGCTGACGTTTGACCCCAAGCTCACGCCTCAGCAGCGCGAACGGGTAGCCGAGCGCATGGGTGTGAATGATCCCTGGCCAGTCCAGTATTTCCGCTGGTTGGTCGGTGATGATTGGGTGCTTTATGACCGTAATGAAGATGGCATCGCGGAAGAACCGGGCGAGCGCAGGGGTATTCTGCGCGGCGATTTCGGGCGTTCATTCTATCAGCGGCGAGCGGTCTCCGATATCATCGTGGAGCGCATTCCGGCCACTCTGGAGCTGGGCTTCTCCGCCCTGGTTGTAGGGCTGCTGATTGGTATCCCGGTGGGTATCATTGCAGCCGTCCGGCGTGGTGGTTGGTTTGATACGGTGACGCGGGTCATGGCAGTGATATTTAATGCGATCCCGATATTCTGGCTTGGCCTCATCCTGATCTTGTTATTTGGTGTGATCCTGCCGGGTTGGTTGAACGCAGCAAATCCAACCCTGTTCCCTACTGACGACCCCATATTACCGATGGGCAGCCGCTGCCCGACCACACTGGGTGGATGTCCGCCCATTCATCAACGATTGGAATTCCTGATTCTGCCGACCTTCGTGCTGGCGACGGGCACAATTGCCGGGTATTCGCGCTATATGCGCGCCTCGATGCTTGACGTAATCGGTCAGGATTACATCCGCACGGCCAAGGCCAAAGGCCTCTCGTCGCGCAATGTCTGGTTCCGGCATGGCGCGCGCAATGCCCTCATCCCGCTGGCGACTTTCCTTGGGCCGGCGATCACGGGGCTGTTGAGCGGCGCGGCAATTACAGAGACCATTTTCTCATGGCCGGGCTTAGGACGCATGGCCGTCGGCGCGGTGCTGCAGTTGGATTACCCCATCGTCATGGCGGTGGTGATCGTGTCGGCAATTGCTACTATTCTGGGGTTCATCCTGTCCGACATCATGTATGCGCTGATCGACCCGCGCATTCGCTTCAATTAGGAGAGCATTGGAATGGCAACTCAAAGCCAACCCCAGAATGTCGGGGTCGTCAAGCTGGATGTGAAGGATGATCGCAAGGTCGGCGAGTCGCTGACTACTCTGGCGCTGCGGCGGCTGCGGCGCGATAAGCTGACGCTAATGGCGCTGGCGACCATTGCCTTCCTGGCATTTGTCTCCATCACAGCTCCTCTGATCGAGCGCTACATCCTTCAGGTGGATTACCGCTCGACCAACATCAGCGAAACCTTCTTGCCGGTTGGCACTCCGGGGCACATCCTGGGTACGGATGACCTGGGCCGCGATCACTTGGCGCGCCTCCTGTACGCCGGGCAGATTTCGCTCGGTATCGCCTTCACTGCCGCGCTGCTCTCGCTGGTGATTGGCATCACCCTGGGCGTGGTGACAGGCTACTACGGCGGGATCGTAGACGATATTGTCAACTGGGTGATCACCACGCTAACCTCGATTCCCAGTCTGTTCTTGTTGTTGATTGTCTCGGCGGTCATTCTGCAAAACCCGGATCTGAACCGCTCATTCCTGGGCGGCCCCTTCGCCCTGATCATGATCCTCGGTTTGCTGGGCTGGACGGGCACGACACGCCTGGTTCGCGGTGAGACGCTCTCGCTTCGGGAGCGTGAATATGTCGTCAGCGCCCGCGCGATTGGCGCGTCACCGCTGCGTATCATGTTCGTTCATATCATCCCGAATCTGTTCTCGGTCGTCATCATCACGTTGGCGCTCGACATCGGCGGTCTGATCCTGGTCGAATCGGCACTGAGCTTCCTCGGGTTGGGTGTAAAAGCGCCGCTGGCAAGCTGGGGCAATATGCTGACCAACGCGCAGACCTTCTTCACCAAAGGTGTGCATCTGGTCTTCGCGCCGGGCATCCTGATTGTGATCACGGTACTGTGCCTGTACGTGATTGGCGACGGTATTCGCGATGCTTTTGACCCGTATTCGGTTGACAAGAAGTAGGGCATAACTGCCGCCGCCCGAAACCTTCTGAGGCCAAGAGAAGACCGATGTAGTGAATCTGCATCGGTCTTTTTGTTAGGGGCGTTGTTCCTGTAATTGCGTGTTTAGCTGCGTGAGCAGGTCGGACTGGGCAGTGGCGGCAGCTTCCAGGCGGGTATTCAGTTCTGCCAGGCTCGCATTGATGTCGGTTTCGCTGCCGTTGATGTAGCCCTGAAGGAGCAGCAGCGCATCATCCATTGCGGTCGTCATTTGCGTGTGTGCGTCTGCCGCGCAGTCTGGCGCAGTTGCCTGGTACGCCGCATCGCGCAGGGCAATCAGTTCTGTCGTGTTCGTATATGCCTCAGCAGGTGTCTTGCCAGCCGCTTCGTTCAGCCTGGTCTGGTAATCTGCCAACAGCCGCGTCGTGACCTGCAGCCAGCTTTCGAGCGGGCGCGTTGTCTCGCAGCTTCCAGTGAGCAGCGGGGCAGGGGGAGCGGCAACCGTTAGTGCAGGATGCGGCGTGCTCTCCGTTGGTACGTCCGCCATCGCGCAGCCTGCGAGCAAAAACAGGCCAATCAGCAGGGATAATATTATCCTAGCCATCTGTCTCTCCCACAGGCAATACCGCGTTTGAGGTACACGATGAATAGTCTGCGCCCAGGATCACCCGGAAGTCCGCCGTGCGATTCGGGTCGGGTTCAATACGCACATTTTCCGGTCTGACGTTGAGCAGGCTGGCGAGTTCGTTCAGGCTGCTGCCCTTCGTTTGCCCCGTGTAGTCGATCAGGACAGTCTGCGGGTAATCGGTTGTTTCGGCGTTTCCTGCGGCGATAGCCGAGAACCCTTCCCACCCCAGCACATCGGCGCCGACGCGATCCCAGTTTGCATTGCTCGTGCCATTGTAGACCTCGATGGTCGCCGACTGCACAAGTATCTGACTTTCAGTTGGCGGTTGGTAGAACTCGGTCATCAACTGTGATACGGGTTCATAATTGGGAAGCTGCACATTTGAGCCATCTGGCATCGTCCAGGGCGTGGTGTGGTAAAGCCGCGCCATCGTGAAATGCTCGATGCGGTCGGGGTCGAGATTCAGCGCGTAAGGCAGCAGTCCAATCATGTCTTCAAATGCCAGATTGGTCTCCACCACCCCCGTAAGCTGCGCCCAGAGCTGGGGAAGCTGTGTTACCAGTCCATTGCCGCGTGCCTCTCGCCACATGGCACGCAGAAGCTGCTGCTGGCGGCGGCCACGATCAAACTCGATACTGCTGTGGCGCGAGCGGGCGTACCACAGCGCGCTACCGCCATCAAAACGGTAGTAGCCAACGGGCAGGGTATACAGGCTGGTCTCGTCGTCAAAGACTGCTTCCGGCGGCGGCGGGGCATCGACCAATTCGTAGTCCTGGAGTGCACAGTCTACCACGACATTCACGCCGCCGAGCGAGTCGATGATTTCCTTGAAGCCGCTCAGGTCAACACGGACATAGTAATGCACGTTGATGCCGAAGTTGTAGAGAATGGTTTGCCGCAGCAGGCCAAATCCGCCGTCCGTCCAGCCAACGAGATTACCGCGTGTGTAGGCCAGATTCATACGCTGCATCGTCCAGCCTGGAATGAAGACCAGCAGATCGCGGGGGATGCTCAGCATCGAGACGGTGCCTGTCGTCCGGTTCAGCGAGACGACGATCATCGTATCCGTGCGGTCAACGTTGTCGTCGGTGATTTCACTGTCACCGCCGAGCAGGATGATGTTCACCAGATCGTAGCCCTGACGGTCGATCAGCGGCACTTTTGTCGGGATGGCTGTTGGCGCAACGATGTTCGGGTCGGCATCTTCAGGCAAGAACACCGTTGGCAGCGGGCGCGGCGTGGCCGACGCTGCGGGGGCGGGTGGGATGGTTGGCGCTGGCGTGAAGGTCAGTGTTGGCAGCGGTGTTTCCGTCGCGGTCGGCTGAATAAGTGTTGGTGAGGGCACGCTCGTGTTGAGCGCAGGCAGTGTGATTTCCAGCGCGCGCGGTGTGTTGGTGGCAAAAACCTGCGCGACGACAACTGGTTCCGGCGTGGCCGTTGGCTCTGGCGTTTCCGTTGCAGTAGCGCTGGGTGTCAATGTTGGTGTATGCGTGGGTGTGTTTGTGGCGGTTGAGGTTTCAGTGGCGGTCGGTGTTGCGCTGGGTGTCGCTGTAGGCGTTGGTGTTGCAGTGAGTGTTGCTGTGGGTGTAGTAGTTGGCGTGTGTGTTGCGCTGGGTGTCAGCGTTGGAGTCAGGGTGTGGGTCGTGAAGGTGGGCAGGACGGCAGCATAGGTGGCTTGATAGTCATCTGCACGCCCGCTGAAACTCTGCTGTTCCCCCACATAGCGGGTGACGGCCTGCACGATGCCGACGCTGAACCATATTGTCGCGATGATCAGCGCGCCGGGCAGCAGGCGAAAGGCCATGAACCGAAACAGACGGCGAAACAAGGATGGCTTCTTCACGGACATACACTTTTCCTGAGCGTTCCAAGCAGACGAACGCTGCAAGTTTAGCGCAGTCGTAGCGGATAAGCGATGCTCATTGGATGATCACAGGGATAGCACAGGTTTCAAGTGTGTCACCCTGCCGCGTTGCAACCTGCAATCGTATCCAGTAGATGCCCGCGCCATAGATCGCGGTGTCGAATTCGGTGACTGTGCCATCGATGACGGCAGTTTCGCTGCGCGCATAGAGCGTATAGACCGTAGCGAAATCAGGCCGGACTTCAACGTTATAGTACGCGAATCCATCACCTGCCGCCGTCCCGCGTACGGCGACAACGCCCGATACCACCTGACCAGGCAGTGGGCTGATGATCTGCACAGCCGCGCTGCCGCATCCCTCTGCATCCAGGCCGCTCACAAGTGTAACCGGAGGTGTCACGGTCGGCGTGATACTGGGGGTCGCTGTCGCGCTGGGCAGTGGCGTTCGGGTTGCTGTTGGCGTGTGTGATGGCGTGAGTGTCGCTGTCAGCGTCGGCGTTGCGCTGGGACGGCGAGTCGCCGTTAGTGTTGCCGTTGGGGGAATCGTCGCTGTTGGTGGATTGGGTGTAGCGCTGGCACGGCGTGTTGGCAGCGGCGTCGCTGAAGCCGGGCGCTCGGTTGCTAGAGTCGCGGCAGCCGTGACCGACGGGCGCACTTTCGTTACCGCTGACGCTACAGTTGGCGTTGCAGAGACTTCCCGGACACTTGTGACGGTTGCCTCAACAGCGGTTGCGGATGGCGCGGGTGTGGGTGATGCCGCCTCGGTCGGCGCTGCGGTAATCGTTGGCGGCACTGTCGTGGGCGTGGCCGTTGGCTCCTGTACCATACTGGCGACGGTGACCGTTGTGGCCTGCGGGGTAGGAGCAGCCGAGGAAGTATTGGAGAGCGACAAAATGATCGCGAAAGCGATGGCAAAGGCCAACATACCAATAGCGGCGATGGCGACGATGAATTCGTTTCCTATATCGCGCTGCATCAATTGTCCTTCACGTTCTCAAGTGCGGTCTTAACGGGCAGGGCGCAGTAGAAAATACTGCCGATGTTCGGGCGAGTCTCGGCCCAGATACCGCCGCCATGTGCCTCCGCCAGCGCTTTGGCTATCGAGAGACCCACGCCTGTGTCGCCTAACCCTGGAACAAGCGGGTTTTCTGCCTTGTACTTACGGGCGAAGACGCGCGGAACTTCATCGGGCGGAATGCCGCCGCCGCGATCTTCGACTGAAATCAGGATGCAGTCTGTCGGTGTCGACAGATTACCGTTGCTGGAAATCTGCACATCCTGGCGGTGCGCCGTGATGAATACCTGGCTTCCTGGCGGCGATGCGAGGTAAGCATTGGTCAGCAGTTCCTTGATGATCTGTGCTACTGCATCCCCATCCGCGCGAATGCTTGGCAGATGATCATCAATGTTCAGGTTGACCGCCAGACCTTTTTCGCGGAATTCGTAGGTGGAATTGCTGATTGCATCTTCGATCAGCACGACTATATCGATGGTCGCCGCCAGCAGGATCAGACGGTTCGTATCCAGGGCGGTGATGCGGGTAAGGTCCTCCAGCATGAAGGTCATGCGGGTCATGTTGGCGGCCACGCGCTGCAGGAATTTGCGCTGCATTTCGCCGATGATCCCGGCTGTCTCATCGAGCAGCAGGTCAATGTAGCCGATCACCGAAGTTAATGGCGTGCGTAGTTCCTGCACCATACCGAGGAACAGTTCCGGATCATACTTCTGGATGTTGCGTTCGATCAGCGGCACATCCGCGTTCGCCCGAACCTGAAGCACATCCATCTTGTTCTGCGTGGCGGCAAGCTGAGCGCGCGCCTCGTTCAGCTCGCGCTCAAGTTGATTGCGCTGGCTGGAGATTTCCTCGATCATGCGCGTCAGCGAACCAACACCCTCATCGCCAAGTTGTTGAATACGTTCGCGGTCACCGTCGCTGCGTGCCAGCAAGAGGTTATGCTGCGTTTCGATTGCCTGCTTTTCGGCCAGCAGGTGATCGTGCTTGAATTTCAGGTCGCTGTTCTCGTCAGCAAGCTGCTGTAACCGTGCCTGCAACTTGATCTGTTCTTGGTGGGCTTCGGAGAGTTCGATTTGATAACCTGATGTTTCTGCGATCAGGCGTGCTCGCTGCTGTTTGCCCAATTCCAGGTTGACCAGGGCCTCATCGCGCTCGGTTTTGATCTGATCACGTTCTCGTGTCAGCGCTTCACGATCCGATGCAATGTGGCGGAGTTCGTTCTCCAGCGCCTGAATGCGGCTGGCACGTTCCTTTTCACGTGCGATGCCCTCTTCAAACTGTCGCCGCTCATTCACCAGTGCATCGCGCTCCAACGTGAGCGTGTCCAGACGCGCTTGCAGCGTTGTACGCTGCTCGGTGAGCTGTGCGATAAGCTGCGCAAAGCCGGATGGCCCGGTCTCGATGCCCAATGCGCGAAGCTGTACACCGATATCGTTGAGTTTGCCGTTGAGTTGTTCGCGTTCAATCTCTAACCGTGACTTTTCCTGAATCATGCGGTCGAGGATCGCCTGCACACTCGTTGGCTGCACAGCGGCGCGCAACTGGTTCAGCTCGTTCTGGATGACATCCCGCTGAATGAGTAGATCATCTTTTTCGCGCCGCAGCACCTCGATCATCGTCTTCAGTACCGCATCGTTACTCGACGCGGTCGCTCCGGCCAGCGCTGTTTCCGCCTGTTCCAGCCGCTGTGCCAGCCGGTCACGTTCCTCGCGCAAGTGCTGTTGTTCATCGTTCAGCACCAGGATGCGCTGCGAGACGCTCAATCCTTCTTCGGTGTCGCCCATGACAGAGACGACGCGGTTACGCTCGTGGTCAAGTTCGACCTTCAGCGCGGTGACCTGCTGCGAGAGCTGCGTGATCTGATCACGCGAAGCTTGTAAGCTGGCCTGCATCTCGTTGCGTATTGCCAGTACATTCGAGTCGCTGATGTCGTCCATCGGGACGCCCTGCACCAGAGCCTGAATCGCGCGTTCCTCCGCCTTCAGGCGTGCATCCCTGGCCTGGAAGCTCAGCGCCAAGAGGCTGCCTGCGATGATACCGATGCCTTTGAGCAGTTCTCGCTCGGTTTCTTCTAGTTCGCGCCCGCTGTATGGCAGGCCAACCATGAAGACGGCTACCAACTCTTTGCCATTCATCAGCGGTTGGAAGTAGGTAGTGCCATACTGCTCAATGTCCAGGCGGTTATAGAGGTCGCGCAGTTCCTCGGCATTGCGGTCCGGGAAGATCGGGCGCTGCAAGTGGCGTTCGACTGCATTGACCAGCGTCGGTTGGTTTTCCAGGTTGAGTGCCATGCCGATAATCGGCTGCTGCGTGACTGCATTATAGGCTGCAGTGACGTCGGCATAGTTGGCATCTTCGAATGTCAGCAGCGCGCCAATATCGGCCTTGAGCACCTCTAGCCCCGCCGTCACGACGCGCTGCGGGATGCTCGTCGGGTCGGCATTTTCGAGGATTAACCCCAGTGTTTTGAGCAGTTGAATCGAGTCGCGCTGAACGGGTGAAACGACTGGGGCGGCGGCTGTGAATGGCAGGATGTTGCCGGTGCTGGGCGTGAAGTCAGTTTCATCAACGGGCGGCGCTGTGTACGTGATAGGTATGGATGACTGCTGCAATATCTCTGCTTGCAGGTGCGAGATGACCATGCGATAGAGGATGACAGGCACGAAGGGGAAAGCTGCCAGCATCGCCAGCCGCGCTGCGCCTGTGTAATCTCCAATCAGTCCGCCTTGCACGATTTGGACAAATGAGATGCTGTAGCCGATGAACAGGATGGCGAAGAACAACAGCTTGAGCGGTGCATCGGTGATCAGCCGGAAGTTTATGATGACGACCAGACCTGCCATCAGCGCAAGCAGTGCGGGTAGGAACGTCCAGGCCACGCCGAAGCTTGTCAGGTTAAAGCTGCTGCGCTCGGCAATATCCATCCACTGACTGCCGGTGAGGATGTACGCGCCGATGAAGACGAATGATAGCAGCAGAAGAACGATGTTTGACGAGCGCGACCAGTTGGAATGATCCGCGGTGATGAACGCCCAGCCAAGCAGCAGAATGATGATGACGTTTGCGGCACGTTCGAGCGGCGGCAGGATGACATTGATTCCTTGCCCCTCGATCACGGTATAGAGCGCTCCCAGCATGACGATGACCCAGGTGAGCAGCACACAGACGAGCGACACCAGGTAGCGCCCTGTGTCGCGTTCCTTTGGCCGCCGCCATCGTTCACCCAGCACCATGAACAGCGCAGCCTGAGTCAGAACAATCAGCGCGATGAAGTAGATGATGTCGCCTGGCGAGTTGACGAACAGGTTCAGGAAGTCCAGTGGCGCTCGTAACAATTTACCAATCCTGGGATACCGTGCATAAACCGTCAACGCATAGTATAGCATAGTGAGAGATTGGCGCATCTGTTTGTTGGTTAAGGTCGTCAAACCTTAGGAACAGTTGACGGGTTATTGCCATTCGGCTACACTGCTGGCGTGGTATTGAGCGAGGCACGACTTCCAGCGATGATGCGACAGGTTGCGACACTGCTTCAAAAGGCCCCCTGGTTTGCAGTTTTTGCACAATCGATCTGGCGTATCAAGCAGCCGAAGTTCTCGGCTGGCGTCGTTGGCGTTGTGTTTGACCAGCAAGGGCGTGTGCTCCTTGTTGAGCACGTGTTTCACCCCTATGCCCCCTGGGGACTGCCTGGCGGATGGGTAGATCGGGCTGAGCATCCTGCCCAAACAATTGAGCGCGAGATGCTGGAAGAACTGGGTTTGAAGGTGCAGGTTGGCCCCATCCTGCTCGCCGAGATCGACGGCAATCACCTCGACATGGCTTATCTGTGCAGTATGTCCGGCACGA
The DNA here is from genome assembly GCA_016788625.1 of Anaerolineae bacterium. GTDB lineage: Bacteria > Chloroflexota > Anaerolineae > Aggregatilineales > Phototrophicaceae > CFX2. The sequence goes on from JAEUQX010000318.1 coordinate 15,562, forward strand.
TCAGCAAGCTCAGCCGCGAGCTCCTCAATGTTGGCTGGTACGATGCCGACACCATGCCCACCTTGCTCTCGTTCCATCGCCGCGCTATTCATGCTGCGCATACATTCCAAGAGAAGCTCGTAAAACCCCTATGAGTGTTACAGGACTCGGAACGAAACGCCGCCGTCAGCAGCTGCCGATTCTGCGCGTAATGTCGCTGTTGCTGCTTGTTGCTGCTGTTGGCCTCTTCGTTTTCTATCTCGTGCGTTTTAGTCAGCAGCAGGAACGTCTGGCTGCTGATGTCTCCGTAGCCGGCGTGCGGGTAGGCGGGTTGCTCACGCGCGAGGCGTTGGCGGAACTGGAAGCGTCTTTCGCGGAGCCTGTTGTGCTGTACTACAACACCTCGCCAATTCTGCTAGACCCGGGCAGTGTCGGCTTTCGGCTGAGCGCCGAGGCGATGCTGGCGGCGGCCACCGCAGCAGGTGATCAGCAGGGCGGCTTTTGGGTGCGCTTTGCCAACTATCTGTTGGGGCGCGAAGATCAAACTGTAGTTCAAGTGCCGCTGGCTGCCGAGTATCAGAACATTCTGTTGGAGCAGGTCCTGCGGGACATCGGCGCACGCTATGATCAACAGTCTGGTCAGGCGCAGTATGACTTGCAGACTCTGACGCTGCTCCCTGGTTCAGAAGGCTATCAGTTGGATGTGGCGGGTGCGATGCCGCTGTTGGATGCTGCTTTGCGCAGCGCGACGAACCGTGTCGTTAATCTGCCGGTTCAGCGCTCCGATGTCAATGTAGGCAATATCGCCACGTTACAGCGCATGATCGAAGACTATCTCGACTCGCAGGGTTTCATCTTCGATGGTCAGACGACTGTTGCTTCGGTCTTCATCATGGACTTGAAGACAGGTGAAGAAGTCAACATTCTGAGTGATGTGGCTTATTCGGCGGCCAGCACCATCAAAGTTTCCATCATGATTGATTATTTCCGCAGTTTGTGGAACGCGGTCCCCCAGGATGAAGCCTGGCTGATGGCAAATTCGCTGCTGTGCAGTAACAACGCCTCATCAAATCTGATGATGCAGATCATCGGCCAGCGTGTTAGCGGCGTGCAGGACATCTTCGCAGGTATTGCCAATGTTACTGAGACCATACAATATCTTGGTGCGCGCAATACCTATATCACCGCGCCGTTCGTTTTGGGTGTGGATGGGCAGGTGTTGGGGTCAATCCCCGCTCCTCAGACCAGCCCGAATCCCAACTTTAACACCAATGCAGATGCCTATAACCAAACGACTGCAGAAGATCTGGGCACACTTTTTGGCATGATCTATGACTGCGCTCAGTACGGTTCTGGATTGATGACGGCATTCCCGGAGGGTGAAGTCACCCAGACCGAATGTCGCCAGATGCTTGAACTGATGAGCGCCAACGATTTGCAGCGCTTACTTCAGGGCGGCATCCCGGAAGGCGTGCGCATCTCACACAAGAATGGCTGGATCTTCGACATGACGGGCGATGCGGGTATCGTCTTCTCGCCCAATGGTCGGCACTATGTGATTTCGGTATTCCTGTGGGAGCAGGCAGAATTTCAGGATTATGAGAAACTCTGGCCATTGGTTGAAGGAATTTCCCGCGCTGCATGGAATTACTTCAACCCGGATCAGCCGTTGATCGCGCCTCGTACAGATCTGCCCGTCACCGCACAAGAGTGTGAGGGCAATTTCCTTCCCCCTGGGCCAGAGTTCGTTGACCTGAATAACATCAATGGTTGGCGCGAGGGGCAGTAGCCCGGCCTAGACCTTCTTCTTCATGACCAATGAATTGCGCTGCCCATCGTGCATATAGTTCACTTCATCCATCACATTCTTGATGAAGTAGATGCCCCACCCACCGGTCTTGCGCGCTTCGAGCGGTTCTCCGGGATCGGGATCGGGGCGGGCGAGTGGATCAAACGGTGGTCCATCATCCTTGATGGTGATGGTGAAGAATGTTGAGTCTGTCTGGCAGATGAGTTCGATGTAACCTGCATCTGGCTGTCCGCCGTAGGCGTGCTCGATGATATTGGTGCAGGTCTCGTCAACAGCAAGGTAACAGTGATGAACCGCTTCTTCGTTCAGGCCTGCCTGGCGCGCGGCATTCACCACAAACTCGCAGGCACGGGGTATCTGATCGAGAACACCAGCGATTGTCAGGCGATTTTGTATCATACGCCCCGCCGCTCTTTCTTGCTGCGAATTGCGGCAGCAGGTTAGAAGCTACCCAGCGCTTCAGCTTGCGTGCCAAAGATTTGAAAAATAGTATCGAGACCAGCCATTTCCAGCACTTCTCGAACGCGACTAGAGGGCTGTGCCAGGCGTAAGTCGCCGGGGCCGCGCACTTTTTTCAAGGCAGAGACGATTTCCCGCAGTCCTGCGCTGCTCATATAATCGACACCACCGAGATCAAGCACCATATGCATGTGCCCATTTTCAATCTCGTTCGACAGGGCTTCCCCTAACTGATTAGCATTCATGCTGTCAATGCGCCCGCTGACCTCAACCAGCGCAACGCTGCCCTGCATCGAGATACTCACATCTAACATTACCTGCCTCCACTCTGGTTGAAGCGCTTGTCTAACGCCTGATCTTTCGACAATGCGCGAAAGTATACCGCCATGCCGCTGCGAATTCTAGAGGGGCAGCGGTATAATGGGCAGTACCAATTCCTCTGGCTGTTATGTGGGTGTAGATATGGATGGTGGCAGTATTGTATTGCTCAGCATCGTGCTGGGTACGATCTTTTTCATCTTGCAGCGCACAGAAAAACAACGCAAGCGCGGCGTCCAGGTCGTGATGGGCGGGCTTGGGCTGCTGATCATCTGGTATGTTGGAATGCGGCAGTACTGGGGCGAGCTTGTCGTCGCGCTGCTCATCGCCCTGGTTTTCAATTTCCTGTTCTGGGTATTGATTGGGCGCTATAACCCCGTTGGCAGCAGCGACGACATCCGGGTGCTTGGGCTGGATGACTAAAAACGGGCGCACATGCCGCTGCTGATGTGCGCCCGTCAGTTGCGTGATCTAGCCGATGATATTCAACGGAATCACATCCGCGGTGTGCAGCATGACCACGCTGACTCGCGCCGCGACGGTCTGCGCCAACTTCTGGAAGGCCTGCCCCGCTGGTGTGTCGGGCTGTGTGACGACCACCGGACGCCCGAAGTCGCCGCCTTTGCGCACTTCGGCGTCGAGCGGGATGCGTCCCAGGAAGGGCACGCCGCGCTGCTGTGCCAGCTTTTCGCCGCCACCTTCGCCAAAGAAATCACCCGCCATGTTCTCGACTACGCCCAGGGTGGGAACATTCAGCGTCTCGAACATCGCTATGCTGCGCAGCGCGTCCGAGACCGCTACATCCTGCGGTTGTGTGACGATAACTGCGCCCGTCAGTGGGAATGACTGCGCCAGTGACAGCGGTGCGTCGCCAGTTCCAGGTGGCAGATCAACGATCATGTAATCGAGTTGTCCCCAATTCACGTCAGTGAAAAGCTGGCGGATTGCGCTGTGCAGCATCGGCCCACGCAGGATCATTGGCTTGTCCGGACTGGTCAGGAAACCGGTACTCATGACTTTGATGCCATACGCTTCCAGCGGCACCATCTTGCCGTCGACCACCTTCGGGCGGCCAAAGCCCAACCCTGTCATCGTCGGGATGTTCGGGTTCAGGATGTCGCCGTCGATCAGACCAACGCGCGCACCCGCATCGGCCAGGGCTGCTGCCAGATTGGTCGAGACCGTGCTTTTGCCTACGCCGCCCTTGCCGCTGGCGACGGCAATCAGACTGCGCATCGGCACATCCAGTCGCCCGTGAATCTGACGATCGGTTGGCACCTGTGCGTCCCAGCGAATATCGAGCTTCTCAATGCCCGGCACATGTCCGATCACTGCGGCGTTGCAGCGCTCCAGAAAAACATTCTTGAGCGGGCAGGCGGGCGTCGTCAGCACGATGGTGAAACGCGCGACGCCGTCCTGAATCGTCAGGTCGCGTACCATGTTCAACGAAACAATATCACGATGCAGTTCAGGCTCAATCACCGTACTGAGGGCGGCCATGACCTGTTGTGTTTGGTCGGTCATCGTATCTCCCGTTCATCGACTCGTGAAATCTCTACAGTGGAATAATTATAAGCAGGATCATAAAAATCCGGCAGTATCAATAGTTGCTGTTGAGGGAAATCAAAAGGGGCGATTGATGTCGCCCCCTGGTGTTTCTACTTTTCAGACTTGCGCTGGCGGATTTTCTCCAGCATCGCAGCCTTGTCGAACTTCTTCTTCTCGCCTGCCGCGGCAGGGGCTGCTGGTGCAGCAGGAGCAGCAGCGCGTTTGGGCGCGGGGGCTTCCGCCGCCGGAGCTTCAACGGCCGCAACCGCAACGGGCTGCGCAACTTCAACGAGCTTGGCTGGCTCGAAGGTCATATTCTCTTTGGTTGGTGGGACGGGTGTTTGGCCCGCCTTCTTCATCGACTTAATGATGTCGGAATGTTCCCAACCGCCACGCGCAGCAGCTTCTTCCAGAGCGGTTGTTGGTGCAATGCTCTTCCAGTAGCTGCTCGGCTTGGAGAGTTTCTGCTTGTCGTGAATATGGTGACGTGTGCGGTCGTAGCTGGCCATTTCGTAGTCGTGATCCATCTTGATCGCGTCGAACGGGCAGAACTCCGCACAAAAGCCGCAGTTCATGCAGATATCGATGTCGATGAAGAATGCCTCCGGTTGTGGTACGGGGCGCCCCGTCTCCGGGTTCGTACCGCGCACAATCCAGATACACTGCGGCGGGCAGACCTTTGCGCAGATGCCGCAGCTCGTGCACCAGTCTTCGCCCATGCGCGAGGCATCCTGATCCTCGGTGACGAGGAAAGGCACGAAGCGGAAGCGCTCCGGCACAGCGATCTTTTCGTCCGGGTACTGAACGGTGAACGCGCCCTGCGTGTTCAAACCCTGGCGGACGCCGAAGTTTTCCTGCCGCATATACTTGCGACCCGCATAGCGCACATCATCGACATACGTCGCGAAGAAATGTTTGAATGTTACCCAAAGGCCTTTGGCAATGCCTTTTCCGTACATGGCTGCTCCTCGTGAGTTCGATCAGGGGCGCGTTTTCTGCGCCCCGGCGTGTTAACGGTCTGTCTCACCCAATACAATGTCGATGCTGCCCAGAATGGCGACCACATCCGCGACCTTGTGACCCACGCACATGGGGCCGAGCGCGGTCAGGTTGATGTAGCTTGGGGCGCGAACATGATAGCGCCAGGGGTTCTGCGGGCCTTTTTCGTCGCCTGCTGATACCACGTAGTAACCCAGTTCGCCCTTCGGATTCTCGACGCGACCATAGGACTCACCTACTGGCACGCGCGGCGTGTGCTGCTTGTTACCCGCGAAGATTTCCTGGCCGTGCGTCTTTTCCAGCCGCGGCAGAAGCTGCTTGAGGATGCGAACGCTCTCGCGCATCTCGTCCAGTCGGATGATGTAGCGGTCGTAGATGTCGCCGTTGTAGCGCACTGCTACGTCAAAGTCGAGTTCCGGATAGATGCTGTATGGCTCAGCCCGGCGTACATCATAGGGCACGCCGCTCGCGCGCAGCAGTGGGCCGGCCGCGCTGTAGGCAATCGCCATATCCGGCGGTAGGTAGCCGACGCCAATGGTGCGGCTCTTGATGATTTCGCTGTCGGTCAGGAACGTATCGAGTTCATCAATCGAACGCGGGATACGTTCATTGATCAGTTCGGTCAGGTAATCCATGGTGTTGTAGTCGCGCACCATGTCGTTGACCTTGACCGCGACGCTGCGAATGCGTTCCGGCAAATCCTTGAACACGCCGCCAAATCGCATGTAATTGCACATCATGCGGCTGCCCGCTGTCGCTTCGAAGAAGTCGAGAATTTTCTCGCGTTCAGCGATGGCGTATAGGGCGGGCGTGAAGAATGCGCCCAGGTCGTTGAGCAGGAAACCAATCGCCCAATAGTGATTGACGATTCGAGTTAGCTCGACCATCAGCACGCGGATGACTTCCGCACGGTAGGTGGGTGGGCTATAACGCGCTCCCTTGGCGAGGAGCTGCTCGACGGCCAGCGCATAGCCCAGGTTGTTGCTCATACTCGAAATATAGTCGAGGCGGTCGGTGAAAGGCATGTTGTGCAGGAAGGTGTTGCGTTCACCGATCTTCTCGTGGTTGCGGTGCAGGTAGCCCATAACCGGTTCGAGCGACTCGATCGTCTCACCATCGAGCGTGACGATCATGCGGAAGACACCGTGCGTGCTAGGGTGATGCGGCCCCATGTTGACGACGAGGCGATCTGTCTTGAGTTGGTCGTCGCTGCCAAGGTGCTGCACACTTGTCCCGAGGCCGAGGTCGTTGTAGAGCGTTTCTTCGGAAACGTCGCTCAGCTTGCTCAGATCGAGATCTGCCGGGTAGTTGACGTTTTTGCCGTAGACGTTCATCTCTTCAGCACGCCGTACCCAGCCTTCCGGCCAGCGGCTCTCGAACGGCTTGTGGTCTTCTTCGTAGTAGGCTTCGTGCCAGTCCTTCCGCATCGGGTGACCGTGGAAACCTTCCCACAACAGAATGCGTTTGAGGTTAGGGTGACCAGGGAATTTGATGCCGTAAAGATCCCAGGCCTCGCGTTCCTGGAAATCCGCACCTGGCCAGACTTCGACGAGTGATGGGATTTCGGCAGCATTGCGGTCGGTCTGTGCCTTGAAGACCAGCGCGCTGCCACCCGTCGTGCGGTAGGCGTGATAGACCATCTCCATCGAGTCTTCGATGCCGTGATAGTCTACGGGAGTCGCGCTGGAGAGGTAGTCGAAACCAAGCTGGTCGCGCATGTAGGTGGCGACTTCAACGAGACTGTCCTTGTTGACGATCACACCGCTGTAACCCTGGCGAGAATCGTCTTTAACGGCATCCGGGAACTGCTGCTTGAGCAGAGCAACCGCGCCCTGAACATCCACCTGTTCAAGCATCGTGGCCTTGTCGGTCATTGTCGTTATCCCTTGCTGGCTTTGCGCTGGCGAATCTGTTCCAGCATGGCTGCCTTATCGAACTTCTTCTTTTCACCACTGGCAGGCGCGGCAGGTGCTGCTTCGGCAACTGCTGCAGCGCCTTCACCAGCGCGCTTGCGGGCGAGCGCTTCATCACGTTTGCGCTGGCGTTCAGCCTTGGCCGGGTCATCGGCTTCCGCAGCGGCGGCAGGCGCGGCGGCCTTTGGCGTCACCTTAGAGAGGACGGGGGTGCTGACGGGTTTGAGCGGCGGCAGCTCGCGTACACCATAGGGCAGTCCTTTGGCGGCGAGTTCGGCCTGGCGGCGGATCAAATCCATCTGGCGCGGGTCAATGATGTCCGGGCCGAGGATCGGCACTGGCGTAGGCTCGGACGGGCCGACACCGTACCAGGGTACATCATCCATGTTGGCGAGTGACTGGCCGTCGATCTTCTTCTGGAGCGCGATCAGACCATACAGCAGCGCCTGTGGGGTGGGGGGGCAGCCCGGTACGTAGACATCTACCGGGACGTACATGTCGATGCCGGAGACGACGTTGTAGCCTTCCTTGAACGGGCCACCACCACTGGCGCAGGCGCCCATCGCCAGGACGTACTTCGGTTCGGGCATCTGGTTGTAAAGACGCACGATCGGCACGACCATCTTCTTGGTCACAGTGCCGGAGACGATCATCAGATCGGACTGGCGCGGGCTGGCGCGCATGACTTCCATACCGAAGCGCGACAGATCATAGCGCGAAGCCGCGGTGGCGATCATCTCAATCGCACAGCACGCCAGGCCGAAGAGCAGCGGCCACATCGAGGAGCGGCGCGTCCAATTGTAGAGTTTGCTCAGGCTGGTGATGGCGACGTTGCCCTGCATTTCGTCTGGAATGGGGAACTCGGTGTTGTTTAACTCGCGCAGGTCGAGCTGTGCCATTAGGAATTAACCTCCTCATACCACTCCCGCAAGATTTCGTTCAGGATGCCCTCGTTAGCCAGCCCAGGGTCATCGGCAAAATTGGGGAGCGTCACGACATACTGATGAAGCTGATCGAGACCAATGTTCTCAATATCCGCTGCCGGATATGTTTCACAAAGTGCCAGGACGATTTCGTATGTGCTTTCCCAGTGCAGGGTAGGCGCCTCGTCCATACGTTAGATTACCGCAAAACCGGCGGTATGGCGATTAGAAATGCTCATCCACATCTGCTTAATTACTGTTCGCTCAGAATTGAGTCGGTGTCGATCTGGGCGCGCTGCAACCGCCCGCTGTAATCGACGTAGACCGACTTCCATTCCGTGAACGAGTCTAACCCGACCAGTCCAGCCTCGCGCATTCCATTGCCCGTGCCGCGCGTGCCGCCAAATGGGAACTGGATTTCCGCGCCTGTCGTTCCGTGATTGATGTAGACAATCCCTGTGGTCAGGTCACGGATAGCGCGGAAGGCGGCGTTTACGTTCTCCGTGAAGATGCTGCTGGACAGGCCATACGCAACTTCGTTGTTGACCTCGACAGCTTCTTCCAGGTTGTCGACCGCGATGACGGACAGTACGGGGCCGAAGATTTCCTCACGCGCCAAGCGCATATCGCGAGTGACTTCCGTGAACAGCGTGGGTGCGTGGAAGTATCCTTTGCGATCGGGACGATAGCCCCCGATGACCAACTGCGCGCCTTCGTGCTTGCCGATTTCGACGTATTTCTCGACCTTGTCGCGGCCTTTCTGATTGACCAGCGGCCCCATATTAACCGTTTCATCCAGTCCACTGCCGAGTTTGAGGCTGCGCGCTTTCTCAACCAATGCTTCGACCAGTTGCGCGTGAATGCCCTTCTGAACGATCAGGCGACTGGTGGCAGTGCAGCGCTGGCCGGTGGTGCCGTAAGCGCTCCAGGTGATTGCCTCGACGGCCAGTTCCAGATTGGCGTCATCGAGGACGATGATGGCGTTCTTGCCACCCATCTCCAGGGTAACTTTCTTGCCAAGCGAGGCAGCCTGGGTATAAACCTTGAGACCCGTCTCGGTTGAACCCGTGAAGGAAATGATGCGGACATGCGGGTGGTTGACCAGCGCCGCTCCCGTCTCGCCCGCCCCTGTCACAAGGTTAAGGACCCCAGGCGGCAGGCCCGCTTCTTCAAACACTTTGACGAAGGCCGCGCTCACGGCAGGGGTATCCTCGCTGGGTTTCCAGACGACGGCATTGCCAGCGATCAGGGCAGGCAGCATCTTCCAGCTCGGCACCGCAACCGGGAAGTTCCAGGGGGTCACGAGACCAACCACACCTACTGAGTCACGCAGCGCCATGCCGAATTTGTTCGGCATTTCGACGGGCGCGGTATAGCCGAGCATACGCCGCCCTTCGCCGCCCATGTAGTACGCCATGTCGATGGCTTCCTGCACGTCACCGCGTGTTTCAATCAGAATCTTGCCCATTTCCTGGGTCATCAGCCGGGCGAGTTCTTCTTTGCGCTCAGTGAGTACCTGCGCAAAGCGGAACAGGATTTCACCCCGGCGCGGGGCAGGTGTGAGCCGCCAGTTCTTGTAGGCTTCGCGCGCAGCCTGTACCGCATCGTCCACATCTTCGGCAGTGCTGAGAGCAGCTGAAGTCAGGACTTCTTCGGTTGCAGGGTTGAGCGAATCAAACGTCTGCCCGGATGCGGCTTCGACCCATTTCCCGGCGATATAGTTTCGTACAAGTTCACCCATGAAAAAGGCTCTCTTTCACGACAAATAAGCCTGCTGCAAAACACGTATTGTACGGGGTGAAATGAGGAACATGTGCAAGTATAAGTTTCGTCGAATCGTTTGTCAAGAAATGCACAATCGGCGCGTGGACTACAACGTGAATTCACGATTGTGCCGCTTATTCTGCTGCCTGAGTTGACCGGGTTCGCGGGAGCGGATCGAACCCAGAGATCAATGCGTGTCTGCAATAGGCAGGCGGAACGAGAAGCTGCTGCCCTGGTCCACCTCGGTTTCGACGTGTATTCGTGTTTTATGGCGTTCCAGGATGAAACGGACGATAGCGAGGCCAATGCCCATGCCACCATACCGCTTGGTTGAGGAGCTGTCTACCTGATAAAACGAATCGAAGATGTGTGCGACATGGTCGCGCGGGATTCCGATACCGAAGTCGCGGATGGTAATTTCGACTTCGCGACTGTGCCGGCGGCAGGTGACCTCTACCGCTTTGCTGCTGAATTTGAGCGCGTTGTCCAGAATGAGTTGAATGGCAATCGCCAGCCGCTGTTTGTCACCAAGCACGGGTGGAAGCTCATCCGGGATCGAAACCTTGATGCGTTCGACCTGGCTCTTGTGTTCCCAACTGCGCCGCAGGTTACGTATAGCTGAATCTACGACTTCGCGCAGCAATACGGCTTCCAAGTCGCGTTTTTCAAGGCTCTCATTGATCAACTCGTTGAGCAGCGTGATATTGCGGACGACGGCTTCCAGGCGGGTGGTCGCGCCCATCGCCAGTTCTACCAGGGTCGTGTTATCCCCGGTATCTTCAGCCAGCAGGGCTACCGCTGACTTGACCTGGAGCAGGGGGGTGCGGAGTTCATGCGCGACATTACGGACAATCGCGTTTTTCAACAAATCAATCTCTTCTGAGCGGCGTCTTTCCATCTCCAGTTCGCGTTGCAGGCTTCGGGTTTGTTCCGCAAGCGCGTTGTTGAGTTCGGCCATCCGCTGCTGTTCTTGGTGTGCCCGAACCAACGGCGTGATCAGGAGGCTCAACTGGCGAGCTGGCATGGGAGGCAGGACAACATCCGCGCCGCTGAGATCATGGCTGTTTTCACTGAGGAGAACCAGCAGAGGGCGTTGGTATGGCGGACAGATGTCGCAGAACGCGGACACGAACGCGCGTGCCGATTCGCCGGAGGATTCCACTACTAGGGCATGAAAAGCCTGAGATTTGTGCAGGCGGGCCGTCTCATCGGCAGAAGAGACACGCGTGCCATCACCAGGATCGAACGAAATGTCGAAGTATGCGATGCGGAGGGCCGCTTCAATGCCGTTCACGTACGCCATTGGTGTTTCTCAGGTTGTTCACTACTGTTGTGTTGCGACTTCAATCGTATCACAGATAGCCCTCTCACACAGATAACATTCATTTACATTTGCCGATGGTCTGGCAAAGCTGATTAATATGCAAGCGATCATGCTGGGCGGTGAAGTGCGCCATTTCCAGGAAGGTGGTCGGGCCAAAGATACTGTGGCGGGCACGCCGCTGCCAGGGGTTGTTTTCGGCGGCAGTCTGCAACCAGGCGAGGGTTTGCTGCCGTTGTTCGCTGAAACTGCGCGCGGCTCGGAAGCCATCTGACTCACATGCGGCGGCGTGCTGCGGACCAGGCGGTGGCGGCGGGCTGACCAGGAACGGATTGTCTTCCGCGATGATGCGTTCCAGTCGTGGGCGCTGTACTTTGGTTTCACTTTCAACGAGGTGGCAGATGATCTGAATGGGTGACCATTCGTCCGGGTCAGGGTGCTGCGGCCAATAGTGCGGCTTGGCGTCTGCCAGCGTGCCGAACACAGCGCCGATGTTGCCGCGCAGTTCGGGTTCGATCATTTCAGGCTTCAGCATCTGAGGCGTGAGTGTATCCAGCCAATCTGTGTCAAGGATCTGATTGTAGAAGTCTTGCAGGGTACCACTGCTGGCAATTGATGGTGCTGCGCCGTTGTGGAGGACGTGGTAGGCCTGCAGGCCAGCGCGCAGAGCAGGGGCGATGTCATTGTGAGGATTGTCGCCAACCATGAGCGCCTCGTCTGGTTCTATGCCAACGCGCGCAACAATCTCAGCGAAGTAGGCAGGATCTGGTTTGGTGAAATGCATATTCCCTGCGTGGGTGACGAGGGCATAGGCGGAAAAATCATCGGGGATGCCTGCCCAGTTCAGCCGCTGGCGAATCGCTTCTGGTGGATAGAGTGGATTGGTCGCGATGACCAGAGCGCAGCCACGATCTTGCAGATGCTTGATGAGCATGGGGACGAATTCGCCGCATGGCTGCGTGTAACTGCGTAACCGCGCATAATCCTCGGCATAGAAGGTCGCAAAAGACGCCTGAACAGCCTCTACGCTTCTTCCCATGCTTGCTGCGATTGATTCGGTGGCAAGCTCCAGATTGGTGCGGTGAAAGTCGTGCGGCGAGGTCATGGCACGCATGGACTTTAGAATCGCCTGCGAAGTGTTGTCGATGCCCCACTGTCGTGAAAAATGCTGCTCGATCAGCGCCAGGTAAGCCGGGATCGATTTGTCATCCGGGTTATGCAGCAGTGTGTTATCAAGGTCGAGCAATACGGCTTTAATCATCGTCGGTTTCAAGCGCTTTCCAGAACACATCTAACCCAGGGCGTTCAGCGTTGCACTGCGAACACCCTGTGAATGCATCCTCAATGTCAACACGGTGCTTGATGCAGGAGGCCGTGACCTCAATCCTGCGTCCCAGGCCTAGCAGGCGCGGTTTGATCGTCAATTTCAATTCCAGATGCGGGCTGGCGTTAGCATTTCGAATATCCGGCACGGTGCACTGCGAACAGTCAACCGGACGCCATTGCATGGACGCCGGGTTATCGCGTGCTAACCGACACTCCTGAACATTTCGCCCACGGTGAAAATCTTCGTAGTAATGCGCGCATTCTTTTCCGGCCGGTGTACGCATGACCTATCCTTAGTCTGAAACGACCTCGAATTGATTGTAGCGAATTTCAGCCCAGATTGAGCCACTTTCGCGCTGCCTTGGGGAGCGCCTCTAATGCGCCATACTGGACGGTACAATCGGGCAGCGCCTCCAGAAATTCCTGTCCGTATTTCTTCGACATGATGCGGCGGTCAAATATGGCGACAACGCCGCGATCGGTCTCACTGCGAATGAGTCGGCTAAACCCCTGGCGAAATCGGAGAATGGCATCGGGCAGGTTGTAGTTGTTGAATGCATCATCATAGGTCTCCGCGCGGGCAGCGAAGACGGGTTCATTCGGCACCGAGAAAGGCAGCTTGGTGATGATCAGTCCGCTGAGTGAATCGCCCGGAATATCGACCCCTTCCCAGAAGCTCTTTGTGCCAAGCAGAACCGCACGGTTGGTTGACTTGAAAGTGTCGAGCAGATTCTGCCGACTGCTGGCTTCTGTCTGATCATAGACCTTGATGTCGCCCAGAGAAAGCCTCGGCGTGATGGTCTGTGCCGTCTGACGAAGCTGGGTGTAACTGGTGAACAGCACGAGCAGTCGCCCGCCGAGGGCAGCGGCGAGTTCAATGATGCCGCGTTCGACCATTTGTTGGTAGGCGGTACGCTCATTTGGGTCGGCCATGTCATTCGGGATATAGAGCAGCGTCGAAGAACGGTAGTCAAAGGGTGAGGCGATTTCTGTCGTCGAAAAGTGATCAGCCGCGAGACGGTGGCGGATGTAGTCGAAGTTGCCATTCGCCCGCAGGGTAGCACTGGTCAGAATCACTGTATCCTTTTTGTCCCAGATGTTCTGTTTGATGTGTGTCCCGACATTGAGGGGCGCGGTGTTGAGCGACAGGTACTCCAGGTTTTGCCCTGAGTTGATCCAGTAGATTGTGTTATTGTCAGGTTCGCGGATGATTGCATTGAGTGCGCCGCGCGTCTTAGAGAGAAACTCGGCGAAAGATGAAAGGCTGCTCACCAGGTTATCAAAGTCTGGAATAGCATACTGTTTGAGCCGGGCAAGACCCTGAATGAGATACAGCAACCGATCGTGGATCGCCGCGAAGTATTCGTCCAGTTCGCTCCAGGTATTCTGCACCGCGCCGAGGGTGCCTTTCGTGTACAATTCGGGGGTGAGCCGAACCTGCGCCGCGTAATCACCGCCGCGACTGTCGTTTGTCAAACGCTTGAAGATGTTGCGGAAGTCGATGAACAGCGAACGTATGCCGGCTTCCATTCCTGCTGCGGCCTCACTGACGGTATCGACAAAGGCTGTGAACTGCGTAAGGTGCTTGGCAGGGATCACTGGCGTGGCGTTGGCGAGGAGCGTGCCAAGCAGCCCGCGACGCTTCGTACCCAGTTCGCTAAGGCGGCGGCGCAGTGCGGTTTCATCGATGCGCAGGCTGAGGGTGCTGGTGGTAGCATCTTCGAGCTGGTGGGCTTCCTCAATGATGAGATGGCGATACGCAGGCATTATGGGGTTGTCTTCCATGCTGTCCGAAACGAGGAGGGCATGGTTGATGATGAGGAGCTGTGCCGATTCCGCGGCCTTGCGCGCCCTATGAAATGGACATGCTCCGCCCATCACCCCCTCACAGGTCTCTGCGCTGCATCCTCCATCGGCGGCGCTAAGGCGTGCCCAGGCAGCGTGTTCGGCTCCGCCGCGCAGCGAAAGCTCACCCTTGTCGCCGCTGCTGCTTTCTAACAGCCAGACGAGCACTTTTGCGAGAACGCGGAGTTCGTCGAGCGATTCGGGCCCGCGCTGGCGGGCTGCTTCCAGGCGGCGCGGGCAGAGGTAATACTCGCGATCTTTGAGCAACGCAGCAGAAATGGGCTGGTCAAGGGCTGCATTTACGGTAGGGATGTCTTTGAGCAGCAGTTGTTCCTGTAAAGTGCTGGTATTGGTGGAGATGACGACGCGCTCCGCGTTAAGCTGTCCCCAGCGCGCGGCAGGGAGCAAATAGGCGATGGACTTTCCGCTGCCACTACCAGCTTCAATCAATGCTTGTTTGGTGCCGTTAAAGGCTTCGGCAACCGCGTGCAGCATCTCGACCTGCTGATAGCGCTGCTGGTAACCGGGAATCTGTTGGGCGAGAGTGCCTTCGCTGTTCATCATCGCTGTCAGATCGGCGATTGGCAGCAATTGGCGTGTATTGTTGGGCACGAGAGGTGGCGCGGCAGGCGCAGGACTGAATATATTGAGCGGCATGAGCTGTGGCGGGGCAGTGTCCAGGCCATGTTCATCCAAAGCGGCTTCAAATACGCGCCTGCTGGTCCAATCAAACCCAGTGGATGCATGGATGATTTCGCGCAGCGTTTCTGGCGGGAGTTCGAGCGCGCGCTGCCAGAGCGCCCAGTATAACAATCCTGCGGCGCGTGCATCTTCCAATGCGCGGTGGGCTTCATCAAGTTGAATGTTGGCAAACTGACACAGACTGGAGAGGTTGTAGCGGGGCGCACGCGGCAGCAGCACTGGCGCGAGATCAAGTGTATCCAACGAGAGATTGCTCTGGAAAAGACCGAGGCGCTGCAAGAAAGCGAGGTCGAAGGCAATATTATGGCCGATAATTGGCGCGCTGCCGACAAAAGCGCGAATGGCCGGGATAACTTCGATGATGCGCGGTGCGGGCGGTCGGGCAGGTTGTGTCGCTGTGCCTGGCCGTGCCTGGAAATCCTGGTCGGTGATGCCCGTGAGGAAGGTGATATAGTCGGGTAAGGGGCGGTCAGGGTTGATCAGCGTGGCGTATTCATCAACGACCTGTCCGTCAATCAGACGGACAGCCCCGATTTCAATGATGGCGTCCGCGCCGGCGTCCAGTCCGGTGGTCTCCAGGTCGAGTGCTATTAATTCGCCGCGCATGTGCCGGCTCCCCCGTGTAAATGTGATTGCGGTTCATTCGGTGAATGTGCGCGGAGTATAACACACCTGCGATCAAAAACGCTCCGCGTGTACGACAGCGTGACGCCGTATTGAGCTGTGAAAGTCACCAGCGGTGGCGGACGAGGTTAGAGCGAACTCACTCTTTCAGGATGTATTCCTCAAAGGCTTCGGCGGTCCAGGGCAGTGCTGGTTTGAAGAATTCCTGGTAGATGGCCTGGGCGTAGACGCGGATTTCATATTGGGCATCGTCCGCCATGCGCAGCTTAAGGAAATGCATAAGGTTATGTGCGTCTACTTTGGCGACCCAGGTGTAATAGACATTGAATCCCGGTAGGAAGAAACGTGCCATCTCCTTGGAGACGCCCGCTCTGAGGGTTTCTTCATAAAGCGTGTAGCTCTGTTCGTAGTGTGCCAGGAGCTTCTGCGTCAGCAGCGCGTTGGTCTCTGCATCGACTTCGCCTTCGCTGGCCTGTTTATTGCTGGCGGCCTGCTTACGCCAGACCGGAGGGACGTAGAAATCATTCTCCTCAAACGGTGTATAACGGCCGGACTGTGCATTGAAGTTCCACACCCGGTGACGTGCCCACTGCCACCACGTCACGAGTGGCGCGCGGACACGGAACTTGAACTCGACCATCTCAAACGGCGAGGTATGGCGATTTCGCAGCAGGTAAAAGAGCAGCTTCTTGTCCTTCTCATCGCCTTTGCTCTCGCCCAGGAAACTGACGCGGGCGGCGTTGACAATCGCCAGATCGCCAGATACGCCTGTGGCGGGATGCGGCAGCATGTCGATGAGTTCAAGCCACCCTTTATCGAGCAGGGGGACACGTTTGCCAATCAAGTTCTCTGTCAAGTTGTCACTCCGAGTATGTCAGGGCTTTAGCCAACCAGATGCGATTAAGCTGCGGTGCGTTTGCTCTGCGTCCTGGTCTTCCTGTGGGAAGCAGAGGTGATAGGGCGGGTCAACGGGATGATCGAGCTGGAACATCAACCCTTCGCTGCACAATACCATCAGCACCATGGGAGCGGCAACGAGCATCGAGTCGGTGGATTGGTGCAGCCAGCCTGCCAAATCGCCCGCGATGACCCGCAGCGTGGTTCGTCCGTCCGCGCGCAACCAGACTTCGCTGCTGAGCGCATCCAGCATAATGAGGCGATTCTGATAACGGTTATGGACGGCAACCGAGTCTGAGAGCAGGGTATACATGCCGTCGCGTTGCGGGTATTGATCGAGCGATGAAGCCATGAGATTAACTTAAGCGAAATATTGCAGTGCCAATCGCACCCGATCCTCGACATTGGGTGGCGCATTAGATGGTAACGATTGTATAGCGGTTTGTGCTTCTACGATACTGTAGCCGAGGGCGACGAGCGCGTCGAGGACATCGGTGTTGATGTCGTCGAATCCTGCGACGGGGGCGGTGTCGAGGCTGAGTTTCAGTTTATCCTTCAGTTCGATCAGGATTTTCTGCGCGGTCTTTTTGCCGATGCCTGGCACACGGGTGAGAATCTCGTCACGTCCGGCAATCACAGCGTTCTTGATGCTGTCGAGGCTGAGTGTACTGAGGATAGCGAGTGCCAGCTTGGGGCCGACGCCGTTGACCGTCAGCAGAATCTCGAAGACCTCACGTTCAGAAGTGGTCGCGAAGCCGAACAGGGTCATCGAATCCTCGCGCACGATCAGGACTGTATGCAGGAAATTCTCGGCGTTAGGCTCAAGCCGTTCAAGCGTGGGGTGTGGCACGAATACTTTATAGCCCAAGCCGCCCGCCGCAATGACTGCGTAGTCGCGACCCGTTGAGAGAAGCTGCCCCTGAATACTGGCGATCATGTGTCCTCGTCCGTCAGGTATTGATAACGTGCGCTGTGAATATCGGTTATGGCTACGGCGAGCGCGTCCGCCGCGTCGTCCGGTCGCGGGATTTCGTCGAGGTTGAGCAGCATCCGCACCATCTCCTGCATCTGTGGCTTGGGGGCGCCGCCATAGCCCGCGATAGACTGCTTGACATTGTTGGGCTTGTATTCTGCGATAGGCAGTCTCGCCGTGGCCAGTGCCAGCAAGATAACGCCGCGTCCCTGGGCAACTGTGATCGCAGTCGTGACGTTTTTGGCAAAGAAGAGTTCTTCTACACCAGCGCGGTCAGGCTGGTAGCGTGTGATCAGCGTGCTTACACCGTCATAGATCAGCTTGAGGCGTTCCCACATCGGCAGCGTGGGCGCCGTGCTGATGACGCCGTAGGCAATAGCCTGGAGCGAACCATCGTCATGTTCTTTCACCAGGCCATATCCTACGGTGGCCGTGCCGGGGTCAATGCCCAGACTGATCATCAGGCTGTCTCAAGTGCGGCGATGAGATCATCAGTGATCAGCAGGTTGGACGCGACGGACTGCACATCGTCGAGTTCTTCCAGGCTTTCCAGCAGGCGCATGTTCTGTAAGGCTTTTTCGATTTCGAGTTCGCTCTCGTTCTTCGCCTGCCAGCGCAGTTCGGATTCGCCGATCTGATAACCTGCGGTAGACAGCGCCTGTTCGACTGCGCCATATTTGTCGCGAGGGGTATAGACGACGATGATGCCATCTTCATCCACGACATCATCCGCGCCAGCTTCTGCGGCGACCATGAAAACCGAGTCGAAGTCGATATTTTCGCCAGTAAGTTCGATGCGACCTTTGCTCTCGAACTGCCATGCTACCGAACCCGCAGAGGCCAGACTGCCGCCTGCACGGTTCAGAACGCGCTTGACATCAGCGAGGCTGCGATTCTTGTTGTCGGTGAGGACATCTATGAGGTAAGCGACCCCATCCGGGCCATAACCTTCATAGGTGATTTCATCCATGCTTTCGCCTTCTCCACCGCCTGCACCGCGCGCGATGGCACGCTCGATGTTGTCTTTGGGCATATTGTTGGCTTTGGCCTTCGAGATGGCGATTTTGAGTTTGGGGTTGGCGTTTTCGTCACCACCGCCTTCACGGGCAGCGATCATGATGTCGCGGGCGAGGCGGGTGAAGATCTTGCCGCGCTTCGCATCTTCTGCGCCTTTTTTGCGCTTGATGGTTGACCATTTGCTATGACCTGACATAACAATTCTCCCTCAGGAAACAAGGCTTCTGGATTGAAAGCGATTATACCTAAAGCAGGGCAGGGGCGTCGAGACGGTGAATGTGGGAGCAGTGCCGGCTATGCTATAATGAGCGGGCAACGGGTTACGCATAATCCGGTTGCGATATGGGGTGCTGCTGCGCCAACATGGCAGTATATGATCAGGTTGTATAAGGGTATTGAATAGTGCTGAAGCCTGCTGCGACGGTGACGGAACAGGTGTTACGACCCAGCTATGATCCACAACGACGGGCGTGGGGGATACTGCTGCTGTCGTTCGCTGCATTTTGTGCGATCTGTGTGGTTGCTGGTGTCAGCATTAGTTATTTTCTGTTCCAATCGACTGTATCACTGGAGAGTCTGCTGCGCGTAGGGCGCGGCACAGGGGTGGTCAGTGGTCAGGCCGTGTATAGCGAGCGCGTACTGGTGCTGGGCGACACACTAAGTACGGACGGGCAGTCTCAGGCAACAATATTCTTTACCGATACACAATCTGAAAATCGTCTGATCGCAATGGTGACGCTCAAGGGCGGCACAGAAATGAGTTTTCGGCGGACGCTGCGCCCACGTTTTGACTGGGGCAGCAGCAGCTATGGTATTGAGTTGGAGCGACTGAGCGGCGAACTGGATGTGTTTGTCATGCCGTTCTTGCAGCGTGATGTGCGGCTGACCATCCGAACTGTGCCTGGCGATCTGATCGACATTCAATCGAGCGGACAGTATCGCATCAGCGCGACCGAGACGCGAGCGCGTGTTGAAAATGTGAATGGCAGTGCTTCGCTCATCCCAGCTAATCAGAATGTTGGCCGTAGTATCCCGGCGAATAACCAGGGAATTGTAAATTATACGGGCGATGCCACATCTGTGCTGACCAGCCCAGCGAAGGTTAATCTGATCACCAGCAGCACGTTTGAGGATCCAGATGTAATCGCTCAGTCATGGGTGTGTTCCAATCGCGAAGACACTCCGCCGAGCGGACGCTATTATCTGGAACGCACCAATGGCCGCATGGTGATGCGGATGCTGCGCGCGGATGGTGCCACTTCGAATGGTGAGACGCGCTGCCTGACTTCGTTCGGCCAATATGGTCTGGACGTGGCTGCATATACGTATCTGGAACTGCGAGTGATGTTTAACATTCAGTACCAGTCGCTCGAGGTTTGTGGGACACAGGGCAGTGAATGTCCGCTCATGCTGCGGATTGATTATCGAGACCAGCAGGGTGCATCGCGGCAGTGGATACACGGCTTCTATTCGCGCCCAAATCCACAGCTCAATTACCCGCTGTACTGCCTGAGCTGCACGCAGGAACACGAACTGGTTAACGCAAGTACATGGTATACCTATGACACAGGTAACCTGCTCAGTTTCTTTGCGCCCGGCGAACGTCCCATCTCCATTGTCAACGTGCAGTTCTACGCGTCTGGGCATCAGTATGATGTACTGGTGAGCGATGTGTCGCTTCTGGCGGGCAGCACGGATGACCCGACAGCGCTCAACTGAAGGCTAACCCCATTGTCTTGAGCGAACGCCATTCCTGCTGTCCAATGATCAGATGATCAATCACCTGTATATCGAGGAGTTCGCCCGCTGCGATGATCGTTCGGGTCAGTTCGATATCTTCCGGTGAGGGGGACGGATCGCCGGAAGGGTGATTATGGACGAGAATAAACGCAGGGCTGTTGCGGGTGATCGCTTCCCGAAACAGTTCAGCCACGCGGAGAATTGATGTTTGCAGCGTGCCGATGTATACGGTCGGGATGGCAATGACTCGGCGTGATGCATCCAGCAAAATGATGCGGATATGTTCCTGCGGCAGATAGGCCATGTCCATGACGAGCGCGGCAGCATCGGCGGCGGCGCTGATCAAAGGACGGTATTCCACGGGGCGACTATTGATGCGCTGCGCGAGTTCTATGAGGGCAAGAATCTGCATGATCTTGGCTTCACCCAGGCCGGGTATTTCATCTAGCTGCGCATATGATGCCTGCGCCAGCCCTGCCAGCCCCTCGAAGCGCGCCAGGACGCGACCTGCCAGATGTACGACATTCTCTTGTGCGCTGCCCGTTCGCAGGATGATGGCGAGCAGTTCGGCGTTCGAGAGATTCTTGGCGCCGTAGTGCATCAGGCGTTCGCGTGGGCGTTCACTTTGCGGCATGTCGCGCAGGGGCAAATTGGTTTTGGGGGGCATTGAGATACACCGCGTTACTGTGAGATGATGTTGGGATTGTAGCATGGAACGGGTGGTTGTTTTGCGCCCGACTAGGGCGACTGATATACTGACGATAGGTTGGCAAGCGGCTGCTCTGAGCAGAGTTGCGGGCGTGGAGAAATACTATGGCTGAGCTGTTGGGCATATCTGAGGATGTGGCGCTGATTATCACGGTCTATGGTGTGGTGATCGTAGCGGCATTCTGGCTGGCGATGATTGTGTGGGCCTACCGGGATATGCGGGCACGCTCGCGTGATCTGTTCGCTCAGTTGGGCGTGGCGCTGCTGGTGGCGCTGCTGACCGTGCCGGGCTTGCTGATCTACCTCCTGCTGCGCCCGCGTGAAACTCTGGGCGAGGCGTATGAGCGTTCGCTGGAAGAAGAAGCGCTGCTGCAAGAGATCGAGGAAAAGCCTACTTGCCCTGGCTGTGGGCAGCGTACCCAGGTGACGTGGCAGGCCTGCCCGCACTGCTTCACCCGGCTGAAGAAACCGTGCGTACACTGCCGCCAACTTCTTGAATTGTCCTGGCAGGTATGCCCGTACTGCACGACCCCGCAGGTCAACCAGAATCCTGAGCCTGCTGTCATGACAACCCGCTATGTACGGCCATCCAGCGTTCCAGAGACGAGCGGTCAGCGGGCCGCCCAGGCGTTGGAATTCGTCGATGGCGATGATATGTGAGCGCGAAGTCAGTCATCGGACAAGTAAAAAAAACAGGCGAACATGCTGTATGCTGCTCGCCTGCAATGGGAATGTGCTAACCTGATTCCTGAAACTTCGGTTACTGCAGGATGAATCTCCCGCCTTCTCCGACGGTGTGAATCTTGAGGAAGTTAGTCTGGCCGCCGATGCCAAACGGAACGCCCGCGATGATCACCAGGCTGTCCCCCTGCTTGACAAGGTTCGCTTCTTCGGCAGTACGCACCACCGTACCAATCATTTCATCAATGGTGTGAAATTCCGGGATGAGCAGCGGTATCACGCCCCAAACCAATGCCATGCGGTGATAGGTCAGTTCGTTCGGCGTCACGCACAGGATCGTTGTGCTGGGGCGTTCTTTGGCGAGGCGGCGAGCCGTGTAGCCTGTCAGGGTCGAGGTGACGATGGCCTTTGAGCCGAGGACTTCCGCGATCTGACAGGTTGATTGACAGATAGCATCGGAGATAGCCTCTTTCCCTTCGGCGTTGGGCTTGTAGATATTGTGTGGCCCGCTGCTCTTTGACCAGATGCTCTGTTCCGCGATGACGGCGATGCGCGCCATGGTTTCGACGGCGACGACGGGGAACTTGCCTGCAGCAGTTTCGTTGCTGAGCATCACGGCATCCGTGCCGTCCAGGATGGCGTTGTAGACATCGCTGGCTTCCGCGCGGGTGGGGCGAGGGCTGTCAACCATCGAGTTGAGCATCTGTGTGGCGGTGATGACGGGTTTGGCGGCGATGTTGCAGAGCTGAATGATGCGTTTCTGATGATAAGGCACTTCTTCAGCAGGTGTTTCGACGCCGAGATCGCCACGCGCGACCATGATGCCGTCGGATACGTCGATGATGCTCTGGATATTTTCCAGCGCTTCGTGCTTTTCGATTTTGGAGATGACGGCGACTTCACCGCCGAGATGACGGATCAGCCAGCGCAGCTCGCGGATGTCTTCGTGCGAACGGACGAAAGACATCGCCAGGTATTCTGTGTTCTGCTTCAGAGCGAACTCGATGTCCTGGCGATCTTTTTCGGTGATTGCGGAGAGTGTGAGGCGTGCGGTTGGCGCCATAACACCCTTGCGTGAGGTCAGCGGCCCGCCGATGACAACCTGGCAGATCAATTCCCTCGGGGTCGTGGCGGTCACCTGAAGTTCGAGATTGCCATCATCCAACAAGAGCTGCATTCCGGGACGGATGTCGCGAACGAACTCCGGGTGCGGCAGTGAAATCAGGCTGTTTTCGCCGGGAACATTGTCCAGGGTGAAGGTGATCGTATCGCCTTCGTTGAGCATCAGCGGTTCGCTGGCGATCTTGCCGATGCGAATTTTGGGGCCTTGAATATCGCAAAGGATGGCGACAACCGCGTTTTCTTCGCGGGCAACCTGACGAACGCGGGCGATGGTTTCACCATGCGTGGCATGATCGCCGTGCGAGAAGTTGATGCGGGCGACGTTCATGCCACTGCGGATCATCTGCCGAATCGTTTCCGGATCACGGGATGCTGGACCAATCGTGGCGACGATCTTGGTGCGTTTGTCGGTGAAGGCGTTTCTAACCACTTTCAGAGTCCTTTCGTCAGGTGCCCGCCACGCAATTGCGGCAGCTAGATCTTCAGGTTGGTAAAGGCTTTGAGGCCGGGGTAGACCGCCGCGCTGCCCAGTTCTTCTTCGATGCGGAGAAGCTGGTTGTACTTTGCCACACGGTCGGAACGGGCCGGCGCACCTGTCTTGATCTGCCCGGCGTTCATGGCGACGGCGAGGTCGGCGATGGTGGTGTCTTCAGTCTCGCCGCTGCGGTGGCTGGCGACAACTGTCCATCCGTGCCGCTGGCTGAGCTGGCTGGCGGCCATGGCTTCGGTGAGTGAGCCGATCTGATTGACCTTGCAGAGCAGTGAATTGGCGGCCTTTTCGGCAATTGCACGTTCCACGCGCTCTACATTTGTGACGAGCAGGTCATCGCCAACGATCTGCACGCGGTCACCGATGCGGGCGACGAGGCGCGACCAGTTCTCCCAGTCGTCCTGAGCGAGGCCATCTTCGAGCGAAATGATGGGGTAACGCGAGGCCCAGTCCGCCCAGAATTCGACCATTTCTTCGCCCGTCAGCACGCGACCTTCGATTTCCAGGTGATACTTGCCGTCTTTGTAGAGTTCTGACGTGGCGGGATCGAGGGCAATGCGAATCTGGTCACCAGGGGTGTAACCGGCCTGCTGGATGGCCTCCATGATGACATCGAGGGCGGCCTGGTTCGAGCCGAGGCTGGGCGCGAAACCACCTTCGTCGCCAACGGTGGTGCTGTGGCCTTTCTTGTGAAGGATCTTCTTGAGTGTGTGGTAGATTTCGACCGACCAGCGCAGAGCTTCGCGGAAGCTGGGGGCGCCGACGGGCATGATCATGAATTCCTGGAAGTCCGTGCTGCCGACGGCGTGCTTGCCACCGTTCATGATATTCATCATGGGGACGGGCAGAACATGGGCGTGAACGCCGCCGAGATAGGCGTAGAGCGGCAGTTCGAAGCTGGCGGCGGCAGCGCGGGCGACGGCCAGGGACACACCGAGGATCGCGTTTGCACCCAGATTTGACTTAGTGGGTGTTCCGTCAAGCTCCAGCAGGCGCTCGTCTACGGCACGCTGCGGAGTGACGGGCATTCCGACGAGCGCTTCCAGAATGGGGCCGTTGACCGATTCGACAGCTTTCAGAACCCCCTTGCCGTCGTAGCGCTTTTTGTCGCCGTCGCGCAGTTCCAGCGCTTCATGATCGCCTGTTGATGCACCGCTCGGCACAATCGCGCGGCCATAGGCGCCGTCAATGAGATGAACCTCGACTTCAATGGTGGGATTGCCACGCGAATCGAGAATTTCCCGCGCGTGCAGATGTTCAATGATGGTCATTGGTTGGATTACTCCTCTGTAGGCTGTTTGCAGAAACACTGAACAACGTGCGAGGTGTCGCACGAATGTTTGGCTATGAAATGTCGCCAACGATCATACACCGATTCGGCGAAGTCGTCATGTCAGAATCGTGGACATGATGACAAAATCTGAGACTGACAGGGGATGCGAGATTCAGCTAAAATCGGCACTTCAGATGGGTGATGGAGTAGTAACTGTAATGGAACGACGGACGGTTTATCTCGACCATTCGGCCTCAACCCCGACGAGCGCGACGGTACTAGACGCGATGCTGCCTTATTTTGCGACCGTCTATGGCAACCCGTCATCATCTCACTGGTTTGGTCAGCAGGCTGAAGCGGCGATTGAGGACTCGCGTGAGCGTATTGCACGGGTGTTGAACTGCACGCCGGGTGAAATTGTGTTCACCAGCGGCGGCTCGGAGAGTGATAATCTGGCAATCCGCGGCGTGGCCTGGGCGCTTCGCAAGACACGCGGCGCCACACATCTGATCACGACACCCATCGAACACAACGCGGTTCGCAAGACGGTTGATCAACTGGCGGAAGTGATGGGGTTCACGCAAACCGTCATTCCCGTGAGCGCCTACGGTATTGTGGATGTCGAGGATTTCGCATGTGCCTGCCGGAGCGACAGCAGTCTGGGGAGCGTGATGCTCGCCAACAACGAAATCGGCAGTATCCAGCCGATAGCGGCGTTGGCTTCATTGGCGCATGAGCGCGGCGTGCTGCTGCACACCGACGCAGTGCAGGCAGCGGGACAAGTTCCTCTGGATGTGCAGGCCTTGGGTGTTGATCTACTCAGCTTGTCCGCGCACAAGTTTTACGGGCCGAAAGGTGTTGGCGTACTCTATGTGCGGAAGGGCGGCGAACTCGTTCCCAGCCAAAGCGGCGGCAGCCATGAAGAAGGGCGGCGGGCGGGGACGCACAATACCCCGCTTATCGTGGGTATGGCGTTGGCACTGGAACAGGCGTATGCCGATTTTGACGCGCGGACTGCGCATTATCGGGCACGGCGCGATCAGTTGATTGACGGGGTGCTGCGGCGTGTTCCCGGCGTTGAGCTGACCGGACATCCATCTTTGCGGTTGCCCGCACACGCCAGCTTTGCAATTGAAGGGGTAGACAGCACAACGCTGCTGATGCACCTCGACAGACGCGGTATCGCGGCCAGCGGCGGTTCGGCCTGCAAGACGGGGAATCCGGAACCGTCGGAGGTGCTGCTGGCGATGGGTTATTCACATGAAGCCGCTCTGGGTGG
>JAEUQX010000334.1 GCA_016788625.1 Anaerolineae bacterium
CCTCATCATCCAAACGGAAAACCAGCCCGCCTACCCCTGGCCGATGATGCAAGATTCGGTCGTGGCAGGGCGCGATGAGCATTGCGACTTACCGCTGGATGACCGCCAGGTCTCGCGCCACCACATCCGCTTTTACCGCGAAGGTGAGCAGTATTTTGTGGAAGACCTGGAGAGCAAGAATGGCACCTGGGTCAATGGCACGCAGCTCAAGGGCGTGCGGGAAATCCACGACGGCGACGAGATTCATGTGGCGCTGACGGTGCGCATCCGCTTCATCGGCTCCGGTTCCACCAGCCCGATGCTGCAAAACCCACCAGCCTTCATCAGCGGACGCCTGCGCCTCGACCCGGAATCGCGGCGCGTGTTCATCAAGGGTGTCGAACTGAATCCGCCGCTCAGCCTGCCGCAATACCGCCTGCTGGAACTGCTGTTCGTAAATGCCGGGCGCATCTGCACGCGCGATACGGTGATCGAGACGGTGTGGCCGGAAGCAATGGGCGAAGGTGTGAGCGAACAGGCGATTGATGCGCTGGTGCGCCGCCTGCGCGACCGCCTGGCCGAGCTTGACCCCGAAGGACAGTACATCGTGACGGTGCGCGGTCACGGCTTCCGGCTCGATCAGGGGTGAGCAATCAACCCAGTGAAATAAGATCTAACATCACTTGTTCCAGCAGTAGCCCAACAGGTGAAAGCGGTTAGTATCTAATGCCCGCCGAAGACCGCTACCACTACACCGTAAAACGCGCGCTCATCAAGGATGGGTGGCGTATTACTCGCGAACAAGTCCGCATTTCCTTCGAGGACAAGAAACTCTGGGTTGATATGCAGGCAGAGCGGGCAGATGCGCAACAGATCATCTTGATAGAAGTCAAAGAACTGGATGACGTTTCATCGCCTATTGAGGCGCTTGCCAACGCTTTAGGAAAGTACCTGCTGTATCGAATGGGACTGCGGAACGCTGAATCTTCAATTCCCCTATATATGGCAATCACCGAAGCAGCGTACAACGGTATCATGCAGTCTTCGATAGGGCAGCAAGCTATTCAAGAGTTCAACCTATTCCTGCTCATCTTTGATCCCAATCAGGAGAAAGTTACTCGATGGATTCACTAAAACAGACGGTGTATGATGTCGTCGCAGGGTATGCATCCGAAGGCCTGAATGGTGTCAGTTACCTTACACGCAGCGAAGATGGAAATGTCTTCACAGTTACAGACTTTGCGCGTGTTCGAGGCAAACACATTTCCGGGGTCAGTACGGTTGTACGATTAGTCGGTGAAATTGTGATCATCGAACAAGACCAGAACGACAAGACGGTGCTGGATGCCCTCATCCAGGCGGGCGTGCCGCGTGAACAGATCATCCTCGCCTATGCGGGCGAACCCGTGCCCGAAACAGAGTGGTAGGAGTCATGGAAAAATTCCTGGGAAAGTGGAGCTTGCTCCGCGAGCAGTGTGACTACCAACTCGGTGAACCCCCGCGCGAAGGCTGGTATCTGTTGGAGCAAGAACCCGGACAGGTCAAAGTCACGATGGATTGGACCGATTCACATGGGCAGCATCACCAACAAAGCTACAGCGGTATTCCCGATGGAAATGAGTATCCCTACCCTGACAGCCCGGCGGTCGATGCCGTGTCCATGACGCTCGTGAACGAGAACCGCCTGGACAGCGCCGCTTTGAAAACAGGAAGTCTCGTCAACCATGCAGCGCGCGAGCTTTCACCCGATGGGCAGGTTATGAAAGTGACCATGACGTTCTACACACCGGGGGCGACGCTGATCAATATCGCGCACTACCGCCGTGAAGGCTGATCTACCCGTTGTAGCGCAGCGAGAGGCACGTCAGGCTGCCATCCATCTTCGCAAATTCACTCATATCGAGTTCGATGACGTTCTCGTAGTGCTGCTGCGCGAACGCGCGCACAGTCGGGTAGCCGCGCATGATCAGCAGAGCATCGTTGATCGGCAGCACGTTCGCGCCATGTGCTTCATGAACGGGAAGCAGAAACGTCTCCGCGAAGTCAAAATGGTAATCCGTCTCAAAGAATGGCGAGCGCAGCAGTATCCCGGGCGCAAGTTCAGTGATGCCCGTCTTGAGGTGCAGCACGCCGCGCACAGGCACGAAATCGACCACAACCGACGAATTGGATTGCACGAGCGCGGCACGAAGCTGCTCTGCCCCAACGAGGTTCGTGCGTTCGGAAAGGCCAATCAACACTCGGTCAGCACAGAACAACACATCGCCACCATCCACGCGCCCATCACCACTAATGAAAACAGGCTGCCGCTGCGCCAGTGCCGCGCCAATACTTTGTATTTCGCCCAACCGCTCTGGCGCGCCTGGCTGCGTGATCACCGTCACATGCTCGTAGATAACGGCTGTATCCTCGACGAAATGCCCATCCGGGAACGCCGCATCACCATCCAAAGCCTGAACGGCTAGACCACAGGCCCGCAGCGCCTCGAGGTAAGCGTTGTACTGGCTCAAAGCGCGTTCGAAGTCCGGTGCGCCTAATGACTGCGTGGTCAATCCCGCGCCCATCTGCGGCGTTGGATAACGAACCAGGGCATGTGTGAAGTGATTGTGCGGCATGGCCCAACCTCCCGTAGTGGCGTTCC
This sequence comes from Anaerolineae bacterium, assembly GCA_016788625.1. Taxonomy (GTDB): domain Bacteria; phylum Chloroflexota; class Anaerolineae; order Aggregatilineales; family Phototrophicaceae; genus CFX2. The sequence continues at coordinate 2,621 of JAEUQX010000334.1, forward strand.
TCGCCGAATCATTTTATGCTTACGACAGGATTTGGCTAGAGGCAGACTTAAGGATGAAATGGTTCCGATTGCTCGTATTGCTGAACGCTGCGGCGGCGTTATTGTTCGGCGCTGAGCGCAGCCTGTCGCAAGCCGTCATAGACGATGCGGTGGGCGATGGCACGCTGCGGCGCATTCGGGTACCCGTGCTGATGTACCACTACGTCAGTGAACTGCCCCCCGACGCCGATGCCGTGCGCGTTGAACTGACCGTCATTCCAGCGCTCTTCACGGCTCATATGCAGTATTTAAGCGAACAAGGCTATAACAGCATCTCATTCTACGACCTGGAAGCCGCTCTGATGACAGGCGCTGAGCTGCCGTTCAAGCCCGTCATCCTCACATTTGACGACGGCTACATTGACCATTACACCCAAGTCTTTCCTACGCTGAGATCATTTGGCTTATCTGGAACATTCTTCATCATCACCAGCCGGGCAGACGCGGGCGACATGGGCTACATGAATTGGACGCAGATCGGTGAGATGTTCACCGCCGGGATGAGTATCGAGTCGCATACCAAAACGCACCAGGATCTGCGCAATCGTGACTATGATTTTCTCGTGTATGAACTGCTTGGCAGTCTGGAGAGCATCAGCGCGCATACCGGGCACCAGCCACAGGTATTTTCATACCCGGTCGGGCGCTATGATGATGCCGTACTCAGCGTGCTGGCACAAACCGACGTATTGCGCGCGGTTACAACGCAGCATGGTGCACTGCATACGTCGGATAACAGGCTGGAGTTGCCGCGACTGCGGGTGAGCGGCGGGACGAGTGTGAGTGGACTGGCCGCGATACTGGGGAGCAAATAATGTGGGGCAGAAGTTGATCCCCTGCCCCTCCTGCAATTAGTCCGGCAGAATACCCGTGCCCATGAATGCATCCAGCCAAACAACGAAGATCAGGGCAATCGGAATGTACGTGACAATGAAATAGCCGAAGCCGTACATCTCCAGCGTGATACCTGCCGATTCAGGCTTGACGATGGGGAAACCGACCACAATGATGAGGTAAGTGACCACAAAGCCAATCGCGAACGACAAAGCCCAGACGGTCAGGCGGCGAATCGTCAATGAGGACATGTACACTCTCCAACGGCGAATCGTTTAGCGGAACGGGGCGCATTGTAACCCCACGATACCCCAATCCGCAAGTCCGTTCATCACTTTCCCACGCCTCCCCGTTGCCAAACTTTCAAAACATTGTTAAAGTTCTGAAATCTTGAAAGTCGCTATCCACTCGCGTATTGAGGTGTTATCACGTCTGAGCAAACACGCGCGAAGTGTGTTGTAGTATTTGGACAGTAAAAGGGGGCCACTGCATGGCTGACTTATTCGACAAGATTCACACTGACGAGACGATCCGGCGCGCCAAAGATGCAACCGATATTGGTATGTATCCCTATTTCCGGGCGCTGAGTCACTCGGAAGGTGTGACCGCGACATTTGAGGGCAAAGAAGTCGTCATGCTCGGCTCGAACAACTATCTGGGGCTGACGACCGACCCGCGCGTGCGCCGTGCTGCTATCGAGGCCATTGAACGCTATGGCACCAGCGTCACGGGTTCGCGTTTCCTCAATGGCACGCTGGAACTGCACCTGGAGCTGGAACGCCGCCTGGCGAAGTTCGTCGGCAAGGAAGCCGCCGTCGTCTTCTCAACGGGCTATCAGAGCAACGTCGGCGCGATCTCGGCAGTCGTTCAGAAGGGCGATTACGTCATCGTCGACAAGGATGACCACGCCAGTATCGTTGACGGCTGCACAATGTCGCAGGGCGAGATGAAGCGCTTCCGCCATAACAGCGTAGAAAGCCTGGAAAGCGTGCTGAGCCGCCTACCCGCGGACGCAGGCAAGCTGGTCGTCGTTGATGGCGTCTACAGCATGGGCGGCGACATCGCCCCACTGCCTGAGTTGATCGAAATCTGCCAGAAATACGGCGCCCGCGTCATGGTAGACGACGCGCACGGCATCGGCGTGACGGGCAATGGGCGCGGCACAGGCGAACACTTCGGCAAGACTGATCAGGTTGACCTGATCATGGGCACTTTCAGCAAGAGCTTTGCGTCCATTGGCGGCTTCATCGCGGGCGACGCGGACATCATCTACTACATCCAGCATAAAGCGCGCTCGCTGATCTTCTCCGCCGCCCTGCCCGCGCCGAATGCGGCAGCCGTGCTGGCCGCGCTGGACATCATCGAGACTGAACCGCAGCACGTTAAGAACCTGTGGGAAAATGCCGAGTACATGCGCGCCGGGCTGAAGGGTATGGGCTACAACACCGGGTTGAGCAACACCCCGATCATTCCTGTCATCCTGGGTGACGACTTCCGCGTCGGTCTGGCATGGAACGCGCTGATTGAAGAAGGCGTTTACACCAACCCGGTTGTCCCTCCAGGGACGCCTCCGGGCGGCGGCCTGCTGCGAACCAGCTACACGGCCACACATCGCAAGGAACATCTCGACCGCGCGCTGCACGCCTTCAAAACAGTGGGCGAACGCCTGGACTTCATCCCGATCAGCCCCGAGATGACTCCCGCAAAGTAACCACCGCGACACATCGCGCAATAAAAAAGGGGCAGCCTGCATCAGAGGCCGCCCCTTTTCTGTTGAGAATGTCAGAGATCAGTGGTTGCCGCCGCCAAACAAACGGGCGACGCGCTTATGGATAGGCGCGAGCAGGCTGTACATCACCGGCACGACGATCAGCGTCAACAGCGTGCTGCTGACCAGACCACCGATTACAACCGTACCCAGTTCGGCAGCGATAATCGCGCCCTTCGAGAGACCAATCGCTAGTGGCATCAGGGCGAACACCGTCGCCAGCGCCGTCATCAGGATGGGACGCAGACGACGACCGCCCGCTTCCACGAGTGCGTCGTAAACGCTCATCTTGCGTTCGCGCAGATTGGCCTGTACGCGATCAATCAGCACCACAGCATTCGTGACCACAATACCGATCAGCATCAGCAGGCCGATCATCGCCGAGATGCCCAGCACGCGGTCAGTCAGCGTCAGGAACACCGCCGCGCCCACCGGGGCAACAACGATACTGAGGATGATATCGAACCAGTGGACGACCGAGCCGAAGGTGATCATCAGGATGATCACCACGATGACGATGGCAATGCCCATCGCCGCGAAAAGGCTCTGGAAACCTTCGGTCTGAAGCTGGCTGTCAAAACCCTGGCTGACATTGACGGTATCCGGCAGGTCGGGCAGCGCATTGATCGCTTCGATGGCCTGCTGCGTCACGCCCAGGGTGTTTTCCGTCTCCAGCTCCGCACTAAAGCTGACCGCTGATTGCCCGTCAATGCGGATATAAGTCTGCGGCGCATCTTCGCCGCTCGCAGCGCCCACCGCCGCCAGATCACTGGTAGCATTGGTGATGCCTTCGAGGCCATTCAGCGCGTCAATCACCTGCTGGTTGATGGCGCGAAGGTCTTCTTCCGGCCCGGCTAACACCAGTTCAAACCCGCCAAAACCCTGATCGCTGAGCGAGGCCGCCGAGACCGTCACGTTATCCTCACCGAAGATGCGTTCAGCCTCGACGCGCACCTGCTGAGTCAGTTCATCCAGTTTGTCCTGGGCTTCCACGCCAATCGTGATGCTGGCGATATTCTCTTGGACACCACCGCCGCCGCCAATCAGCGAGGCCAGACTTGCGCCACCGCTGCCGACAATCGTCTGCATGGTGCCCAATTCTTCCCCTTCGTTGTTGTCGCGGATCCACTGCTCCATTTCCAGCACTTTAGCGTTGGTATCGACGATCTTCGTACCGTTCGCCAGATTCACGCTGATGCTGATTTGCGGTTCGCCCAGGCTGGGTAGGAATGTCGTCGGTCGGGTCGCGAAGAGCGCCGCCCCGATGACAAAGCTGACCAGCGCGACAGCCAACACAATCAGTTTCGTCCAACCGTTGCGCAGTGACCATTTCAGGCTCGGCACATAAGCGCGCTCCAACCAGCCTTCATGTTCAGCTTCGGCGGCTTCTTCTTTGCCGATGAACAGGAAAGCCAGCACCGGCACAACCGTAATCGCGACGACGAACGATGCCATCAGCGCATAGGTTACGGCCAGACCGAACGGCAGGAAGAACTCGCTGATGATACCGCCTGTCAGACCAAGCGGCAGGAACACCACCACCGTGATCACAGTCGCAGCGAAAATCGCTACCGAAACATCGCGCGTGCCAACGATGATTGCCTCAGCCTTGTCGCCGCCCTCCTGCACCTGCCGGAAGATGTTTTCCAGCACGACAATCGAGTCATCGACCACGCGGCCAATCGCCACCGTGAGGCCGGAAAGCGTCATGATGTTAATCGTCAGGCTGGCCGGGAACAGCCGCAGGAAGAACGCCAGCAGCGGTGAATTCTCCGCAGCCGGAGCGAGCAGTTGGTTGACAAACGGCGGCACCCAGTTCATCAGCGCCAACGCAATCAGCAGTGAGAGCGGAATGCTCACGCCAACGACCAGCGTGCTGCGCCAGGCTGGATACGGCAGTTCGCCGGGCCACAGGAACACCAGCAGACCTGTGATTGCGCCCAGGATGAGCAGCACACGCACGACGACATCGGCTTCCGCGAAGGCCTGCCCCACGTCGCCACCTGCCGCTTCCAGCCCTGATCCAACGACCAAGGCCAGCAGCACGAGGAACAGCACAAACATGATCAAACCAGTGGTGCGCCGTCCCGAACGCCCCCAAACGCCGCTGCTGAGGAACACGAGAATGATCACGACGGCGAACACACCGCCCAGACCGCCCTCGCGCGCCACACCGCTGATCGATTCTTCGATAAAGCTGGCCTGTTCAAAGGCCACGGAAGTACCGATATTCTCATCGCGCTCGTCGATCTCTTTGAGCGCATCTTCGACGCGGTGGAACGCTTCAACCGTGTTCGCACCTTTGGTCTTGTAAACCGTGACAACCAGGCTGTTGTTACCGTTGGTGCGCGTGACGCTGGCGGTCGGACGGAACGGTTCACCGCCGGAAGCCGCGCGCTCCTGCACATCAGCGGGCAGAGTCGCCAGCACATCAGGGTTCAGCAGTTGCAGCGCTTCGACCCGCAGATCGCCCAGGAATGTCGCATCGCGCTCGGCCATATAGGCCAGCATCTCAGCGGACATATTGCCCAACAGATTAGGCGCGAAGCCCGTGCCCTGCGCACTGTCGAAGAAACTGTTGATGAACGCCGCTGCATTCGGGAAGAAGCGGAAAAAGTCATCCGCCGTATCCAGTTCCGTCCCCAGGAAGTTCGCGATGACGCCCCAGTCCGCATTAAGAGCAGGAGCATCCGGGTCGGCAGCGGGGACATCGCTGGCATACAGCGCGGCCAACTGCTGCGCAGCGGATTCCTGCGAACCATCAGCAATCGCCCGCAGAGTACCAGCAGTCTCCGTGTCCAGACCAGAGAGCACATCTTCCGGTATCAGGTTGATCGCATCCGGCGAGAGCTTGGTCAGGACTTCGGCGCTGAGGTTACTGAAGAAGCCTTCTTCCTGCAACGTGAAGTAACGGATTGCAGCAGGTGAAAGGCTGTCGAAGAGGCGCACCTCATAACCAGCGAATTGGCCGGGAACCTCATCGTTGATGCGGTTCAACACCGTTGAGGCAGCACCATCGCCAAGTGCCAGCACGTCGCCAGCATTACGCAGCGGGCGGGCGGCAAACTGCGGGCGATTCGCCAGCGTGTCCCAAACACTCGCCAGCGGCGGCGCAACCTGCGAGCGGGAGAGCACATCATCGCTGAAAAAGCCGAAGGTCTCCGCCTGAAGGGCTGTGAGAAAACTGGGGTCGTTATCCACCAGGAAAGCGACCACATCGCCGCTCAGTGCACCGATCAACTGCGCCGGATTGATCGGAATCGGCGGCACTTGCACCCCGGGCGGCAGACGCGAGGGATCGCCCAGCAGGACGATGAAATTGAGCAGATCCGCCGCGCGAAGCGTCGTCGCGCCAAACTGCGCCGCAGCTTCTTCCGGCAGCGGGATGTCGATCAGATCGTCGGCAGTATCAACCGTGACGCCGAATTGACCACCGAGCAGCGCAAAGAACGGTGGCAGCGGCGGGCCTTCGGGGATTTCACGGCGTTCCGGGGTAGCCTGTTCAGCCGGAGCAGCTTCATCGGTTGTGGACGCCGTTTCGGTATCCGAGTCCGTGCTGGTCGCGGTCGAGGCGGGCAAGTCGCCCGTGCTGAATACGCTGAAGCTCGCCAGCGGGATGTCATCAAAGCTGAAGCTGATGAGCTGCGGCGGCGAAATGCGCCACGCCGATGGCAGTTCAACCGCCTCGGCCTGCGCAGCCTCTCCCGTCACGCTCTGTGCAAGGCTGGCAGCAGCCAGTTCGTCGCGCGTAAAGCCATCCAGCCCGGCGATAAATTCTTCCGGTAGGGCGGCAAAGGCTTCTGGCGAGAGCGCAACTAGGTGCTCTGCCTTGAAGTACTGCACCATCGTCGGGTCAATCGCCAACATTTGCTGGATGTCTTCAGCCGTCAGATCATTCGTCCGCCCCAGCGAACCAACGATCTTGCCCGTTTCATAGAAGTTGTTGAAGACGGCAGCAATTGTGCGCGTCAATGAACGCATTTCCAACAGGTCACTGGCATCGCTGAAGTGATCGCGCAGCCAGCTCTCCGGCAGAGCCGGCGCAGCGCTGGGCGCCGCCGGCGCACTCTCGCGCAGCGCTTCGACGGCAGCAGCGTCTAGCGCGCCGCTGACGCCCGCCTTGCCGGCAACCACTTGCCACACTTCCGGCGAAAGCTGGAGCAGCAGGCTCGCCGCCTCTGTGCCGCTATCGCTCACCGGAGTGTTGGCGGTCTCTTCGCCAGGAAGCGCCTGACCACCGCTGACCTGGATATTGGCAACCACATCCAGCGCTTCGATCTGCGGAACAATTTCTTGGTCGATCAGACGCTGTAACGCGCCTTTGTCACTTTCGCTCTCGACCTGCTGCGACGCCAGGAAGCTCAGCGTCTGTCGGACGGTTTCATCCGAGAACGCAGCCCAGACTTCCGGCGTCAGTTGAAAAAGGAAGTTACGATCTTTAGATTCCAGATAAATCAACATCTCTGCCGTAACGTCGCCCAACAGCCCCTGAGCGAACGCCGCCGCGTCCTGACCAGCAGCAGGTTCAATGCGCCGCTGCGGCAGCCAAACTGCATCTAACGCCGCCTGAATGTCCGCGCTCACGCGGGTCTGGTTCAGGCCAAAGTTGTTGCGGGCGATGATGACGCTGCCAAATGCGCCTGTCGTCGTCGATTCGATGTTGACGATGGGTTCTACCTCATCCAGCGCTGTTTCCAAACGTTTCGTCAGAACGTTGAGCACCTGATCGCTGGTCAGGCCGGATGCTTGTGTAAGGATAACGGTTTGGGGAAATGCCACCGAGGGCAGCAGCTCCTGTTTGAGTTGGGTGATGGCGATGACGCCGAGTACAGACAGTACCACCATCAGCCCCAGGGTAATCGCCCGGAATTGGAGCGATAGACGAGTCAACAGAGCGAAGAACGACTTCATAGCCTCTCCTGGTGTTGGGACACGACAAGGAAAAGCGCAGCCAATATCACAGGCAGCGCGGATGCATACCGAGCAAGTTCCAACTTTCACGAACAGCAAGTATTGTATAGCGTGCCAATTCGCGTTACAAGCTGATGATTATTATCGAACATAAAGCGAAGTGTGAGCGTAAACGTGTGCGCACAAGCGACAGATTATGCACTTTGCACAATCTTGTTGCCCTCATGCGCAGTGGCGAGTTAACTTTGTTGCGTAGATAACATTACTAAAATTTAATTTACCGGTACCATCATGAAGTTGACGGAACGCGCTCACTCATCCCCAGGTCGGGAACGGTATATCTACCGTGCCCTGCATGATGTATATGTCTTCCTCGACGCGCTTGATCGGTCACTGCTCGCCCCCTTCGAACTCACGCCGCTGCAATACCGTGTGCTGACCCTGCTCACTGAGTCCCAAACACTGCGCCTGACCGACTTGAGCGACCGCCTGCTGGTAGCCCGGAGTACTGTGACACGCCTGATTGACGCGCTGGAAAAACGCAGCCTGGTCGATCGGGTCTATGACGAGAACGACCGTCGCGCGCAGTGGATCAGCCTGACCTCAGACGGGCATACGCTGCGTCGCCAGATTGACGACATTCATGAGCGGGCATTGAAGTCATGCCTTGCTGACCTAACCGACGCAGAGAAAGCGGACATGGCGCAGCGGCTCACCCGCTTAGGCGAGGCCGCCCGCCAATCGTACCGAAGCTCGCCTGAGTAGCAAAAGGAGAGTCGATTTGGTAAATTTGTGATGCAAATTCTAGTCACATACCAAACAATAACTAGACAATGCAGTACATAAGGAGTCAGAAATGCGCAGTAGAGTATTGATTTGGGTCATCGTCATCGTGGCGCTCACTTTTGGCGCGTCCATGACCGTTGGCGCGCAGGATCGTCCCGATCTGCTGATCTGGGCGGACAACACGCGCGCACCAGCGCTGCAGCCGCTGGTCGAGCAGTTCTCGGCAGACTTCGGCGTAAGCGCTGAGGTACAGGAAATCGGCATGGGCGACATTCGCTCGAACCTGCCCGTCGCTGGCCCGGCTGGCGAAGGCCCGGACATCCTGATCGCCGCTCACGACTGGATTGGCGAACTGGTACTGAACGGTTCGGTTGTGCCCCTCGACCTAGGCGACAAGGCCGCGGAATTCTCGACAGCAGCGCTGAACCTGTTCACCTATGGTGACGCGCTGTACGGAATGCCCTATGCGGTTGAAAACGTTGCCTTCTTCCGCAACCCCGACCTCGTCCCGGATGCCCCGGCAACATGGGATGATGTGAAGGCGATCAGCGAACAGCTAGTGGCAGATGGCAAGTCGCAGTACGGCTTCCTGCCCCAGGGTGGCGACCCGTATCACTTCTTCCCGATCATGAGCGCCTTTGGTGGCTATGTGTTCGGGCTGGACGAAAACGGCAACTACAACGCCAACGACATTGGCATCGACAGTGAAGGCGCGATTGCCTCCGCCGAGTGGCTGAGCAGCATGGTGCAGGCAGGGCTGATCCCCGCCGCGCTGGACTATGACACGATGCTGACCAACTTCGAGACGGGCGCTGCGGCAATGGTCATCACCGGCCCCTGGGCGCTGCCCCGTCTGAAGGAGAACGGCGCGAACTATGTGATCAGCGAGATTCCGGCTGGCCCGGCTGGCCCCGGCAGACCATTCATCGGCGGTCAGGGCTTCATGATCAGCGCCTTCAGCGAGAACCAACTGCTGGCGGAAGCCTTCCTGCTGGACTTCATGGCTGCCCCGGAACCCATGCAGGCGCTGTATGATGCTGACCCGCGTCCGCCCGCCTACCTGGCCGTGCGCGAAAGCCTGAACGACCCCGATCTGATCGCCTTCGACCAGGCTGGCGCGGTCGGTGTCCCACAGCCCTCCATCCCGGCAATGACCTCGGTCTGGGGATCGTGGGGCAGTGCGGTCGGCTTCCTCATTACGCAGGAAGTCACAGCGGATGAAGCGTTCAAGAGCGCTGCGGAGCAAATTCGCACCCTGATCGGCGGCGGTGAACTGCCTGCCGCTCCAGTGACTGTTGTCGGCGACCAGCCGCCTGCCGATGGCCCACAGGCCGTTTCGATCCCTGGCACGATCCAGAGCGCGGCTGGCTGCTCGGGCGATTGGGCACCGGAATGCGAAAATACGCAGCTCGCCTACAACGCCAACAGCGATGTGTGGCTGGGTTCGTTCACCTTGCCCGCAGGCGACTATGAATACAAGGTCACCCTGAACAACGCCTGGGACGAAAACTACGGCGGCATGGCTGACCGTGATGGCGCAAACGTCGCGCTCTCACTGGCAGAAGAAACTGTCGTGACCTTCGTCTTCGACTACAAGAGCAAATGGGTGGCGGACAGTGTGAATAAGGTCATCGCCACTGTGCCCGGCAGCTATCAGGCCGCCATCGGCTGCTCCGCCGACTGGTCGCCAGACTGCCTGCGCTCGTGGCTGCAAGACCCGGATGGTGACGGCGTTTACGTCTTCACGACGACAGCGATCCCCGCTGGCGACTACGAGGCGAAAGTCGCTGTCAACCTGTCGTGGGACCTGAACTACGGCGCGGACGGCGCGCGTGACGGCGCAAACATCGCCTTCAATGTCCCGGCGGATGGCGCTGAGGTCACCTTCTCCTTCGACTCGGCCACCAACACGCTGACGATCAGCGCTGGCGGATAAAATCAACCACTGGCAGGGGCACGCTGCCTGTGCCTCTGCCCTCTTTGCCACAAAACTTTTATTGCTAAAGAAATCCGTTCATCTATCGTATTCCTTCCGGAGGAAAAGATGGCAGCGACAGGTACCCGCGCCCGAAGTTCACCACCAGAAGACCATGTAACCCGCGCACAAGGCAGCGATAATACCTTGATGCTCGTCCTCCGCCTGGGTGGCGTGGCCTTATTCGCCGTGATCGCGTTCTGGCTGGCCTTCAATGTCTTTCAGGATGGCAATCCGTTTCTGAGCATCACACTGGCACTGATCAGCGTGGGCGTCATCATCATCAATCTGCGTCACGATCTGTGGCCGATTCGCTGGATGCAGCCGGGGCTGGTGCTGCTGGCTCTGCTTGTCATTTATCCGATGTTTTATACGGTCTATATCGCTTTCACCAATTTCAGCGATGGTCACCGCTATACCAAAGAAGCGGCTGTCGAGCTGATGGGGCAGACCAAATATCTGCCCGAAGGTGGCACCAGCTATGCCTGGAATGTTTTCCGCAGCGAGGCCGGGGACTACGCCCTGTGGCTGACAGCAGAGGACGGCAGCAGCTTCTTCGCCGTGCCTGAACAGACTCTGCAACCCGTGACTCCCAATGAGAGCGGAGACGCACCTTACAACGACGACGGCATCCCCGCCACGTTGAACGGTTACACGCTGCTCGAAGGCGGCGAACGTTTTCGCGCGCTCAATGATATTCAGGACATGCAGTTCGGTACAGATGAACAGCCAATTGGCATCAAATCGCGCAACGAGGCTGGAGCGTTCGAGTCGCGCTGGGTTTTCGACGCTGCGCAGAATGCCGTCATCGACCGCGAAACCAACACGCCGTACTTCGCCAATGACAGCACGGGCGATTTCGTCGCCGCCGATGGCACAACCGCGCCGCTGGGCTATTGGGTGCCAATCGGCCTGCAAAACTTCACGCGCATCTTCACCAGCATCGCCGTCACCGGGCCACTCATCCGCGTGCTGTTATGGACATTCGCATTCGCCTTCTTCTCCGTCCTGACTTCTTTCGCGCTTGGACTGTCTGTCGCGTTGATGCTCAATAACACCAGCACCGGCGCGCGCATCTTCAAGTCGCTGATGATTATCCCTTACGCCATACCCGGCATGATCAGCATTCTGATCTGGCGCGGAATGCTTAACCCCAATGGCGGCGTGATTACCACGACGATTCAGAACACCTTTGGCTGGGCACCACCCTGGTACACCGACCCCGGTTGGGCAAAAGCAGCGATCATTCTGGTCAATCTATGGTTGTCGTTCCCCTACTTCATGTTGATTTGCACGGGCGCGCTGCAAGCGATCGACACCTCGATCTACGAAGCGGCTGACGTGGACGGCGCGAATCGCTCAACTAAGTTCTGGCGCTTGACACTGCCGCTGCTGCTGGTGATCGTCGGGCCGCTGCTGATCGCCTCGTTCACCTACAACTTCAACAACTACCTGTTGATCGAAGCACTGTTCCAGGGCGGGCCGACGATGGCGGGCACGGCTGCGCCACCCGTCGGTCACACCGATAACCTGATCAGCTATACATTCCGCTTCGCATTCGGCTCTGGCGGCTCGCGCGACTTCGGCTTCGCCTCGGCCATCGCCATTTTCATTTTCATCATGGTCGGCATCATGACGTTCTTCCAGTTCAGGCTGACCAAACGTTGGGAGGAGGTCAACTAATGGCTACTACGACACGAACACAGTCCGGCGTGGCGCAGAAGGCACCTTCTGCCCCCCTGTCACCCGGTGAAATGGCGCTGAATGCGGCGCGCATCCTCTTCCTGGGCATCGTGGTCATATTCACGATGTTTCCGGTAATCTGGATCATCTCGGCGTCGTTCAACCCAACCGGGTCAATGGCGACGCAATCGCTAATCCCGGCCAACGTCAACTCGCTGAATGACCTGCTAGTCAACTTCGACAGTCTGCTCAACGATCCGCAGGTGCCGTTCTGGCGCTGGATTGGCAATTCGCTGTTGGTGGCAATCATCAGCACCATCCTCTCGGTAATGATCACCGCGCTAGGGGCATATGCCTTCTCGCGCTTCCGTTTCCGGGGGCGGCGGTCGCTGCTGCTAACAGTGCTGCTGGTGCAGGTCTTCCCGAATATCCTCTCGATGGTCGCGCTGTATCTGCTGCTGCTGCAAATCGGCCCGTATATTCCATTCCTGGGTCTGAACCAGCACGGTGGTTTAATCCTGGTCTACCTGGGCGGCGCGATGGGCGTGAACACCTGGCTGATGAAGGGCTTCTTCGACAGCGTGCCGCGCGACATTGACGAGTCAGCAATGGTTGACGGTGCCACGCACTGGCAGACCTACTGGTACCTGATCTTCCCATTGGTTCGCCCGGTGCTGGCCGTCGTGGCATTGTTCTCGTTCGTCGGCACGTTCAACGAATTCGTGCTGGCGCGCATCATGCTGAGTGACCGCGAACAGTGGACGCTGATGGTCGGGCTGTTCAACTTCGTCTCTGGCCGCTTCACCGACGACTGGGGTAAATTCGCTGCCGGTTCGCTGATCGCGGCGACCCCCGTTGTGATCCTGTATATGTTCCTGCAAAAGTACATCGTCGGTGGCCTGACAGCTGGCGCGGTCAAAGGTTAGACTATTGTTCAATGGGGGTGGAGATTGTTCTCTGCCCCTATCCCATCATTACGCATATCGGGAAATGACATGGAAGAATTCATCTTCGGCACGCTGGCAACCGACCCGCTCAAACTGATTCACTACCGCGCAGCGCGGCGTGGGCTGCATCACCAACACGAGCTGCATCCCCGCGACCCGCTGCCCGGCGAACCGATTACGATAACTGTCAGCGTTGGCCCGAACCTCGATGCTGAGCAGGTAGTCTGCTACTACACAACCGACGGTAGCCAGCCTGCTGGCAGCAAGGGCGTGGCACACCACGGACAGGCCGCGCAGCTGCAATTGGAGTCGGTCGAATGGGATACGCTCGCCTGGGGCTACTTGCAGCGCTGGACAGGTGTACTGCCGCCCCAGCCCGAAAACACGATCATCCGTTACCAGATCGGCGCATGGTCTGGTGATGCGCCGGAGGTTTTCGCGGATTGGCCGCTGGTCAAAGCCGCTTCGGAACACGCCGCCGCCGCGTATTTCCGGGGCGAACCGATCCCCGACGATCTGCACATTGGCGACCCGCATCAGCCGCACACGTTCACCTGCCCGGTGGATCGCTTCGCACCGCCCGCCTGGGCACACGACGCGGTGATCTACCATATCTTTGTAGACCGCTTCTTCCCCGGCCAGGGACGCGATTGGCTGCAAACCGATGACCTGAATGGTTTTTGCGGTGGCACCTTGTGGGGTGTAGCTGAGAAGCTGGATTACATCCAGGAACTAGGCGCGAACTGCATCTGGCTCAGCCCGATTTTCGTTAGTTCGACGCATCATGGCTATGATGTGACGGATTATGATCATGTTGAACCCCGGCTGGGCGGCGACGAAGCCCTGCGTCATCTGATCGAGGCGGCGCATGGGCGTGGGCTGCGCGTCATCCTGGACATCGCGCTCAACCATCTTTCCGACCAGCATCCTTATTTCCAGTCAGCGCTCAACAAAGAGAACAGCCCGTATCGCGGCTGGTTCACTTTCGATGACTCCGATGTGGGGTATCGCTCGTTCTTCGGCGTTGCCACCATGCCGCAGTTGAACGTCAACAATTTGGATGCCCGCCGCTGGCTGCTGGACGTAGGGCGCTACTGGATACGCGAATTCGGCATCGATGGCTACCGCCTGGACGTAGCCGATGGGCCAGGGCCGGACTTCTGGACGGATTTCTGGCACGCCTGCAAAGGGGAAAATGCGGACTTATTCTGCTTCGGCGAAGTGGTCGATGCGCCTGATATTCAGCGGCATTATGTCGGCAGGCTGGACGGGCTGCTCAACTTCCATGTGTGCGACATGCTGCGCCGAACCTTTGCGGCTCAGGAGTGGACAGAGGCCGAGTTCGAGCGCTTCCTGGAGCGACACACACGCTACTTCCCAGCTGGCTTCCTCATGCCCACATTCATTGATAACCACGACATGGATCGCTTCCTGTTCGCGGCGGGCGGCGACAAAGCAGCGCTGCGGCGCGCGGCACAAGTGCAGATGCGGCTGCCGCACCCGCCCGTGATTTACTACGGGACAGAGGTGGGCATCACACAGGCGAAAAGCAGCCGCGAGGGGCTTGGCCTGCATATCAACCGCGTGCCAATGCTGTGGGATGATGAGCAGGATCACGAGCTGCTGGCCTTCTACAGAGCGCTGATTCAGGAACGCAAAGCCGCACGCTGACGCCTGAGGCGACAGAAACGGGTTTGTTGCATATCGCATCTGTACGGCCTGCCAATCCACCTGGCAGGCTATTTCAGCGCGCCAAGGACTCATGTAATATAATCACCTTTATGAAACACACCCCGAAACCAACCAAACAATACCTGGTAACCAGCGTGGCACGACTTGAACCGAATCCCGAACTGCTGATTAACATCCTCGCCCGCGTTCCTGAAGGTCTCATCCGTTACGACACCCTCTGCCAGCGCATTCAGCTTGATCGCCAAACGCGCGACCAGGCAACAAGCGAACGTGTTGTTCGCAGCGGCGAGTGGTGGTACGACACCACACGCCTGAGCGCTGAGGACTTTGAGGAACGCCAGCAGTGGGTGAAACCGGTGTTCCCGGACATGAATGCGGCGGGCATCTTCCAGCAAGACACTATTGCCGAGCGTGAATTAGCCCGACAAGAACAATTGGCAACACTAACCGACCCCGCGGCGGCACAGCGCCTGCTGGGACGTATGCAAGCAACGCCCGGATATACTACTGTTGACGCACTCTGCCCTGATGACGATGACAAGGCGCTGCTGGAAAGCCTGCTGGATGTCGAAATCCTACGGAAGTTTGATCGTATTATCTTCGACCCGCTCCGGATTGGCAGCAAGACGATCCGTCATCTGGCAGCGCAGCACCGCCTGGAACCACTGCGCCAGCATCTGATCGCCCTGCTGGAGACCGCAGAGGGACACACTCTCTCGCAGGAACAAATCGCCACGCAGTTCGACGCCAATGTGCTGAAAGAACTACTGTCGCTGCCGGATTTCACCCTGTTTAACGTCAAAGTAAAAGCCAAGCCGTATAACATCCCCTGGGTACGCCTGAACAGCGCCGATGCCGAAACTGCGCTGATCGTCGCAACCGATGCAGTACGCACCTCGTGGGACAAACTGTTGACCTTGTGCGGTGACATGCTGCGCCCGGATGCCAAGGACGGCAAAACGACGCGACAAAAGGTCATCGCGCGAACGTACACGGTCGGTATCGCTGCCAAGCGCATCGGCGTGCGCCAGCAGACGCTGGAACATGCCATCAACGAAGGGCGCATCGAAGCCTTCACAGACCCTGAAGGTACTATGCGGCTTCCTGTCGATGCCGTCGAAGGGGCGTACAACAACCCGGAATATGCCGAACACATCACCGCATTCGAAACACTGACGCCACGCGACATCTCCATCGTGATCAATATGGGCTACCAAAGCGTCCGGCGGCGCCTGCAAAAAGCGGGCTTCACCCGCAGCGACCCGCGTTGGGGGCAGATACGAGGACGTTGGAATCTGCCGGATACCTACCGCGAGTTCCGCGAGATCCTCAAGATCAACACAGAAATGCTGCGCGCACAGCGGGAAAGTATGCGGGTAGAGGAAGAAGAACGCCTGGCGGAAGAACGCCGCATCCAGGACGAAATGCGGGAAGAACTTCGGGCACGCTTGGTGGCAGCTTTCCCCACCTGGCAGCACGAAGAACGCGCTGATCAGCGTATCTACCTGCGTGTTGGCCCGCCGAACAGCGGCAAGACCCACAAAGCGTTGGAGGCACTGGTCGCCGCCGGAAGCGGGTGGTATCTCGCGCCGCTGCGTCTGCTGGCGTTCGAGATCTTCGACCGCCTGAACCAACAGGGCGTGCCCTGTAATCTGCTGACTGGCGAAGAGCATATCGAGGTTGTGGGTGCGACGATTACCGCCGCAACGGTGGAGATGTTCAACCCACATGCGAGCGGCGAATGCGTGATCATCGACGAAGCGCAGATGCTGGCTGACGCCGATCGCGGCTGGGCCTGGACGCGCGCGCTGATGGAGGCAGAAGCGCCAGAGATCCATGTGATCGGCCCCGAACCCGCACGTGAACTGATCGAACGCATGGCGAACGCGGCGGCCATCCCATTGGAGATCGTGCAGCATGAACGCCTCAGCCCGATCAAAATCGCGGACAAACACTGGCCGCTGGTCGAAATGCCCCCGCGCACGATTCTGGTGGCCTTCTCGCGCGCGATGGTGCTGAGCCTGAAGACAGAACTGGAACGTAACAAACGCAGCGTGTCGGTCGTCTACGGCAATCTCCCACCTGAAGTGCGGCGCAAACAGGCGGAGCGATTCGCTACGAGCGAGACGGACATCTGTATCGCAACCGATGCCGTTGGTATGGGGCTAAACCTGCCCGCCGACTACGTTTGTTTCTATGAGGTCGAGAAATACGATGGACGCACCACCCGCCCACTCACCCCGGCGGAGGTGCAGCAGATAGGCGGACGCGCGGGACGTTACGGTCTCTCAACTATCGGCGAAATCGGCGCGACCAATAAGGCCGATTTGAGGTTTATCCGCAAGGTTTATCACGAACCTGCCGCGACGCTGACGCACGCACGCGTCGCCCCGACCGT
>JAEUQX010000349.1 GCA_016788625.1 Anaerolineae bacterium
GATGTGCGTTCAATTGTCAACACAACCTAGACGTGGTATACAGATCCCCGTTGCGATGGGGCGGGATGGATTTCGTTCGTGATGTCATTCAAGTATCTATCCAGAAACCTCACCCCCGGCGCAGGGTGCGCACGGCAAGAACAGCAGTTTAAGGATAGATTCTAAGCCTCACCCCGTTTCGATTCGCTCAACCGTCCCTCTCCGAGGGGCGAGCGACTTCAAGCTGACCGTCAATGCGAGCCGAGGATCTCAGCCGGAATGGGTTGCTTCTGCAGTATGGATGTTCACTCGCTGCTGCCTTCTGGCAGGTAGTAGCCACGATAGAATGCGCGCGCCGGGCCGCGATTCATGTACCACAGAACGTAAAGCGTCACCAGCGCCTCGATCACCAACTGCCCGGCCTGCACGCTGCTGACGATTGAATCGAGCGAGCTGACGCCGACCTGCACCTCTGCCGCAGCCAGCCGCCCGGCCACCAGCACCACCAGCTTCACCACTGTCAGCAGCACTACGACGCTGACGAAGATGAAGCGCATCACCGGGGGACGCCCGCGCCAGGCCAGCGCGGCTACCAGCAGAAAGGCGATGGCAACCGCCAGTTGGAGCAGCAGCCCGCTGCTGGAAAGCCCCAGGATTTCGCCGCCCGTAATCGGCTGCGGGTAATCTTCCGGCAGGCTGACGCTGTTAAAACGGCTCTGCACGACCAGCAGCAGCCCGACCTGGAGCAGCGGCAGCAGTGAAAACATGAAGAAAGCCGCGATGATTGCCAGAGAAACACCAAATGGACGGGGTGGACGCTGCACGATTGCCTCCTGATGAGCGTGGATGAGTTCTGTAAGTGTTCGAATACATTTCGATTAGCACTTGATCTTATCAAAACGCTATGTTACCTTAAACTGCATTCGACAGGATAACATCGCTGAGGACTTTTAAAAATGCAACTACATGACTTGATTAATCAACTTTACTCAACATTACGTGAAAAGACTGCCCAGGCGCGCATCGTCCTGCTGCACCCCGACAGCCGCTACCGTTCAGCGCTGGTCGCCCGACTGATCCACGAACCTGATCTGCGCGTGTTTTACTACGCGATGGGTACAGATGATCTCGACCTGCAATCGTTCATCGCGGGCATCACCCATGACCTCGCCAACCAGCAGCCCTTGTTCGGTCGGCACACCCATATGTTACTGCAAAAAGACCCGTCCAACTTCACAAAACTGCTGGACACCTTCAGCCGCGACATCGCCGAACTGAGCCAAGACCCATTCGTGCTGATCCTGGATGAGTATGACCGCACGGACGGCGCAGATGATATTCAGATGTTCATCGAGCGGCTGGTCATGCACCTGCCCGACCGCTGCCAGATCATCATCAACAGCCGCACCCTGCCGCGGATGCCCTGGGTTTCGATGATCGCGCGCAAGCACGCCGTCATGATGCTGGATGACCAGATGATCATGAGCGATTTCTATCGCCGCCCCACCGAAGGCAAGCACGATCTGGACGTGTACGCCCTCGGCCCTGGGTTTGTCATCATGAATGACAAGCCTATCGAGGCCTGGGAAGGTCACCTGCCGCGTCTGCTGTTCTTCTTCGCGCTGGACAAAGCCGTCGTCACCCGCTCAGAGATCTGCCACGCCTTCTGGCCGGAACTGGACATGGATCAGGCCGTCAACGTCTTCCATGTGACCAAGCGCCGCCTGCACAAAGCCTTCGACATGGATGTGCTCGTCCACGACGACGGCTACTACCAGATCAACCCGGAACTGGCGATTCACTTCGACGCGGTGAACTTCACAACCGCCCTGGTCGCCGCGCGCACAGACGACAGCGCCAGGCGCATGGACTCGTGGCAGCGCGCCATTGATATGTATCGTGGCCCATTCCTCCAGGGACACAGTGATGGCTGGATTGAAGATCGCCGCCACGACTTCCGCGTCGGCCTGCTGGAAGCGTTGACCTCGATGGCGCAGATTCGCCTGGAACAGGATCGACCAGAGCAGGCGCTCGCCCTGTTCCAGCGCGCGTTAGGCGAAGACAATCTGCGTGAAGACATTCACCGCGAAGTCATGCAGTTGTTCGGCCGCATGGGACGCCGCAGCGAAGTCGCCGCACATTACCAGCGGTTGGTGGACGAGCTGAAGAAGCAGGGCAAGCAGGCGCAGCCAGAAACCAGCGCGCTGTATTCGCGCATCGTCTCCTGATCCAGACCTCGCAATAAAACCAGACGCGGGTTGAGGGAAATCCACAACCCGTGTCTTTCCTATCGCCACGCTCATACCGGGCCGGCCTTAGTGGGCGGCATCCACGACCTGAAACAACGTGATCTGCAAGCCATCGGGCGACTGAACGCGGGCATTCAGATGATTCCAGGGAGTCAGTACAGGTTCGTGCACCAGCGTTGAACCATAGGCCAATGCCCTATCCAACGCAGCGCGCACATCCGCGACTTCAAAAGCGAAACGAATCTGCCCACTCACGCGTTCTCCCACTTCGAGCTGATCGACTGCGGCGGCGTGCGTCGGATCGAGTACCTCAAGCGTGGCGCGTCCTGCGCTGAAGATTTGCCCGCGGCCATTCTCCGTCCAAATTTCACCGGGATCCAAGCCTAATCCGTCGCGGTAGAAGGCAACCACACGATTGAAATCTTCAACCGTGAGCGCCACGCGAAATTCAAGAACCAGCATGTCATGCTCCTTGCAAACACTGGATGACATCCAGATGCGCGAGTCGCACGCGCTCTTACACACGGGAAGTGATTGTAGAACGGTGAATGCTACGCCGCCAGCCAGAACCAGGTACGCACACGCGCCTGCGCCAGCAGCGCATCGAAGCGTTCGTAGAGCGTGCTTTGCAGCAGCGGCAAACTGCGGGGAAGTTCGGCCTGGCGACGCGCAAGGCTGAACGAGGAATGCAGCGTGTTGGCGCAGCGCAGATACAGTGACTCTGCGCCCGGCGTGGTATCGAAGCAGGCCGCTACACCCCAGGCGATCACGCAGGTGTATACGTGTGCCTCGGTCTGCTGCCAATTCAGTTGGTCACCCTGCTGCTGAAGAACGGCGACCAGTTCGCCCACCAGCACGGCGTCAAGCATATCGTGCAGTTCGACACGATACTCAAGCAGGTCGCTGCCCCGTTCCATCGAGATCAACGGCAGCAGCACGCTGGAGGCGCTCACCCCGGCCAACGCATAAGCCGTCTGTTCGGGAGAGAGCAGACCCGCCCACTGCCCTGTCTGCCGCGCCAGGTGCACGCGCAGACGGTCGCCATCGGCTGTCGCCGGACCATACTGAAAGGGCTGCATCGCCAGCAGCGATGACTTCGCCTGTGGCGCGATGCATTCTTCCGCGACCAGATGGTGAGCAAACTGTGAAGCAAATGCGGCCAAATCCGGCCTCCTGATATTCAGCCTGCAATAACTGAATCTCATTGTAGACCGGGTGCAGCCCGCGCACAGGCACACCGTTATGAATTTTTCGTCAAAAAAGGGGGCATTGCCCCCTCAAACACCCAGGAACGTTACGGAAGTACTGGACAACTGCCGATAGTCGTTACCGTGTCAAAGCGCACCCAGCCTTCAAGTCGTCCACCATCAATCAACGCTGAGATGTAGTACCAGGTACGCCCGTCAACGGTGCTGCGATCCTGGCGCGTCACTTCGGCTGAACCACCTGGCGGCAGGAAGCCGATGATGGTCGATTCTGGGCGCGTCGAAGCCTGTGATCGCACCCGAATGGCGTTCTCCGTCGGGTTGAAGACGTTGCACAGCACGGCAGGCGTACTGGTCACGGTTGGCGTATTCGTCACCGTCGGCGTATGGCTCGGCGTGAAAGTCGGCGTGATCGTCGGTGTGTGCGTTGGCGTCGCCGTTTCCGTCGGCGTCAGCGAAGCCGTCGGCGTGAATGACGGTGTGACCGTCGGTGACGGCGTGACTGTCCAGGTGGGCGTGTTGGTCACCGTCGGTGTATTGCTCGGCGTTGGCGTGCTGCTCGGCGTCGGCGTATCGCTGGGCGTCGGCGTGTTGCTCGGCGTCGGCGTGGGCGGCGGGAACAGCACCGGCGACCACACCCCGCGCGTGGCGAACAGGGTGATGCTGCCGAACAGGATGATGCCCGCGATGCCCGCCAGCAGGCGTGTCGTCCCCTGCCGCCGCAAACTCTTGATGCCATTCTCGACGCGGATGATCTCCGAACGCCGCCCCAGGATGCGGAACGGCTCGTCGTGCAGCGTGGATGTCCAGGCTTCCGCCTCGGCGATGTTGCGCTCCTCGATAGCGAACTCCGCCCGCTCGATATAGCGCGCCAGCAGTTCGCCCACGACCGTGCGGTAGCGTTCGTCCTGAGCGTAATCGCGCAGCCCTGCCAGCATCGAACGCGCCTGTCCCAGTTCATTGTCGAAGTTCTGCGCCACCAGCGCCGCCGCGCGTTCGATCACCTGCCGCGCCCGCTGCATATCGCTGCTGGACGCGCGCGTGTTGAGCAGCAGTTCAGCCATATTGCCGTCGCCGGGATCAAGCTTGACGCCCTGTTCCAGCAGTTGCAGCGCCTCATTGGTGTACGTCAGGCGTTCTTCCAGGCGCGTCGCATTGGCGGCGCGGTTGAGCGCGCTCTGCGCCTGATCGTTAAGCTGGGTCTTGATGCCCGCCAGGCGGCTGTTGGAAGTCTGCGTAAGCTGTGAAAGGCGCTGACTGTCCGGCAAAATCTGGCGCACGCGCATCAGGATATTCTGCACATTCTGGAGCTGCGCCACCTGCTCGGTCAGCGGCCCGCTCAACATGCTGAGCTGCACCGAGACCTGATCGGCGTCCTGCTGTACACGCCGCAGCGTCTCGATGCGCTCCTCGGCCTGCGGGTCATTGGGCACGACGCGCAGCGCGCCTTCGTATTTACGCAGCGCCTCCGCCCAATTGTCAGTCTTGATCAGGCGGTCGCCATCCAGCAGCATCTCGCGTGCCAGCGCCAAATCCTGAATATCGAGCATGGCCTGCTCGGCGTCCTTCCAACTGAGGATGCCGCTGCGTTCAGCCAGGTCGCGGGCTTCGCGGTAAAGCCGCTCGGCTTCGTCGTAGTTGCCCGCGCGCACCAGCGAATTAGCACGGTTATAGGCCACGCGCGCATCGAAGGGGATACGATGGTCGGGCACGACGCCGCGAATCAGGTTGTCCTCAGCCTTCTGGCGATACTCCAGCGCCGTTGGGCTGCCCGGCTGCTGGCTGAGGATGCGGTTAGCCAGATCAACCGTCTGCTGATACTCCCCGGCATAATACGCCTGCGTCATGTCGGAGACCATCTCATCCAGGTCGGGCGTCACGAACAGCGAGCCGCGTCCCGGCATCCGGCGTCCCGGCGTTTCCTGGTAAATTTCCTGCTCTGGCGGCGGATACCCCGACGAGGTCGGGTACGGAGGCGGCGCGGTCGTGGCAGGCGGCGGCGCGACCGGGCGCGACTTGGGCGCGGGGGGTAACGTTGGCTGCGGCGAGGCTGCCGGACGCTCGACGCCGTAACGCGCGAACAGATCGTTGACGCGCTGCGCCGCTTGCTGACCGCGACTGGCGGCCTCGTTCAGCAAGGCGATCACGT
Organism: Anaerolineae bacterium; assembly: GCA_016788625.1. Lineage (GTDB taxonomy): Bacteria > Chloroflexota > Anaerolineae > Aggregatilineales > Phototrophicaceae > CFX2. The sequence continues at coordinate 5,583 of JAEUQX010000349.1, forward strand.
CGGCATCAGCGGGGCTTAACGCCAGCGCCTCCGCCAGGATGTCGATGGCTTCATCCACGTCGTCATCATCGCCCGCAATTTCGACCCGGATGCGCGCGCGCCGTACCAGACCGCGCACGGTGGCCGCCGTTGGTGAGGTCGGGCTGCTCAGCCGCGCCAGCTCCGCAAAAAGCGACTGCGCTGCCGACTCGAACGGCGTATTCTTGGCGTCCGCCAATAGGGTACGGGCACTGCGTTCAAGTTGTGTCATCAGGCCGGGATCGCCGTCTTCGGACAGATTCTGAAGCTGTTGACGGAGGTCATCCAGGCGTTGTTGCAGACTCGCCATGCACATTCCTTTCAGGTCAGACCTGAACAGTACCGCATCCGTGGATGAACGGCAACTGCTATTTTATCACCGCTGTTGTGCAAGCAGGGGGTGGATTTGCAACCCCATCACAGCATCTGCGTATAGTAGGGTAAGATTTTGAGGGTGTTTATGTTGATCAAGAAATTACTGCTCATCAGTACTGTTTGTCCGCTGATACTCTCGGTTGTCGCTGCACAAGAACCATCCGGCGCGTTCACAGGCCGTGGCCTGGATAATGTGGCGGCCTTTGCGCGGTTAGTTGGCTATGTGCGTTACTTCTATGCGGGCGATGCTGCCGCCGCGACTGATTGGGATGCCTTCACCATCCGCTACATCCAGAATATCGAAACCGCCAGCACCCCTGTAGAACTGGCGCAGATGTTGAGTGAACTGTTCACACCACGCGCGCCGCTCATCCAGGTTTTTCCTTCTGGCGACCAACCTCGCCCGATCTCCGACTTCAATCTGCCAGCAGATCGAATGCAGTTCGTGACCATGTGGGTGCATGTGCCAATGGGTGATCCCAGAGTGCCTCCCTTTGGAATGCTGCCCGGTGAGAGGATACAAGTACCGCTCGGCACAACTTCACTGAGTTACGCCGATGCTCTCTATCTGCATTATGCCAACAAGCAAGCCGACATCCTCGTTAACGATCCGCTGTCGCCAATTGTTGTTGATCTGGGTGGAGGCGTCTCAGCAGCCATACCGCTGGCTGTGTATAGTGACGACAC
>JAEUQX010000396.1 GCA_016788625.1 Anaerolineae bacterium
AACAGGGTATAGAAGGCAAAATTACCACCCCAAGAGTGCCCCATCAAGATTCTATCTGTTGGGTCAGTCCGATATTCGGATTCAATCATGGGTACCAGTTCTTGGTGGATGAATTGCAGAAAATGGGCTGCGCCACCTGAGCCTACATGATTTGGAATAGGGAAGTGTTCTTGCATGAATTTCTCTCCCCACTCGCTTGCTTCCGGCAAAAAATCCCGCATCCTAAGATGCATCACTTGAGCGTGGACTGCTGCCAACGAGCCGCTGGCCAGATATCCGATACCGACGATAATTGCATCCGGCAGTTCGTTGCAGAAAGAAACCCGGACGTTCATGGCACGAACCATCTCGACCACCATTCCGAAATAGAGATTAGCGTCCAGCACGTAAATCACCGGATAGGTCTTCTCCGGGGATTCATGATAAAGGAACGGGAGAGCGATGGATATGCAATATTCCTGACCAGCCGCTGCTGACCGAATCGTTCGCATTTCTGTTTCGGGGATAGATACCAGAGGTAATTCTGTCATTTTATGTTCCTCAGTACTACAACCTCACTTATTGACCTGAGGCTTAATAAACGCCATTTTGAACACAGAACATCATCGGAGAGTGCAACCCATTCTTGGTCTTTTTCAATCAGCCACAGTAACACCTTGTCCGATCTGCGGTTGTAGTATTCGCATCCAGAGGTGAACACTGACCGAATACCTGCGTCGTCTTGCTCACCTCGTTTGCCGATACTACCGGCCGATTCCCGTTTGCTAACACAAATCGAGAGTGTTTACTGGTCTTGCTCCGAGTCCCCCACCGGTACCATGAGGTGCTGGTAAGGTGTACCTGCCCACATAACAAAGGGGCCATCAGAGTGTTCGTCCGTCGTGATGTCGCTCAGGTCCACCGATGCCGGCAGCACAATCGACATGTAAGGGGCGGTTGACATCCAGTGATCCGCCGCTGGCTCCGTGGTACCGGGGTCACTGTTGCTGAAGACCTGTTCCCCTTGCAGTGTATAGACGAATCCTGGCACCGTCACGTTCGGCTCATCCCCGCCCATGAAGGCATAGAACCATTCCATGAACACCTCGTCGAGGCAGATCGGGTTGTTGGTCGGTGTGCCTGGATCATCGGGCAGGCAGGTCCAGCCATTCGTACCTTCACGCAGAACCACGAATTTCCCGTCTGCGTCGAACTCCCAATCCAGGATGGTCGCGTCTTGAGCAATGGCCGCCGGGGCGGCACTCATCGCATTCTCGATCTTTGCCTGAGTCTCCGAATCGTCCTGCGCGGTGAGGACCAGCACTGCGTCCCCCACCGGCACCATGATGTGTTGGTAGGGGGTACCCGCCCACATGACAAAGGGGCCATCGGAGTGCTCGTCAGTGCTGAAGCCGCTCAGGTCTACTTCGGCAGGGAGAATGACCATCATGTAAGGGGCGGTTGACATCCAATGATCCGCTGCCGGCTCCGTGACACCGGGGTCACTATTGCTGAAGGCCTCGTCACCCTGAAGCTGGTAAGAAAATCCTGGAACGGTCACGCTTGGCTCTTCGCCAGCGAGGAGCGCGTAAAACCACTCCATAACCACATCGTCAAGGCAGATGGGGTTATTGACAGGCGTACTGGGATCGTCCGGCAGACAGCTCCAACCATTAGTACCTTCGCGCAGAACCACGAATTTCCCGTCTGCGTCGAACTCCCAATCTAGGATGGTTGCGTCTTGAGCAATGGCCGCCGGGGCTGCGCTCATCGCACTCTCGATCTTAGCTTGAGTTTCCGAATCATCCTGAGCAGTGACGATTAGCACGGCCAGGCTGGCGGCAACCATGATGAATACGATTTTGAAAGCTCTTGTAAACAACATTTTGGTGCCCTTTCTATAGAAATATCGTCTGTTTGAAGGGGAAGATCGCGGTCTCCCTGTCTGAACGAATTCATTCCCTAAGCGCAACACCTCCTCCTAACACGCGAAACAAAATGCAACTGCACATTGTCTGAGCGTTACCTAGAGTGTGCATAGGTAAAATGATAAGAATCAGTGATCCAAATCACATGACATCACACAAAGGGAATTCATGTCATCCTTGTAAATCCAGTTTAAGGAGCGATCGTCCCAAAATCGTTCCAAAAGGCTTCCCGCTCATCTGTGGAATTATCAGGCGTGGGAGGATTTCCTTATTCAGAGTACAAACAAATCGAATCCCAATCGTCAATCTTTCGATTGATATTGGGGTGGAGATGGAGGTGGAATTTTGGATTGGAATCGAATCAGCGAGGCGATGTTGAGAGACGCCTATTTACTGAGGGGTGATATTCAACCTGTCTAATGCAGTTCGAGTTCGGTTTGCATCTGGCGCTGCGCCGAGAGCCTCAAAATTCGCCAGCGCCTTAGAATAATAGCTGTATGCGGCGGTTGTATTGTCCTGTAAACGAGCCAGTTCGCCGAGTTCATAGAAAGTACGCCCGATTTGCCAGCGCGTTTCCAACTTCTCAAAGATTTCCAGTGCTTTCGTCAGCCATAATTCAGCGTCTTGGTAATCGCTCATCAGCCGATACATGATACCCTTGGACCGGTAGGCAACGCCGAGATACAAGCGGTGATCGTTTTGCAAGGCACTTTCTTCGGCTGGTACAATATACTGTCGCAACGCCTCTAAATCACGCTGCTGTGCAGCCGTGTCGATCAATAAAGCGTAAAGATTAAATTTCCCCCAAAACCACAGCGGGGACTGTAGCGCTCTTTCCATGTATTGGGTCACAAGGGCGAACTCGCCCTCTGCTTGCAGCATTTTGCTCAGTCAGTAGTAATAGGGTGCGGCTGTCCAATCATCGACGGGTTTCCCCGACATTTGAGTCATCATGGTTACAGCTTCATCCCGTTTGACTTTTGCCTCCTCCACCTCACCCCGCAATGAGTGAACACTGCTACTGACACCACAATAAAAACATATTCTACCAACCTGCTGATGGGAGTAACGCTGTTGAAGCGCCTGCCATTTAGCCTCAATCTGTAGCATCTCATCCCAGCGGTCTAATTCAAAGAAACACTCCCCTTGAAGCTGCAAGGCATAAAATTGGGGATGAATAGAGCGGATTTGCTCCCCGATCTTCTCTGCTTCAAGCAAAAAGGGAAGTGCCTGAGCAGCTTCCCCGACCCGTAAAAGCGCCTCGCCAGTTTCATTCAGAATGTTCGCACGCTCACGTAAGTTGTCAAAACGCGGATCATCAACCAGGGACAGGCGACGGTGTGCAACCGTTACCCGCTCTCGCCACAAGCCGCGTTCACGATAGATATCCATGAGCGCCCCCAATGCAGATGCCAGAATCGTGGGCGAATCCAGTTTTTCTGCCATGTTGATGGCGGTTTGGGCGTAATGCTCGATAGCTTGCCAGTTCGGGGTGGATTCGGCAAACCGCCCTTCACGCGCCAGTGCGGTTAAAAGCAGAGCAGCTTCCGGGTGCGTGGTGTTCTGGATTAACTGCAATCCGGCATCAATGCTGGATTGTCGTGCCGCACTGAAATGCTGAACATCCGCATAATCTTTCAGTCCTGCGAAAGTCTGTATGATCTTACGATGCAGGCGCACAAACTGCATCGAGTCAGCTTTATCCCAATGTCCCCATTCTTCAAGCGACCTCTGATAGATCGGGATCGCGTGTACACGCTCACCCATCAACGCATATACATCACCCAAACGCTCAAGGATTTCTCGACGAATTTCGGCTGGTTCGCCATCTTCTAACAGCCGCAGCGCATTCTGAAGATGATACAGAGCTTCCTGATAAGCGTACACCGCTTCAGCCCGCCTTGCGGCTCGGTAGGAGTACTCCAGCGCTTTATCACGTCCGCCTGCTGCTAAGAAGTGATAAGCTAATACTTCCAGATCATCGGGGCGCTGACACTCAATGACGATTGCAGCCCGTCGATGCAGCCTCTGGCGACGAAGCCCGCTCAAGCTTTCCCGCAGCGTAAAGGGGATAAGGGCGTGGACAAACGCAAACCGGATGTGCCCCGCCTGTTCGACCTCGGTAAGGAGTTGCACTCGTTTGGCGTGTTCCAGTTCTGCGACCAGCACCTCCTCGCCCCAGTCGCCCATTGCTTGTAACGTCAAAAAATCAAACTCCCGTCCGAGAACAGCCGCCATTCGCAGCATGTCCTGAACAGCAGCAGGTAGTTTCTCCACACGGGACAGGATCGCCGCTCGGACACTCTGCGGAATCACGATGCTTTCGATGTCGGATCGTCGCCAATACCCGCCCGCGTAATAGAGTTTACCCTCTTCAATCAGAGCCTTGCAGACTTCCTCGGTGAAGAATGGGTTGCCTTCTGTCTCACGATAGATGCTGTCCAGAAATTCCGCTGTGATCCCGACATCCGTTTCCAACAGAGTCGCCAGTAGTCCATGTGTCTGTTCGCGGCTGAGACGCGTAAGTTTCATGAATGTGGCAAGCCGTTCGCGGTTGAGGTTGAGTAAAGTGTCCTTCAGTTGATGGGCTTCGGCCAGTTCGATTTCTGTGTCACGATAGGTTATAATCAGAAGCAGTTTGACGTTTTGCATGTGGCGCGCCAGATAACGTAGCAGCGACAATGTGCTGCCATCTGCCCAATGTAGATCCTCAATGACAACTAGAAGGGGCGTATTCCCCGCCACCAATTCACACCAGGAGACGAAGTTGTCGAACATGCGCTCACGTTCGACATGCGGATCAAGCGGTGGATTGGGCGCGATCTGCAGGAATAGCTGGCGCAATAACGGCGCAAAGGTGATAAGATCGGCCAATACGTAGTTCGGGATTATCTGTTCATTGTTAAATCCTTGCTCGAACGCTGTCCGAATCACTTGGGCAATAGGTGCGTATGGAGCGTTTCCTTCAGGGTCACACCTGCCAATCAGTACATGGTTATGTGCTACCTCTGCCAAGGTTATGATTTCACGCACCAACCGCGTTTTGCCGATTCCCGCTTCACCGCTGATGAGCAGCACCTGCCCCACGCCAGAAACGGCACGACCCCAGAGCGTGTTTATCTCGGCTGCCTCTCGTTCTCGACCTACGAGTTGACCTCGCACAATCCGGTCGAGGAGTGTGAAAGATTGAGGTGTTGGTATCACTATTTGTGTTGTTCCAGTCGCACGCAGTACATTAGCAAGAGACCCCGCAGGTTTTTCTGTGCCAAGCCACGATGGAGAATAAATTGGTGTCCGTAACGCCGTGAGCTTGTTTTCCTTGATCGCTTTGAAGAGCTGCATTGTCGCTGGCTGTGGCGGAACGTCCAGTTCCCGTTCCAAAAGTCGCACACATTCTGCATACTGGCGCAGCGCCGCTTGACGCTGACCTGCCCAGGCGTACAAAGACATCAGGTGAAAGTGAGCTGATTCATCAAGTGGATCAAGCGCCAGCCAACGGCGTGCATAACCGATGGCCGGTTCAAACTCATGCCGGTCACTATGACCACGCGCCAGCCGCTCCAGCGCGCCAATCAACTCGCGGCGTAAAGTCTCGGCTTGAAAGAGTTGCCAATCGTCGAAACCTGAGGCATCGCGCAGCGTAAAACCAGAGAGGAAGTCACCTCGATACAACCCGACAGCTTCCGTTAATGACTTCAAGCAGTCCCCACAGACTTCCGCTTCAGGGTGTCTGTGTTTTCGCTGTATCTCCAACAAATTGTGAAATTCATCGACATCCAGCCAGAGAGCCGAATTGCCATCACGACGTAAGCCTATTGTCTCTCGATTCGCGCTCACTACATGGGGAATGGATTTATTGACGGAATTTAACATGCGCCGTAATGCGGTACGGGCGTGTGCCTCATCATCTTCCGGCCAGAACAGCGCGGCCAGGGTATCGCGTGCGTGGGGAATACCCGTAACCGCCAGATAGACAAATAGACCTAGCGCATGACGACGTTCGATCTTCACAGGATGGCCGTCATACTGGATACGGAGTGAGCCGAGTACAGACAGTTCCAGTCGGGACATCGTGTTTCCTCCCTAAAGGAAATTATAGTCCCCAATTCCCTCAAGAGTAACGGAATGGGACGCTTTCTGGCACGATTTTGGGACGACCATCCCCTATGCTCATCATCAGAAGCTCATTGAAGGAGAATAACACCATGTCCCAAAAAATCTTACAGATCAATTTTAAGTTCAGTGTCTCGCAGGCAGAGCTTGAACAGGCATTCGCGCCTGCGGCGCAGCCGGTCGCTGATACGCCTGGCCTGCGCTGGAAAATCTGGCTTGTGAACGGAGCCGACCACGAAGCCGGTGGGATTCATCTGTTCGACGATGAGGCTTCGCTGCAGGCATACCTGAACGGGCCAATTGTGGCATCGGTAGGAAGCAACCCAGCCCTAAGTGATGTGAGCGTGAAAGTGTTCGATACTATCGACGCGCTCACGCTGATTACCCGCGGCCCCATTCGGGAAGGAACCCGCGCCTGATCCTTGCCTTGATGCAGTCCTGAAGGGGAGCATCCAGAATTTGCTCCCCTTGCCACATTACGCCCTGCTGCCCCAAATGCGATTAAAGCAACCGCAATTCTCGTGCGCGCGCAACAGCTTGTGTCCGATTTTTCACGCACAATTTGCTGATAATACGGTTGACATGCGTCTTCACCGTACTGACCCCAAGAAACAAGCGCACGGCAATGTCGTAGTTCGACAATCCCTCGGCGATCAGCCTGAGTACTTCCAGTTCCCGTTCGGTGGGGGGATCAGGGAGTGGTCGAGTGATTGTTTGCTCACGAGCATGCGATACGTCGGATAGCGGTTGGCTCAATTCGATCAGCAGCATTTTGACTATTTCGTCGAGATCGAATGTTTTGCCACGTTCAACCGCAGCCGTAAAGACTTCCGATGGAAGAACAGATTGCAAATCAGCAATCAAGTGCGTGAGTCGCCGCTTCATAAAATCGTAGCTGCTGGGGTGATTAAGTACATAACTTGCCCCTTCTACGGCTCGATCAACTTGTTCGCTGTGCTTCCAAAGCCACGCCGCTGCACCAATAACATCTAACTTGGCTGCCTCAAATCCCATAGCGAGCGCAAATCGCAGTGCCTCACCAAGATGTTGACGCGCTTCGCGGTAATTCCCCAATCCACAAGCAGCTGAACATAAACCGATCAGTTGAGAGACGGCGCTTAGCCGGTCTATTTGTTCCTGACAGAGCAAAAGACCAGTCTGATAGTAGGAATAAGCAGCCGAGTAGTCACGTTGCATCAGTGCGTAATCGGCTGCTGCGGAAGTTGTCCACAGTATTGCTGCCGTATAGCCCATATCCTGAGCCAGGGCTTGTCCTTCCAAAGCGAGTCGGCGCGCTTCGACATAATCACCGCGACAGTTTGCCAAGCGCGCAAAGGCGAGTAGAACCTGCACGATGATGCCTACTTCGTTCGTTTCCCGGCAAATTGCGTGCGCTTCCTGCAATAATAGTTCAGCGCGTTGATAGTCTTGCTGGTCTAGCGCATAATGGGCCAGATCCATTGTGAATTTGGGTATCCACCAACCATAATGATTTGCTTTTGCAATGTTGAGCGCCTCCTGCGTGAGGCGTATCTTTTCTGAATCATCAATCACAAATGCGCCCCAGATATGCAGGGCATGAATAGTTTCTTTCGTGGTTGGAAGCTGACGCATGATGGAGATACTGCTCTGGGCTAATGCCTTCGCATCCTGATACGAGAACGACATGATACACTGCCCCTGACAAGCCAAAACCAGCGCCAGCATCCGCTGCCGTTCTTCTTCGGTGCCATGGGTACTCTCACGCAGGCAGTCCGCTGACCAGCGGAAGATTTCTGCACCCTCTTGATGCAGTCCCTTCATTCAGTAGAAACTCCACAGCCCTTCGATGGCGGTGGTCATTTCCTCAAAATGCCCGTGCTGGATCGATCTCCGCCATGCCATGCGGACGTTGTCAAGTTCATGTTCGATTTTCCCAAAAGCCTCTTTTTGCTGTCCCAGGAAAACAATCAGCTTGTGGCATATCGCCAGAATGCCCATGAAGTAAGCGCGATGCAGGTCGAGGGTTTGCTCACACACGTGCGGAGAAGCATTCAGATGTTCCTCGCCATACTGCCGCAGCAGTTCATGAATACTGAAACGTCCGTTGGTGTCCAGATGCACCAGCGACTTGTCCACCAGTGCGGACAGGGTTTGCAGAGTCGCACCAGCTACATACTCGGCAGAATCACGAGTAAAGCCGCCTCGAAAAACGGACAATTTCATGAAGACGCTGCTTTCCTCACCTGTCAGGCGATGCCATGTTGGCTCGAATGCAGCACGCATATTTCGGTGACGCGGCGCAAGGTTACGCACAGGCGTTTCCAGAATATCGAGACTGTGTGCTATCTCGTCCGCTATCACCTCGCAGGACAACACACGCACCCACGCTGAAGATAATTCGATCCCCAACGGCATTCCGCCCACCAATCGACAGATGCGGCTTACAGCAGATTTTTGTGTCTGTGTCAGCGTAAAGCCGCGATGCACACGCCGTGCGTTCTGCATAAACAATTGAACAGCGCCATAGTCTTCAATTTTCGTTTCCGTCTCACTTGTGGGAAAGGATAGCCCACCGACTTCATAGACCCATTCCTCGATAAGATTCAGCCGTTCGCGCGAGGTCGTCAGAATTTTGACATCGGGAGCATGTGCAAGAATTTCGCTGAGCAGATGAACTCCATCTAGGAGATGCTCAAAATTATCCACAATGAGCAGCAACGATTTATCGGAAAGATACTCAAACAGTTGTTCAGACAAATCACGGTTCGGAGAAAACGGAAATCGAAGACAGTCAACCGTTGCTGAGACAATGAATTCATGGGAATGCAGAGGTTGTAAAGGTATAAAACAATATCCGTCTGCAAAAGCACCATTTTGCCTTTGGGAAACCTCTATCGCCAGTCGTGTTTTACCAATCCCACCCGGCCCTGTCAGTGTCAGCAACCGACAGAGTGGGTTATTTATCAACTCGGCGATGTCATTTAACTCAGTGACTCTGCCAACAAAAAACGTAGTTTGTGAAGTGGAATAAGCTGCCATGATGCTATCCCTCGACCTTGCATATCACAGCATTTAATCTATTGTAAACTATTTTATCGTCCATGCGGTTTTACCCGGTCACGATCCGGCAGCGTCTGTCAAGTCGCGGGCAGAGCATTAGGGCCAGCTTCTTCATCCGGGTATATCTTCTAACACCAGGATGCTATGCCATCGCTCAATTTACTCCCCTTCAATCGCACAAGTCCCCCTGAATCAGGAGGCATTGATGTTCGCCTTCGAGAAAAGGATAGTCCTCGCAATCTGGAAATCCTTCTTGACCACAAAGAGGCTGTTGAGCTTCAATGTTTGTCTGCACAGCAGCAAACTGGTCATCCTCCATTGCAGGGGCAATTTCGATGTCACGGGGAAGCAAGCGCAGCGGCAGCGCCTCATGGATCGCGCTTCGGCATGTATAGGGGCGCGGCCATCCTGGCGCACGAGATGGTTGAAGGTTTTCATCCAGAGGGATACGCACCCAGGTGCCTGCCAGGATGGGTTGTGATCCTAGTGTATCAGACACATGGGCTGCTCCTTCGAGGGTGCTAACAGTCATTCCATCCTCTGCATCAGCCTGAAAGAAAACCGTAGAACCCATTTCAACATCCACACCATTGATGTTGAAAACGACAGAACCAGCGCCCTGAGGTGTCTGCACGACCAAACCGCTTTGAGGCGCGCCCTCGCAGGGCGCATCACCGATCCCGGTGCGAAGGTAAAACGCTTGCATGGCGTGGATTTCAGTATTTGGAGGATCATCCTCCGATATGGCGTTGCGTATCTCAACATCACCAAACATCAGAAAAGTGACATTTTGTCCGGGCAGGGTGTTTGGAAGATTTGCCTGGAGTTTCATCAAAGCGACACCCCATTCCCCAGTTTCCACGTCCATGGGGTTGAGGCGTAGCGTATCCAAGGATACAACATCGACCATATCGCCGGGCTGTTCAAAAGTGATATCTGCGACATCGCCTCGTAAGTCGGCGGTGAGGGCGATATGTCCGTAACATGCCTGATTGCGCCCTGTGTCGGCACAGAATTCGTCGGCGGCATCGAGCGCTGCTTCGACGATTTGCGGACAGTCAGCACCTTGCACGAACGCGAGTCCAGGAACAACCAGAAGACAAAACAGGAATAACATCTGTTTTCGAATAATTCTAACATTCAGCATAGTGTCACCTTATATTCTGAACCCATCTGATGAGAAAAGAGAATCAGTCTAATCACCGTCTTTCGTCTGGCTTTGAACTTTTGTGAGTACTTAGCTCATCATTGTCAATGCACCGTGAAAAGTATCCATTACCCAGATTTTTCTCTTTACCACCTGCGGCAAACGAGTTCGCCCTTGCCAATCGGTATGATGAGGGTATCCACCCGCTCATCCTGCAATGCACGATCCAGCATTGGTCGCAGCGCAGGTTCATGGTTAATGGCGTTGTCAGCGATCAGCAGTCCACCACGTACTAGATTAGGGACTACCGCTTCGTAACAGTCCAGGTAGACCTCCTTTTCAGCATCCAGAAAGCAGAACGCAACGTTCGAATAGCGCGAAAGGTAGTGGCGCGCGTCCCCTTCGATCAGTTCAACTACATCACCCACGCCTGCCAACCTGAAGGTTTCACTTGCAAGCTTTACCTTTTCTTCCAATCCTTCAAATGTCGTGATTTTCGCGCCCGTAGCTCGACATGCCAATGCCAACCACAGGGTCGAATAACCGGCACTGGTACCAATCTCGATCCAGTCACCTTCTGGCACATTACTCGCCAGAAGGGCAAGAAATTTTCCCGTCTTAGGAGGGATTTGCCGCAGTCGTTGTGAGCGAGGCGTACTGTCAGTTCGATCCTGGGCATCAAGTCGTTCTAGATAAGCCATACGGTCTAGTATCGGCTGTGGAATGTGATGAAACATATGTCACCTTCAGCGGCCATTGTCAGTTTGTCTTTCATGAAACTGCGCTGTAGCTCAAATCACGTGTGCAATAGGCGTTAGCATCAGTCAACGTTCCTCAGCAGTGACGACTTGCCCGGCGTTGGTCAAGGTGCAAAACTTAAGCTGAGGGAAGTGTTGGGACAGTTCACGGGCATATGCGTTCAGATCAATAAAAGGAAGATGAAACAAATCGCGCCAGGGGCGGTGGGCCTCATAAAGATACACTTCTTTGGGAGCAAGCGTTTCCACCCAGCGCGGGATGATTTTCGCATCATCGGGTTCAACGGCAAAGAAAAGCATGTTAGACGGCAGGTTGCGAGCGACTCGCTCAACCTCTC
>JAEUQX010000657.1 GCA_016788625.1 Anaerolineae bacterium
CAACCCCTGGTCGATTGGGTCGCTGGCGTCGTCAATGGCGAACGCCCGCGCACGCTGAACTGCCTGTCCTGCAACGAGCCAGAAGTGGCTGCCGGGTCGTAAACAGCGTTTGCAGACAAGCTGACTGATATTGGGGACGGGGGTATGACCCGTCCCTTTCTATTTACGACGCGACAGTGACCCGCTGTCCGGCTTGAACGACTCATTACTGACTGACTCCTCCACCCTCAATCAGCGGGATCTGTACGGTGAAGACGGTTCCTTTGCCAATTTCGCTGTGCACCGCGATTTGACCCTGATGGCGGTCAACACAGTCCTTCACAATGCTCAATCCCAGGCCGCTGCCCTGAATGTGCCGAACATCGTCGGCGCGGAAGAACGGATCGAAGATGTGCTGCTGTGTATCCGGACTGATGCCAATGCCATGATCAATCACGCGCAGTACGATCCAATTCTGCAGGCGGTCCAGTTCCAGCAGGATACCCTTTTCGGTGTTGGGGGTATATTTGATCGCATTGGTGAGCAGGTTCATGAGAATGCGGCTCAGGAGCGTTTCATCAACGACCGCTACCTCAATATTGCCCTTATTCACGAACTGCATCTGATGCCCTTTACCATAGGTCGTGCTGATTTCTTCGATGCTGACGGTACACAGGATCGGGAGGTTGACTGGCAGCGGTCTGAACTCCTGGTTGATCAGGTTGCCGCGCGCCATCTGTACGGTATCTTCCAACAGTTGAATCGCGAAGTTGAGTTGATTCTTGATTTTGGCGAGGTGCGTCTGACGGTTTTGCTCGGAGAGTTGATCCGCGTAACGCTCAAGAATGTCCCTCGACATCGAGATCACCGTTAGGGGCGTTCGCATGTCATGCGACAAAGCCGAGATGATGCGCTGGATGAGCACATTCTTTTCCTGCTCATTCTGGAAAGTGGCTTTGATACGTTCGAAATCGAGCGCAAGCTGCTGGGCCGCTTTGTATTCGGTGATATCTTCACCGATGGACTGGTAAGCGACAAGGCTGCCCTGGGAGTCAAAGAGAGCATGGTTCGTCCAACGCTGCCAGCACAGCTCTCCATTGGGATTCATCGCCTGATGTTCATGCGTCTGTACGGGTGACTCAATGGTCAGTCCAGCAATATTCTCCCACACCCGGTTTCGCTCGCCCTCTGGTAAAAGATCCAAAAAATTCTTTCCGATCAGCTCGTCAGATGTCATTTTGAAAAAGTCACAATAGGCCTGGTTCACGAACATGATCTCGCCGTCCTGCCGGAAGCGCGTTAGCAGGAGGGGGGCATCTTCGACCACTGCGCGATAACGCTCTTCACTCTCAAGCAGCGCCTTCTGCGCCTGCACCCGCTCGGTGATCACTTCTGAGAAGATAATGATGCCACCGATTTCTCCGTCATTGTTGTGCCATGGCTGGATTTCCCAACGTACCCAGTCCAGCGTGCCGTCAGCGCGGAGGAATGGGTCGGCATCGCTCTTCTCGGTCGCCCCCTTCAGGCAGCGTTGATAAGTCTCTTTCAAGCGCTGCGGAGTTTCCGGGAAAACTTCGTAATGCGAACGCCCGGTCAAGTCTGACTCGCCCAGCCGGTAATCCTGCGTCCAGCGCTGGCTGGTGGACAGGTACTTCATGTCCGTATCGAGCAGGGCAATCGCTGCTGGTGAGTGCCGTATGAACTGACGCAGTCGCTGTTCACTTTCCCGCAAGGCATTTTCGCTTCGAAGACGCGCAGTGATGTCGCGCAGAATCACGGTATAGATCGCCCGGTCACCGGTATTGACCTGCGAAATCGAGGCCTCGATAGGGAATTCGTGGCCATCGCGTCGCAGTCCCCACAGCGGATCGAGATGCCCCATCTTGCGATTGGTGATGCCCGTCACGCCAAAGTGCCGAATGTGCGCATTGTGCGCCGCGCGAAAGCGCTGCGGAATGACGCGATCAAGCTTGTGTCCAATCATCTCCGTGGCGCTGTAGCCAAACATATGCTCAGCGGCGGCGTTGAATAGGATGACCTGCTGTGCTTCATCAATCGTAATAATCGCATCCATGGCTGAAGCAATGACACCGGATAGGCGTGCTTCACTGTCGCGCAGGGCCTCCTGAGCGCGCCGAAGTTCGGTGATGTCAACGGCGGTGCCAATAATCTCCTGGACGCGCCCATCCGCTGTGCGCTTGAAGGGGGTATCGCGGCTGTAAAACCAGCGCCAAGAACCATCCCGATGCCGCATTCGATACTCCAGATCGAAGATTTCCTCGTCAGCAGCATCGCGCAGGCGGGCAAAGTGATCGGCAATGCGCGGGAGATCATCGGGATGAGCCAGCCGTGCCAGAATACTTTCGCCCATCTCCGCAACTTCCTGATCGCTGTAACCGATTGCGGACGGGATTCTGTGGTTAATAATGACTGTCTGTTGATGCTCGATGTTATGGACATAGAGCACATTCGGATTGGTATCGAATATGTTCTGTATGAACAGACGCTGCTCCTCCAGTTCCTGCGCTACACGCTTGCGCTCGGTGATGTCACGGATGACAGCCAGGATATACCGTGGGTTGCCCTGTTCATCGTTCACGGCTGCGATGTTGACTTCTCCCTGCACCAGGCTGCCATCCTTGCGCTGGAAGGTCCGTTCAAAGAGAGGAACATGCTCTCCATCAATAAGCTGCTGGAAAACGGCTTCGCACAGGTCACGTTGTTCGGGTACAACCAGACCAGGGTATGACAGCGCGACGAGTTCATCCCTGGAATAACCAAAGATTTCGCCAACACGCTGATTCAGATCAATGACTTTTCCGTTCAGCTCAAGAGCGAAGACCGCATCATTCGAATGCTCGAACAGCGGTCGATAGCTTAACGGTTCTTCAGCGACGATTGGCTGCGGCTGAGTAAGTCCAGACTCAAGCCATTTCTCCAAAAGCTGTTCAACCGAGAGCTTCTCTTGCTGCGCGCGTTGTCTCAGTCGTTTCAGTAAATTGAAATCCCTAATCAACAAACTCATCATACCTCCATTGAAACTTGCTGTCATTCAAATAGGAAGTACAGTGATTACAGTGAATGCCCCATTGAAAAGTATTATAAGGCATATTAGCCAGGCTGAGGGGAACTATTATCCACGCGGGCTTAGCCTGGAGCGTCTGATGTTCGATGTTCAGCACTCCGGCTGCCGGTGGTTATCCTGATCATCACGCGCAGCCGCACGTCCCGTAACGCGCTTGCGCGCCAGCGTGATCAACACCGGCACAATCAGACTATTCTCAAACTGTCGCAGCAGCGGAATTGGGTCTGGGAAGGGGGTGATCGGTGAGACGAAAAGACCAGCGCCAGGTCTGGCAGCATTTTCGCCTATCAGGAGACGAGGGTGACGATGTGAGCAGCGGGGAGAACGCAGGCAGCATTGCTGCGTCCTCCATCCGACTGAGCGCGGGTTACGAACCGGATTCTTGCAGGGCGTTCAGTTCTTCTTCGATCAACGCGGCAAAAGTCGTATACGGCTGCGCGCCGCTGACGAAGCGTCCATTGATGAAGAAGGCGGGCGTGCCGGTCACACCAAGTTCGCTGGCATAAGCCGCGTCCGCGCTGATCTCGCTCATGTATTCGCCGTTGTCGATGCAGCTCGCAAAACTGGCTTCGTCCAGGCCAAGCTCGGCAGCGAATCCCACCAGCGTGTCGCGGTTGAGCGTGCGCTGGTTCGCGAAGGCCAGATCGTGGAATTCCCAGAATTTACCCTGTGCATTGGCGCACTCGCCCGCCAGCGCGGCAGTGATCGAGTCTGGTCCCAGGATGGGGTAGTCGCGGAAGACCATCCGCACCCGGTCGCCGTAATTCGCCAGCAGGGGCGTGAGCGTTTCTGCCACATAGCGACCACAATACGGGCAGCGGAAATCGCTGAACTCGACAATCGTGATCGGTGCGTCCACTGGCCCGCGCGAGGGGTCGGTGTCGGCGAGCACATCGTAGCGTTCGCCAGCCTTGAGGCGCGGCTCCTGTGCCACCTGTCCGGCTGGCAGTGCCTCGACGGCAGCGGCTACCGCGTCACCGATCAGCTTCTGATTTTCGGCGCTGTTGGCGTTGAATAACGAGGTAGAGGCGAACAGTGCTACGCCTGCACCCAACGCGAAGAACACAATCGCGATGATGACGTAATTGACCATGGCGCGCGGGATGACCAGCAGCGTCTCCGGATTGGCATAGGCCGAGGGCGCTTGCGGGGCGAAGCCGGGGTCGGGTGTCTGTTCTCTGTTCTCGTCAACGGGTTGAGCGGCTTGTTCCATAATAGACCTCGTGATGTTGATGTAGGGACATTGTACCAGAATGTGTCGTGCGGCTGATTCTTACACGGTACTGAGTCGCATTTCTCATCTGGCACAGTGCGACGAAAAGCCTATTGACATTGCGAAAATTACTATCGGATTTGTTTGGAGTTTGAAATGAGGGTGCGTTATTATCAGTGCAAGTAAGAAGCGCAGTGGTTAGAGAGAGACCTGATGGAACATGTTTTCATTTCTTACAGCCATGCCGCCGAGGACGTGCAGTTTGCCGAACAACTCACCCAGCACATCGCATCACAGGGGGTGCGGGTCTGGATCGACAACACGAGCATTCGCGCGGGGGATAATTGGCTGGATGAGATCAACAGCGCCATTCGCAGCGCGTATGGGATGTTGTTGATCCTCACGCCAGATTCGGTGCGCTCGCACAACGTCAGCTATGAAATTGGCTTTGCATCGGCGCTGCGCCTGACGATTGTGCCACTGGTGCTGAAACCGATCAGCGGCGAACATCAGATGCTCGATCACATCAAGACTAAGCATCACCTGAACTTCACCATGCAGGACAACCGCCCCTGGGAAAAGCTGCTGGAGACGATCACGGATATCAAGCGGCGGCACAAAACAGCGCTCACTCACATTGATCGTATCACCGCCGGGCTGCTGGATAACCTCGACCAGGAGGAGTGTGAGCGCAAACTGGTGCAGCTTGCCGAGATTGACGACCCGGCTGCTTACGAAGAACTGCTCAAGGTGCTGAATCACCCGCTGCGCCCGATCAAACTGCGCGCATTGGAGATGCTGCAAGAACTGACCAACGAGAAAGACATCCGGGCGATGAACACGCTGCGCGACTTTTTGCACAACGGTCACCCGGCGCTGCGTAAGGAGTCGGTCAAGGTACTGACGCGCATCGGGATAAAGGCTGGCCCGGTGCTGGCGGAAGCGCTGTATGACCGCGACCAGTCGGTCAGCCTGCTGGCTTCGAATGCGCTGGTCAAACTGGGTGATGACGCGGTGCCAATCCTGCTGGAGAGTGCGACCGACCGTGAGCGTGAACTCCGCGTGCTGCGGACGCTGTTCATCATGGGCGATGCCAGTATCCCCCGACTGATCCAAAGCCTGGGCAACCCCAATCCGCGCGTCCGCGAGATTGCTTCGCAGGCGCTGCGGGCGAAGACCAACGGTTTGCCCCCGCTGCTGGATGCCGCGATGGACCCCAACAAGCTGGTGCGTATGACAGTGATGCGCGCCCTGGGCAACGTGCGTGACCCGCGTGCGCTGCAGAAACTGCTCAACGGCCTGGCTGACCCCAGCGCGCGCGTGCGGGCTGCCGCAGCCGACTCATTGGGCAAGCTGGGCGAGGTTGTCGCGATTTCGCGTTTGCTGGACGCGATGAATGATCCCGACGAGGGGGTCAAGGATTCCGCTTACAAGGCCATCCGGCAGATGGGTGATGGGGTGATGCAGCCGCTGCTGCACGCGCTGCATAACGGGCGCTCGGAGGCGCGGTTGGCTGCGGCGGTGCTGCTGCGTGATCTGCGCGACCCGGCTGCGCTGCAAGGGTTGATCAGCGCCGTCGAGGACAGCGTGCCGGAAGTGCGTCAGGTGGTGATCGCCGCGCTGGCTAATCTGGGGCAGGATGCCGTAGACGCGTTGATCAGCGTCCTCGAGTCGACCAGCGATAAGCGCCGCACGGCAGCCGTGTGGGCGCTGGCGGACATCGGTGATCCCAAGGCCGGGCCGCCGCTGGTGCGCGCGCTGGGCGAACGCTCGAACTCGTCGCAGTTCCGCCAGGCCGCTGTGTGGGCGCTGGGTGAACTGAATGTGATCTATGCGGTGCCGCAGATCATCCGGGTGCTGAACGGCGACCGCGACAAAGAGGTGCAGCGCGCCGCCGCCGAAGCGCTCAGGAAGATCGGCACGGACGACGCCAAGAGCGCCCACGACACCTGGAAGCGCAAGCAGCGGCAGTAGCGCATGTGGATACCCGACCAGCCCGAAGTCAACCGCGCCTTTGCCGTGCTGTTCGCTGAACGATGGGGCGTGGATGCTGCCACCATTCAGCACATCGGCGACTTCGGCAACTCGGTCTACGGCTGCCAGTTGGATGGGCGCAGCGTCATCCTGCGCCTGACCGATCCCAAAGACCGCTCGCAGCCGGTCAATCAGGCCGAGCTGGATTTCCTCGCGCACCTCGGACGCTGCGGCGTACAGGTCAGCCTGCCCATCCCCTCGCGGCGCGGCAGCCTGATTGAAGCGGGCAGCGTGGGCGACGAGACCCTGCTTGCGTCGATGTTTGAGTATGCCCCCGGTGTTCAGGTCACGCCGGAGTCGCCGTATTGGCGCGAGGCCTTCTTCCGCGAATGGGGGCGCACGCTGGCGCACATCCACCAGGCCGCACGCGCTTATGAGCCGCCCAGCGATGCTCGCCGCTGGCAGTGGATGGACGAAGACCTGATCGCCAACGCCCGCCGCTACATTCCCGCCAGCGACAGCGCCTCCCTGCGCGAACTCGATACGGTGATGGATCATCTCAGCCGTCTGCCAACCAACCGTGACAGCTACGGCCTGACGCACGCTGACTTCAGTTACCGCAATTTCCACTACGACCCGCATAGCGGCATCACGGCCTTTGACTTTGGCAACTGCTGCTATCACTGGTTTATATCCGACATTGCCATCGCGCTCTCGACGCTGCGGCACTATCCATCATCCGAGCGCGACCAGTACCGCGCGTGGCTGTTGGCGGGCTACCGCGATGTTTTCCCCATTGACCCGTTCCTGTTCACGCAGTTGAACTGGTTCATACGCCTGCGCATCCTGTATGTCTATCTGGATCGCCTGGCGCTGTTTGGGACAAGTCCCGCCGATGATCAGCGCAAGACTTTGGAGACGCTGCGGCAACAGGTGCACGAATGTTTTGTGTGGTAACGCAACTCTCGCTGGATACGCCAAACAAATTCTCCGCTATAATGTATGCATCGTACGCGCACCAGCGAAGATTGAGCGAGGATGCCTTTGAGTGAAGCGTCTGAACAGTTGATTGAGGGGTTGGTCGTCACCGACCAGAGCGGCTTTTTCGGGGTCGAAGTTCAAACAAATCAACAAGTTATTACCTGTCGTTTACGAGGCCGATTATTGGAAGAAGCCCAGTCGTCGGATATTGCTGCTGTCGGCGACCGGGTACAGATTAGTTTACTACCGGATGGTACGGGCAGCATCGAGGCCGTACATCCGCGCACGAGTGTGCTCTCTCGCGCTATGCGGACAGAGGGCAAACGCGGGGCGGGCGAGGCGCTGCGTGAGCAGGTGATCATCGCCAACGCGGAACAGGCGCTGTTCGTCTTTGCCGCCGCGCAGCCTGCGCCCAATCTGAAGATGCTCGACCGCTTCCTGGTCACGGGTGAGAAGTCAGACATTGAGCGGCTGTTCATCGTCGTCAACAAGCTCGATCTGGAAGACAACTCCGCCGTGCGGGCCCGCTTTGGCGTCTATGAGAAGGTCGGCTACACGGTGCTGTACACCAGCGCGCGCGACAATCTGGGGGTCGATGAGCTGAGGGCGCTGCTGGCGGGGCGCATCTCGGTCTTCACCGGGCCGTCGGGCGTGGGCAAGACCAGCCTGCTGAACGCTGTGCAGCCGGGGCTGGGGCGCAAGGTCAAGGCCGTCAGCCAGCGCCGCGCCGAGGGGCTGCACACCACCCGCGACAGCGTGCTGATCCGGCTGGAATTTGGCGGTTACCTCGCCGATACGCCGGGGATGCGTTCGCTGACGTTGTGGGATATCGAGCCGGAAGAACTGGACGGCTACTACCCGGAGATCGCGCCGCTGGTTGGCAAGTGCAAGTTCAACGATTGCAGCCATCACAACGAGCTGGGCTGTGCCGTGCGCGCCGCCGTCGAGTCCGGCGGGATCGCCCGCAGCCGCTACGACAGCTACCTGCAACTGCGCGCCGAGCTTGAGGAGGCCTTCGCGTTGTATTGATCCCGTCAGATTCGCGGGATGCCGCTGATCGTTTGTAGGACAATCGGATTTGCTACTTCAGATTCGCACACATTCTTAACGTGTTGTGAAGTTGTTTGATTTACGGTAGATTCTGCGCTTCCGAACTCGACAGTAAAAGGGGCGAGGTATGATTGCGCGGAAATTCCGTCTGCGGATTCTGATCACCTTTATGGTTATAGCGGCTTTCGGCATTGGCAAAGCGCTGCCAGTTTACGGCCAGACCAATGCTGCTGACCTGATCAGCAAAGCGCAGACGGATGGCAGCGTTCGCGTCGTCGTGCGCCTGAATGTAGCCGCGCAGCCTGTGCCGATGTTGACTGCTGCTGCGGCCCAGGCGCAAGAACAGTCCATCCGCCAGGCGCAGACAGCGTTACTCGGTACACTGTCCGGCTACGACGTCAACAGCGTCACTACCTTCCAACTCTTCCCCTACATGACGCTCACGGTTGACCCAGCGGGGTTACAAGCGCTGCTGAGTTCGCCGCAGGTCAGCGCCGTCTCCGAAGAAAAACAACTCACCCTGTTCATGGAGAACAGTATCGCGTTAACGGGCGCGAACGAAGCCTGGAAACTCGGTTACGACGGCACAGGACAGGCAGTTGCCATCATCGACAGCGGCGTTGACCGCAACCATTGGTTCCTCGCGGGTCGCGT
>JAEUQX010000435.1 GCA_016788625.1 Anaerolineae bacterium
GCCCGATGCCAGCACACGCCCATCCGGACGAAAAGCCAGCGCAGTGATGCTGTCGGCGTGCCCATATTGACCGAACAGATTGTTCTGCCGCTCGACGTTCCACGTTTTTACGAATTTGTCGCTGCCGCCCGTCGCCAGGACGCTGCTGTCCGGGCTAAAGGTCAGCGCGTAGGTGTTCTCGTAACTCTCCGCGTACCAGCGGTGCATCGCGTATCCAATTTCAGCGTCCCACAGCCAGAGCTGCTGCTGATCATCGCCTGCCGCGATGCGTTTACCGTCCGGGCTGATGGCGAAGTGGGTGACATTCGCGGGTGCATCCGTCAGCCCCATGCGCTGCGGCTCGTTTACCGTATCCCAGATGAGAAGCTGGCGGCTCTTCCAGCCAATCGCCACGATTTCCCCGTCCGGGCGGAAAGCCAGGGCAGGGTAGCTGTCTTCGTCGTAGGGCGTGCGGGCGACCGGCTCACCTGTTGTGGTGTCCCACACCATGATTTCCGACACACCATAACGCAGTCCGGCGATCAGGCGGCCGTCCGGGCTGAAGGCCAGCGCATGGACACCCCCATGCGCGTCAACTGTGATGGGCGCCGCTTCGGGGTC
Organism: Anaerolineae bacterium; assembly: GCA_016788625.1. Taxonomy (GTDB): domain Bacteria; phylum Chloroflexota; class Anaerolineae; order Aggregatilineales; family Phototrophicaceae; genus CFX2. Next base: position 601 of record JAEUQX010000435.1, read on the forward strand.
AGATGTGCGATACAGGTGAATCGGTTCGACAGTTCCGCCGATGGCGATGTAGTCACCATCCGGCGACCAGGCAACAGTTTCGCTGTTGGCATCAACCGGAATCCAGCCCAGTGTAGTTGCACTGGTGGCCCCGCCGATGCGTACCGCTTCGGCATAATTGCTCAGCGCCCCGGCCGGCTGGGTGACGATTTGCACGGGCACTGCATACAGCACGACGCCCGCGATCAGCACGGCCAGCGCGCCGAGGACGACGAACAGCGTGCGCCGCCGAAGCAGCGGCTTAGGTTTGCGTTTCGGTTTGCCCTTGGGCTTATCCTCAACGACGACGTACTCGAATCCCAGATCGTTTTTGTGTTTTTCCATGCTCTGCATTATAGGTCGGTCATGCAGCTTGTAACCTGACGTTTACCCAACGTCATAATCAACGGCGACTCCATTACTGATGATGTGATGAGCCTTTTGGATTCTCGCTGCGTTTTGTAGGTGCAGGCAATAGGCGAGGCTGCCACAGGCAAGGCGTTTTTTAGCGTAGTATCATCAACCTGAGACCGGACTGCATTTCCGATGCTGATTCTTGCAGTGCTATCTCGTCTACATATGGGGTGGTTATGTGATAGGAAGTGCTGATGGACGCTGACAACCTATTGAGCCGGGCGAGGGGTGGTGACTCAGATGGTTTCAACCTACTGGTCGAGCCGTACCGCCGCGAACTGCTCGTTTACTGTTACCGCATGGTCGGCACGCTCCAGGATGCGGAAGATCTCTTGCAAGACATTCTGCTGCGCGCCTGGCTGAACCTCAACCGTTATGAATCACGCGCCTCACTGCGGACGTGGCTGTACCGCATTGCCACCAACGCCTGCCTGGACTTACTCAAAAGCGCCCCGATGCGTCGCCTTGTGCCGCTCACACCTGCCATTGCTGATGCTGCGCTGCCGTCACTGACGCCTGACTTGGAGCTTCACTGGATCGAACCGCTGCCGGAAAGCTGGTACAGCGGGTTGGATGCCGATCCAGAGCTGCATTATTCGCAGCAAGAAAGTATCAGCCTGGCGTTCATCGCCATGATTCAGAAACTGCCCATTCGCCAGCGCGCTATCCTGATCTTGCGTGATGTTCTCAACTGGCAGGCGCAAGAGGTCGCGCAATTCCTGGACAGTACTCCCTCTGCGGTCAACAGCGCTTTGTTGCACGCCCGCAAGACTCTTCAGAGCGAGACCGTCCCGGCTGTGCGTCCGCTCGCCAGCGCCGAACAACATTTGCTCGACCGTTACCTGAAGGCCTGGAATCAGCGCGACATCCCTGGGTTGCTGCACCTGCTGCGCGACGATGTTGTGATCACCATGCCGCCGATGCGCGCATGGTACAACGGCAGCCTGGGCGCGCAGCATTTCTTGCAGTCGGTCGTGTTCCCTAGTGGGGCAGCCTGGCTGTTGCGAGCCACACGCGCCAATGGTCAACCCGCTTTTGCGTTGTATCAACGCACGCCAACGGGCTATGCTGCGTTCTGTCTGCAAGCCCTGCGGACTGATGGTGAACGCATTGTGCAGATTGATCATTTTGTTATGCCGCCGTTGTTTGCGCGCTTCGGTTTGCCGAGCGTCATGTGACCGGGAAACCTCACCCCTCAATCCCCTCTCCCTGCGGAGAGGGGACTTGAAGACGAAACTCCGAATGGATTTGCGTTCGTTACTGCGGTGGCGCGGGCGGGGTGAATAGACCCAACTGAATTAGTTCGAGCGTCGTATCCCACTCCCACCATTCAGCCACGACCTTGCCTTCGTCGTCGAGTTCATAGAGGATGTTGGCGGCGAAGGCCAGTTCAGCATTGGTCGCTGGAATGCCGAAAAAGGTTTCGGTCTGCGTGCCCGTAATCATCACGCGCGCGGCGGCTAGTTCATCGCTGGCGATCAGGTGCAGCACCTCGATCTTCAGGTCGGGCAGCCCCGCCCGCCAGCCCATCACATTCATCAGATAGCCTTCGTGACCGCTAAAGGGTGGGTTAACATTGAGCGATGGCGGCAGGTTGACGACAACATCCTCGGCGATCAGATCAGCGATGGCCGAGTCATCCCCGGCGTTCCACAACTCCGTGACGATCTGCTCGATGTGGGCGGCGGTCATGTTCTCGTCCTGCGCGCCCGCCACGAGCGCGAAACCCAACGTGGCCAGAACTATGACCAGACTCAATACAATGCGCTTCATATCCGTTCTCCTCGCTAATTATCCTTCATTCATATAGACGAGGAGCGGGTGTGAAACTAAGCTTATCGTGACTACTACGCCGCTCATTTTATCGAACAGGTTTTTAATCGGAGATTGGCGTAGTAGTTACCCGTACCACTTGAGTTTCATAGAAAAATCCCTTATTGGGTAAAACCTGGATATGAAAGCTGGCTTCGTCGCTATCACTAGTTGGGTTTTTTCGTGTTGGCTTCGCCTTCCTCCTCGTGTCGTTGAGCCGCGTCCCAGCCTAGTTTTGGAGACCCCTTAATCATATTTCCAATGATAAAAAATATCACGATAGCGGGAAGAATGAGTGGGCCTATAGAGGCAATAAATTTTGGTACAATATCTATTAATATTAAACCTCCGATAACGAAACCACCGGTCACTAATAAACCCATGCCAACGCTGCGCCATTGACGCCTTATCAGCGGGTTGATAATCAATGTACCAAGCGAATACAAAACCGGCATACCCACAAATACAAGCACCAAAACCACAGCCACAACCGCTGAATTCGCATTCTGGCTCATCGTAGCCATAAATACCACTACAGCAGCCATTGCTAAGAACCAGAAAACAAAGAAGCGACGAAAGTAATGTAAGAAGTTTCGCATTTTTATAGTAGCCCTGTATAGTCAGACAAAACAATTACGAATATTCTATCATGGTTTTTATCACTTGTGCTAACCCGCTAAACCAACCTATCACCGCCTATCGGTGATTAGCTCGCCAGTGTCACATTCGACATATGTTTTGTTTAGCACTGCGGTAGATCACAGAATCGCAACAAGCCGCAATTCTAGGATCCCCTCCCATGCGAAATATTGCATTGAGCTAATGTGACATTGGCGAGGTAGTTACAGCGTATCTGTTCACAGTACCGGAAATCTCGAACGTGCTGTTGCACGTCCCTACGAATGGTCTCCCGTGTAGGGACACCCAGCGAAGCATCCGAGAAGACGAATTTTGCGGATAGGTGAATGGATACAACTAAGCGCGGATACGGATTATCCGGTCGCGGTGGGCAGCGTTTTGAGCGGCGTCCCGCGCAGCGCCGCGCGCAAGCCATCCCGGTCATCCCAGGGGTATTCGACTGTGCCGAAGCACATGCTCTGCTCGTGACCTTTGCCGCAGGCGATGACCACATCCCCGGCCTGTGCCATCTGGCAGGCACGGTAGAGCGCCGCACCCCGGTCAGGCACACGGATGAACGTCTGACCCTCGACTCCACCCTGGCTGATCGCACCCTGCGCCATCGCCTCCAGGATCATGTCGAGCGACTCGGTGCGCGGGTCTTCCGCCGTGAAAACGCTGAAATCCGCGAGCCGCGCGGAGACCTCGGCC
>JAEUQX010000518.1 GCA_016788625.1 Anaerolineae bacterium
TCGCGGCGCGTGCATCCCGGAGCAGCGCTGGCTCGACCTGAGCAACACGCGCTACCTGATCGTCGATAAGGTTGGCGACATCTGGCACGAGGATGTGGCCTATGATGCCACGTTCGCGCAGAAGCTCGCGGCGGGCGAAACGCTGCTGATCATGCCGCAGCCCTTCCAGGCGACCGCGCTGGATGTGCTGTACGCCTGCGAGGGGGAAGCTGCTGCCTGTGCGCCTGCCGTAATAGCAGATGACGGCGTGACGCTCGGCGCTGCTGGAACGCAGCCTGTCACAGAATTCAGCCTGACACGTTACGGGTTCGCCGCGCCGCTCACGCCGGGGAGCATCACCCTGCGCGCCGAAACCGCGCTGAGCGTGCGTGCTGTGACGCTGGTCGATACACGCACGGGCGCGTTCGTGCAGGTGACGCTACCGCCCTGGAACAGGCTGCTTTCCAGCGACATCAAGCTGTATGAGAACACGGCAGCCCTGCCGCGCGCGTTCGTGGTCGGTCAGGCTGTCAGCGCGCCGGACAATGCCGCTGCGTTGGCGCTGCTGCGTGACCCGTCATTCGACCCGCGTCAAACGGTGGTGCTGACCGGGGATGAGCGGCAAAATACGGAAGCATTCACTACAGAGGGGCAGAACAGCACAGAGGCAGAGCAGACTCGCATCGTCAGCTACACGGCGGAGCGCGTCGAGATTGCCGTGAACGTGAGTGCTGAGGGCTATCTGCTGCTGACCGACGCTTACTATCCCGGCTGGACGGCGACGGTGGACGATGTGCCTGCGGAGATTATGCGCGCCAATATTCTGTTCCGCGCTGTAGCTGTGCCAGCAGGTGAGAGCCGCGTGGTCTTCGCCTATCAACCGGCTTGGTGGCCGGGCATCGGGGTCGCGGGGGCAGCGGCCTGGGCGTTGTGGCTGCTGGCACTGCTCGTCACACGCGGTATATCCCGGTCGCCTGCACGTCGATCTGCTCGGCATAATGTAGCAGCGGCGAGATCTTCGGCAGACGGATAGCGCCAGCGGCGGCCATCGTATTGGTGCGAAAGTCGGCTTCGGCTTGCTGCAACGGCCAGGGCGTGTGCTGGATGTCCGCGCGATAGAGGACGCGCCCGCGCCCCGTGGAGACGTACAGGCAGTAACGTTCGGTCAGCCAGTGCTCAAGCGTGCCAGGGCGCGATTGGCTGGGCGGCGAGGTCGGCACGTAGCTGCCCTCGAAGAAAGCCGGGGCCGCGCCTGGATGGAAACGCCGCGAGTGATAGTGGATGAAGTTCTGCTCTTTCACCAGCCGCATGTCAGCAGTGTAGTAGGGCAGCTTGAAGAAGCGCCGCGCGCCGAACACCGCCAGAGGGCTGCTGGCATCCAGACTGAAGAACCACACGCCTGCCCGACCCTTGTACGTCACATACGTGCGCACGTTCAGTTCACAGAATTCGCCAGTTCCCGGTATCCTGGGCAGATGGTTGATATGAACCTTGCTCATGTAAAACGGCACGATCCCCACCCAGGCATCGCCCGCGAACATGTCGATTTCCAATGCTGGCGGGATCAACGGGCGCAGCAACCGCGGGGAAATCGGCCAATGCGCGAACAACAGTTGGCTCCAGCGCTGACTCAGTATCCAATGGGGCGGTTTTTCGGTGGGCAACTGATTCATGTCGTCCCTGATTTCTGGTCGTGGCAGCAGGTTGAGCGTACAATCGGTTCATGATGAGCATATGTCGTCCCGCGCTGAACCGCAAGCATCTCCGACAGCATTTTGCCTAAATTTGTGACGAAGGAATGTGCAGCCTATGCGTATTGATGTTCTCACGCTGTTCCCTGCCATGTTTCAGGGGCCGATGACCGAGAGTATGTTGTGGAAGGCGCGTGATCGCGGCCTGCTCGACCTGCGGCTGCACGACATCCGCGACTTCACGACCGACAAGCACCGCACAGCGGATGATATTCCCTACGGCGGCGGCGGCGGCATGATTATGAAAGCCGAACCGGTCGTGAGCGCCGTCGAACACACCCTGGCGGACGCCGCGCCGGGCACGCCAGTGCTGCTGATGACGCCGCAGGGTCGCGTCTTCAATCACCAGATCGCGAAGGCGCTGGCCGGGTACGAGAGGCTGGTATTCGTGTGCGGGCGTTACGAGGGTATCGATGACCGCGTGCGCCAACTGGTGATCACCGATGAGCTGAGCATCGGGGATTACGTGCTGACAGGCGGCGAACTGCCCGCGATGGTGATGATTGACGCGCTGGTGCGGCACATCCCCGGTGTGCTGGGCGCGGAGGGCGCTGCGGACAGCGACAGCCACGCCGACGGGGTGCTGGAAGGCCCGCACTTCACCCGACCGCCGGTGTTTCGCGGACTGGCCGTGCCGCAGGTGCTGCAAGAAGGCGACCATGCCAGGGTTGCCCGCTGGCGGCGTGAGCAGGGGCTGCGGCGCACCTGGCAGCAGCGGCCCGATCTGCTGCTGCGCGCGGCGCTGAGCGAGGACGAACGTTATTTGCTGGCAACCTTCGCAGACGAAGATGCACGGCGGTAGGCGGGTACATTTCATTTGGGGGCAGCGGGAGGATATACGGCGCAAGCGCCTAATCCTCCCCTACGAAAATCTGTGGCGTGTAGCGGAGCTAGGGCGTATATCCTCCCATGCGCGTATCGCGCCCTATTTTGAAATACACCCGGCGCTAGACCCAAAGCCTGCTTTATCGCCCGTTCTGCGGTATGATGTGGATAATCTACACCGCGCTGTCAGGTTGAGAGCAAACCATGAAACGAGTCAACAACGCCGATTTTGACAAGCTGGTCGATGAGATCACCCGCGAG
>JAEUQX010000521.1 GCA_016788625.1 Anaerolineae bacterium
CGCGCGCGCCTGATCTTCCCACAACCAGATCATCTCACTCCAGTTCTCATTCCGGTCGCCGTAGAACAGCCACCAGTCCAGATCACCGTTGTGCAGATATGACGAGAGTGGGTTAAAGCGCCGCCCTTCGCGGTTGAGCGCTTTGATGCGTTCCAGGTCAGCCAGACCCTCGTAAGGCCTGGGATGAATTTCACTCATTAGTCCTCAAGTTCGTGTGTCACCATATCGATGCCCGAGCGCAGTTCCTTCTCGTAGACATCGAAGCGTTGTTTCACATACATCCCGGCATTGAAGTACAGGCGCGTCGCCCCGGTCAGGCTGGATGCATCCACGCCCAGGCCGACCGAACGGCTGCCACGACCATAGAAGACGCCGAACGCATGACGCAGCAGCGCCAGCCCCAGCCCGCGCTTACGGTATTCGCGGCGCACACCGAGCGTCTGCACCCAACCGATCAGCCCCTCGTCAAATTCGCGGTATTTGCACAGGCAGATACCTGCGATGGTTTCGCCATCCATCGCCAGGAACCACAGGGACGGGTCATAGCCCTCTTGCCACTGATGCCACCAGCGTGGGAATTCCTCGTCAAAAGGCTGCTCGGTGTAACCCCAGTGGTCGCGCCAGATGTCGCGGCGGGCGTGCAGCACCGGGCGCGCGTCATCACCTGCAGCGTGCGTGCGCAGCGTGATCCCCTCCGGCCAGGTGACGGATTCCGGCGGCGCGTCCATGTCGATACGCATTGACCAGAAGTGGCGCATGGGTGCCATGCCGAAGCTTTCCAGCAGCCCGCGATACCAGGTATCCTGTTCATACGTCGCAGCGTGCATCGCCACCCGCGCTTCAGCAGGCACGCGTTCTATGGCCTGGCGGGCGCGCGCCTCGCCCCATTCGCCCAGAAAGCCACCTATTCCGCTCTGCTCATAATCGGGATGCACGTAGACTTCCAGAAACGGCGTCATCGGACTACGCGCATCTTCCACCTCGGCCAACCCGGCCAGCGCGCCTGTGTCGCTAAATACCAGGATGACATCCGTATCGAGCCTGAAGCCGGGGAGCTGCCAGTTCGAGCGCACGTTCTCAACTGTTTCATCGGACTCGCCAATAACTTTGATGGTGCAGGCGTTCATCAGGTCAACCGCCGCTTCCACATCGGCCAGCGTCGCCGGTCGCGCCTGGAATGCTCGTGGCAAAGGAGTGTTTACAAAGGCATTCACAGTCATCATTTTCTCCGGGTTATGAGTGTCCATTTCCACTCCGCAAAGATCATAACGGGTCACAAGATACCTGTAAAGCGCCATTAATCACACAATGAATCAAAAGCGCTGCACGAGCAAAACTCATGCAGCGCAGCACAATCGCATCTGGTGGATGTTCAATGTGCCAATAGAATCTCAACGAACAGCGTCCGCAGCGCCAGCATGAGCAATGCCCCCGATCAGGGCAGGTTAGCTATGGCTGATTCCACGCGACATGTTCGCCAACTTCCTCTAGCACATCAATCGAAACTGTGTGGAACACCTATCTGTTCGTCACAGCGTTTTCATTGTAAGAATGGTTGTAGTGTTTTGTCAAGCGTCCGGCACATTCCACGATTCCGGATCGTCGGCAGCGCCGTGCGTGAACGAAGTCGGGTAGAAGGCGATGGCGATGGCATAAAGCTGGTCATCAGCTTCGGACTGCTCGACGTACGTTTCCTTGAACAACGTGATGATCTTTTCCTGAAAGAGTCTGGCGCGTTCCGGTGTCATCATGAAGCTGCCGCGCCGGATGAACAAGGCTTTGCCATCCGGGGACATGCGTGCGAGATCAACCAATCCGTCCCGGACGCTGGCGCGGATGTCATCGGCGGTCTCCGTGAGCACGGTATCGAGAATCACATTCAGGCCGCGCTGTTCACCATCATCGTCCATCGTTAGCAGTCTGCGGTCTACGACGAACTCGCGCGCGCTGATCTGATAGAATTTTTCTCCCACTGCTCCGGCCAAGGTGCGCGTCTCGACAACGCGAATCAGGCCATGTTTCTCCAGCAAATTGAACTGGTAGTACAGGCGCGTGAAGGGCACGCCGAGCTGTTCAGCCACATCATGCACCGTGCGCGGCTGGCCGACCAGAAGCTGCATGATTCGGGTGCGTAGTGGATCAAAATAGATTTTGAGTGTTTCCAGATCGCTCAAGATGCGCTGATCGTCTGGCAAGGGAGTCTGCGACATGCTGCAAGTCTCCATTAGAAATCTTTTTTCAACGTATTGACATTTGCCAAAAACCTGTGGTACGTTGAAAAAGGATTTTAAACGGTGACACTCTTGAAAAACAAGATGTTACATTCGGATTGTAAGCACTCAAGAGGAGAAACGGAAACCATTCATGCGTAAGACAATGATGATCCTGGTGGCGCTCATCGCACTGCTCAGCATCCTTCCTGCCGCTGCTCAGGGGACGACCCCGCGCTTCGAAGAAGCGAACTGCTGGTTCGCGACATCGGCAGACAACACTGTAGAATGCGGCTATCTGATCGTCCCCGAGGATCGAGCCAACCCGGACAGCCCGGAAATCAAGATCGCGGTCGCAACATTCAAAGCGGAAAACCCAACGGCGTCTGACCCACTGATCTACCTGGAGGGTGGCCCCGGCGGCGAAGTCCTGAGCCTTTACCCGTTGGTGTTCGATAGCATCTTCGGCACGTTCAACGAGGATCGCGACGTAATTCTGCTCGACCAGCGCGGGATTGGCTTTTCAGAGCCAGCGCTGGACTGCCCGGAATTCAGCGAGGCAAGCTCGACAATCCTGTTTGAAGACCCCGCACTAGACGACATGTTGACCGCCTATACCGAGTCCGCCAAAGCCTGTGCGGAACGCCTACAGGGTGAAGGCATCAATCTGGCGGCCTACAACAGCGCCAGCAACGCGGCAGACATCAACGATCTGCGCATCGCCCTGGGCTACGAGCAGATCAACGTGCTTGGCGTGTCATATGGCTCACGCCTGGCGCTGACGATCATGCGCGATTTTCCGGAAGCGCTGCGGAGTGTTGTGATCGGAGCGATCTACCCGCCACAGGTCGACCTGTTCACGGATACGATTGCCAGTACTGATCGCGTACTGAATGAACTGTTTGACGGCTGCGCGGCGGATGCAGCGTGCAACGCCGCCTACCCCGACCTGAAGACCGTATTCTACGATCTTGTTGAGCAGTGGAATGCAAACCCGGTCACCATCGCAGTGACCAACTTCGAGACGGGCGAGACCAAAGACGCGCTGATCGACGGCAACGAGTTGATTACCGGGCTGTTCTTCGCGCTGTATTCGACTGACCTGCTACCAACCATGCCGAAAATGATCTACGATGCCAGGAACGGTGATTACAACACACTCGCGACCTATTTCGCGCTGTATCTGGCGACGGAATCGCGCGTGAGCCGTGGCATGTATACGTCGGTGCAGTGCAACGAAGAAGCGACGTTCACGCCGTCAGGGGCGTTCGAAGCGGCGCTCGCGGCCTACCCGCAGCTTGCCGATTATTATGCCAGCACCGGTGATGCCAGCAGCTTCTGCTCGATCTGGCCGTCGGGTCAGGCTGCCGCAGTGGAAAACGAGCCTGTGACCAGCGATGTACCGACGCTGCTACTCTCCGGCCAGTTTGACCCAGTCACCCCGCCTGCCTGGGGGCGCCTGGCCGCTGAGACGCTGAGCAGCAGCACCTTCGTCGAACTGCCCAACATGGGGCACGACGCCGCGCTCCAGGAATGCCCCGCGTCGATTGCCGTTTCGTTCCTGAACGACCCTGCCGCCGATCCTGATACAAGCTGCATCGCGGGGTTGCCCGCCGTTGACTTCGAAATTGCGGGCGAGGCCGTTGAACCTGCTACCGTCACGCTCGTGCCGCTGACGACTGAGGCGTACAGCACGGTCATTCCGGAAGGCTGGTCGGAGCTGATGACCGGGGTATATGCGCGCGCCGACGGCCCAACCGACCAGACCGCGCTGGTGGTGCAAAGCGCGCCCGCTTCCGGTGCGATCATCCTCCAGGGGATTGCCGCGCAGGCCGGACTGGATGCCGCGCCGGAAAGCAGCGGCACACGCGAGGCGAATGGGCTGACCTGGACACTCTACAGCATCGAACTGATGGGCTTTCCGACACAAATCGCGCTGCTGGAAGACAACGGCAGCACCTATATCGTGACGCTGACCACCTCAGCAGAGGATGCCGAGGCGTTGATCGAAGCTGTTTTCTACCCCGTGCTGGACTCGTTCACGCTGGCCGGGTAAACAAGCTGTCATCGTAAAACAAAGCGGGCGAGGGAGAACATCCCTGGCCCGCTTCTGTTTCAGATTTTGCTGCCGCCCTATTTCATGCGCAAGTTCTTGATGCGGTACGACTTGTCCATGAAATCGGTTTTTGCCTTCATCTTGCCTGTCCGGGTGACAGGGTCGGCGGGTTCGGTGTCGAACTCGACAGGTTCGGTCGGCGTCGAGTCGCCGGGGTCGAGATCGACCATGTCCTTGAAGATGGTGAGAACCGGATAATCATAATCGGAATAGTCGCGCGTAACGATGCCGCACTGCGCTGCAAAGCTGGTGTGGCCCGGACAGTTGGTGGTGTTGCAGAAATAGATACCCATGTCAACGTCCCTCCCAGTGGATAAAGATGAATAAGTTCAGCATTTACATCTTGAGCATAAAAAATGTATACAATTTTTACACCCCCGATATTGAGGGGTTGTTTTGGGAAAACAAAAAGAGCGCCATGATGACGCTCTCGTTCGCTTATCGTTGAGATCAGAACTCTAATTTATCCAGGTCAACCGGGGTATTGCGGCGTTTGTGGCGCAGCACCTTATACATAGTAGTGAAGTCCGGGCGGCCTTTGTTCTTGCGCGGCGGGATCGCCTCGCATTCGTAGAACTCCTGCACGCGCTCGTAGGTTGCCTCGCTGATCAGCACCTCCCCACCCTGGGCGTTCTCCTGGAGCAGCTTGGCAAGGTCGAAGGCGTCGCCCAGCCCGCCGAACTCGCGGCGATCTTTGCCGCCGATATTGCCCAACACAGCCATGCCCGTATGCACGCCGATGCCGTAGAACAAGCGCTGCTGTTCCGGCAGCACCTCGTGCAGCGCGTACAGGTCGTACATCATGCTCATCGCGGCGCGAACCGCGCGAACGGCGTGATCTTCCTGTGGGTTGAACTGCGTGTTGAACAACCCGGTCACCGCATCGCCCATGTACTTGTCCACTACCCCGCCGTAAAGATCGACGGCATCGCTGGACAGGCTCATGTAGCTGTTGATGATCTCCATCAGCTTTTCCGGGTCAAGCTGTTCGCTGAAGGTGGTGAAGCCGCGCACGTCGCAGTGCAGCGCGCTGATCTCGCGTTCCTGGCCGCCCATATCGAGCTGGCGCAGTTGTTCCGTTCCTACCTTAATGTAGGCGCTCAACTGACCAAACTGCTCCTCGCGCTGGCGAATCTCGGTGATGTCATCCAACACAATCGCCACGCCCTGGGTCATCTGGTTCGCATCGCGCAGAGGGCTGATAACCACATTCCAGTAGCGCCGGCCCAGCCCGCTGATGTCCAGTTCGACCTTGACCAATTCGCGTGTTCCCGCTTCGCGCACCTGCTGGACTGCCGTATGGAACGGCCCGTCCAGACTGGGCAGCACCTCATCGAGTGTGTGTCCGATAATGCTCTCGCCGGATTTGTGAATGATTACCTCAGCAGCACGGTTGCAGCTATCGATCTGGCCGTCACGCGTCAGGGTAATCACGCCATTGGCGATAGAAGCAAAGATACTGGTGAGCAAATCGCGCGTTTCGCTCATCTGCGCCACCTGGCGGCGCAGCGCCTCGAACAGACGCGCATTCTCGATGGCGACAGCGGCCTGATTGGCGAAGGCTTGCAGCAGGTTCAGGTCGTGCGGCTTGAACAGCCCGGCCATGATGCTGTTGTCGCAGTAGACCACGCCGATGACCTGGCCGCGTACCTTGAGCGGCACCGCCAGAATGCTGCGAAGCTGGAAGCCAATGATGCTCTGGTGTCCCTGGTAACGGGTATCCTTGCTGGCGTTCTCGGTAAGCACCGGCTCGCCCTTCTCGGCCACTTCGGTGACGATGGTCGTGCTGACCACCAGTTCACCTTTGCCGATCTGTTCCTTGTCGATGCCACGCTGCACCGGATATTCCATCGTGCCTGTATCACTGTCATAGAGCGCGATGTAACCGCGTTCCGCTCCGGTGATACGAATCACGGTATCCATAACCTGATTCAGCACTTCGGCAGGCGCCAGCGACGAGTTGATCAGCGAGGTCGTGCCCGCCAGGGCGCGGAGCTGCTTTAGTTCGGTCAACGAACCGGCCATGCCGTCGCGCAGTTTTTCGAGCTGTGTCCGCAGCCCCTTCAGGCTGTCGAGCGCGCCGGGCGGCAGATTCATCCCACGCTGGCGCAGGATGTCACGTTGGGCGCGCAGTAATTCGACCAGATCGTTCACGCGCTGGATGAGCTGGCGCAGATGATCATGTGCGGTCACCTGCTGCGCGCGCAGCCGAGCGGTATCTTCCAAAGGGCTGGTTTCAATATCGTTGGTCATCGCGCTTTAAAAACCTCATAAACCTGCGTGGCCTGCTGGCGTCCCTTGGCCTTCACCGCCTGGCGCTCCTGGAACTGGTAATGTGCCTGGCTGTTGGGGGCGATGGCATCACGGGTGGCCTCGCTGATGATGATCTGTCCCTGCTCGGCATTTTCCAACAGGCGATGTGCCAGATTGATGGTATCGCCCAACGCGGTGAAGTCGCGGCGGTTGGCGCTGCCCACGTTGCCCGTCGTGGCAATACCACTGTGGATGCCGATACGGTAGAAATGCGGCTCTGGCTGAATGCCCTGCTGCTTGTATAAATTCAGGAATGCCAAACGCATCAGCAGCGCGGCCTCCACAGCACGATGGGCGTGATCATCCTGGGGGTTCAACTGCGTGTTGAACAGCGCCATCACTTCCGTACCCATATACTTGTCGACAATACCATTGGTCTCATTGACACAGGCCGTCACCACACCCAGGTACTCGTTGAGCAAGTCCATCATCTGACTAGGGCGCAGATCCGCCGGGAAGCTCGACAATGGGCGCACATCGACATACATGCAGGTCATCTCGCGGCGTTCGCCACCCAGTGCCAGGCTGGAGATATGCTGAATATTCTCGACCATGCCGCGCGGCAGGTAGCGTTCGGCAGTCTTCAGTCGTTCTTCCTGTTGATGCTGCTGCGTCAGATCGTCCAGCAC
>JAEUQX010000526.1 GCA_016788625.1 Anaerolineae bacterium
GATGATGATCGCGGCTATCCCTGGGGTGATGTTTTCGACAAACGCTTCTGCAATACACGCGAAAGCGACACCCGTATGACAACCGTCGTCAACCGTTACCCCGAAGGTGTTGGCCCATACGACATCTACGACCTGGCCGGAAACGTATGGGAGTGGTGTTTGGACACGGTACCCGACGAAGATGCCACCAGCGAAAACGCCTTCAAGGTCGTCGTACACGGTGGGGCATTTCTCAGTCCATACACACGCGCCCACGTAGCGCATCACCTGCTGGTGCCGCCACAGATTCGCTATGCGTCCATTGGCTTCCGTGTGATCGCGCTCAGCGATTAACGATCAGTACTTACTGCAAAGTAACCGTGGCTGCAACCGTAATCGAATAGACGATCAGCATTTGTGCCGGCCCATAGGTGAACCAAACCACGTCGTCAATCAAGCGAAAATGAAGGTTGTTGAACAAGCGAGCTGCCAGAATAAGGTCGCTGAGCAGAAAAAGCGCGGCGCCGACAGTGAGCAAGATGAAACCGCCGTTTTGTAAAGCGAGGCCGGTAGCAAATCCTGCCGTGCTGGCGAGCAGCAACGCATACGGCAAAGCTGCCCGATGCAAAAATGTTGGTTTCTGATTACGGTACACAACAAAATACCATCCTGCCGTCCCTACAACTAACCAAGTCAACCAGGCTCCCCAGCGCAATCCCGACTCGTTCAAACCATTCTGATCACCGAACAACAGAAACGCGGCGATATATGCAAGATGTCCAAGTCCGAATGCGCCGATCCCACCAAGAATATGGTCCTTCACAGGCAGCAGTTCGGCCATGAACAGATCGCCAAGGAATCCCAATGTCATACCAACAGCGACCCCGAAAGCATAGCTGTTGGCAGGGGTTTCCTGCGTGAAGACAACACAGCACCAACCGACAATCACCAATGTCAATGACGAGGTCATACGCGTCCAGACAGGCATCCGACGACTGCCATCAGGACGTGTTTTGCCAATGAGAAAACCGCCAAACAACAGCGCCGCCCAAAGCAACCACAGTATGACCAGCAGAACCTGCTGACCAGAACCAAACACGTCTAGGAGCATAATCGATCCTTCTCACTACATGCAGAATTGCTCCCGAACCACTGCCTGAAGTGTACCGCCACTCTCTCGTTAGCCACATGAATTGTCGTCACTTGATCAGAAGCTTGCAGCCTGAAGACGATACCACCTGAAGGCAGACAATTTCACTTCCGCCCAATCCGGTAGAATAGGGTAAAATTGCATCTACGGATTAATCTAAACGCGGAAATCTCACCGCAGTATCCTGGATTACGCTACAATAGAACCTATGTTTCCGCCTCGCGAGATTCGCTTGCGTATCGTGATGAGTATATAAGGATTGTCCAACGTGATGGGCACACCGACCAACCAGCCTGATTTCCAGGTTATTGCTAATCGTTATGAGCTGCACGAGCAATTGGGCAGCGGCGGTATGGGCGCTGTCTTTCGGGCGGTTGATCGCCTGACTGGACAATCCGTCGCGCTCAAACGCGTTACGGTATTGGCTGAACCTGGCTCTGACACACAGAATGACAACTCAACGGGTTATCGCCTGGCGCTCGCCCGTGAGTTCAAGACATTGGCATCTCTGCGACATCCGCACGTCATTGCGGTGCTGGATTACGGTTTCGACCAGGATCGGATGCCCTATTTCACAATGGAGCATCTGGCAAACGCACGGTCGTTTACCCGTGCGGCTTCTGACCTGCCGCCGGAAGCGCAGGTTGACCAGATTAGCCACCTGCTGCAAGCCATTGCCTATCTTCATCGGCGGGGCATCCTGCACCGTGACCTGAAACCTGCCAATGTCCTGATCACGCCAGAAGGTGTACTCAAAGTCCTCGACTTCGGCTTAGCCATCGAACATGACGAGTGGACGGACGACTTGGGCATTTCGGGGACGCTGCACTATCTGGCGCCGGAGATCTTCCAGGGCGAGACAGTATCCAAAGCGAGCGATCTGTATTCGATCGGGGTAATGACCTACGAGTTGCTTGCAGGGCAGCACCCGTTTCACGATGGCCCGAATCGCCCTGACCTGCTCATCCGTGCGGTCATGACACAAGAACCCAATCTGTCACCAATCGAGGAATGGGAGCAGTCCTTCCGCACGAATTCCGCCGAAACTATCCTGCCAGCTCGGGCACATGAAGCACCGCAAATTGACATGACAGGAGTCACCCAGGCGCAGATTGAAATCGAAGATACACCGACTGAAGACAAGACTCTGCTTGTTGATCGCACGATGCTGAGCGATAGCGCCCTGCCCGCCACCTCGCGTGATACTGATGAGTTCCATTTCATTGTTGACGACCGAATTGACGCCCATTCGGTGGCAGATATCATCGCGCATCTGCTCATCAAAGATCCTGATCAGCGCTATGCCGATGCCTACGAAGTGCTACACGACCTGACAGCGGTTCTGGGCAAGGTCTTCGATCAGGAATCGCGGGCTATCCGTGAAAGCTTTCTACAAGCAGCTACATTCGTCGGTCGGAAAGCAGAACTGGTCGAGTTGTGCCAGGCGCTTGATGCGACCTTGGATACCAACACCCCACAGGGCAGCCTTTGGTTGGTCAGCGGTGAGAGCGGTGTCGGCAAAACACGTCTGCTGGATGAACTGAAGAACTACGCCCTCGTTCAAGGTGTCATGGTCATGCATGGGCAGGCCGTGGAAGCCCGGAGCAAACCCTACCAGCTCTGGCGTGAACCCCTGCGCCGGCTACTGCTCAGCACCAACATCGAAACCCTGGACGCCAGCATCCTGCATGATATTGTGCCTGACATCAGCCAACTGCTACGCCAAGATGTCCCGCCAGCGCCCAAAGTTGACGAAGCCGATTACAAGCAGCGCTTGGGCGGCACGATTGCCAGCCTGTTTCAGCGACAGTCACAGCCAATGCTGCTGCTGCTGGAAGATTTGCAATGGTCTGGCCGCAGCCTGGATGTGCTGAGAATCCTCAAGGACATGGTACAGCGTCTACCCCTGCTGATCGTCGGTAGTTATCGGCATGATGAACGTGCTGACATACCCGACTTGCTGCCCGGCGCCAATCTGATGCGTCTGGAAAGACTCGACAGGGCAAACATCCTCGAACTGGCGGTATCAATGCTGGGTGATGCTGGGCGAGTCGAACACCTGCAGGATTTCCTCGCCGAGCAAACCGAAGGCAACATCTTCTTCCTGATTGAGGTTGTGCGAACCCTGGCCGAAGAGGCAGGAAGGCTACAGGACATCAGCCGCGTCTCGCTGCCGCAGACCATTGTTTCAGGCGGTATCGAGCGCATTGTTAATCGCCGTCTGGAACGCGTCCCCGCTGAAGACCGCACACTGCTGCAAATCGCAGCAATTGCCGGACGTGAACTCGACCTGAACCTGTTAAGCGCTCTCATCGCGGAGCGTTTTTATCCTGAGCTCCCCGCGGCAAATCTGGACGAGTGGCTGATTAACCTCTCGAATATAGGTATCCTGGAAGTGCAGGACAGCCAGTGGCGTTTCTCGCATGACAAGCTGCGCCAAGGGACGATTCAGACGATAGAAACAGACCTGCTACCCGGTCTTAACCGTGCAATTGCGCTCACAGTCGAACACATCTATCCGGACGCGAGCGAACATTATCGTGCGCTGGTCAACTATTGGCGCGCGGCGGGCGACGCGCACAAGGAGCTGCATTATTGCCAACGAGCGGGCGATGTCTCATTGCATACGGGTGGTTTCAACCAGGCCATTGAACTCTATGAACGTGCGCTCGAATTGCTCGCACAGTTACCGCATACAGAGAGTGGACGGGCACACAGCGAAGCAGATTTGCACGTCAAACTGGGCGAAGCGCTGGAGAATCATGGTGATTACCCCGCCGCACAGACCCACCTACAGGTAGCGCTCACACATGGAAAAGAACTGGCCACCCCATCCATCACCGCCAGGGCATTGGCCGGGTTAGGGGATGTTAGCTGGCGGCAGGGAAACTACGGCGAAGCGCTCAAGCACTGCGAAGGCAGCCTGAACCTGTATCGGGAATTGAATGACCAGCAAGGTATGGCGCAGGTCCTGAACCGCATTGGCATCGTGCATTATGAGCAAGGAGCGTATGAGAATGCCGAACGCTACCTGGGCGAAAGCCTTGAACTAGCGAGGCTCAGCAACCAGAACCCGATCATTGCCAGCGTCAACAACAACCTGGGGTTGATCGCCTTCGCCCAGGGCAATTACACGGCTGCACACACATTCTTCCAGGAAACGCTGGAGATGACGCAGCGTTCCGGCGAGCGCCGCAAAATCGCCATCGCCAACCTGAATCTGGGGGTAATCGCGGGCGAACAGCGCGACTACGATACGGCGACGCATCACTTCAGTGAAACGCTGCGAATTTGTCGCGAAATCGGCGAACGGCGCGGCATAAGCCTGGCGCTGAAGAATCTCGGCGGCCTGGCCGAATATCAGAATGATTTCATTCAGGCCACCAATTACTACCAGCAAAGCCTGGAAATGTACCGCGAATTGGGCGAACGACAGTCTATCGCCGCAACGATGACTAAAATGGGGCACATTGCCCGACTGATGGGTGACACAGAGTATGCCGCGACCACCTATCGCGAGGCGCTGCAACTGGCGAAAGACATTGATGCCGCACCAACGATGGTCGAAATCCTCTCTGGGCTGGCAGGAATCGTTCAGGACAAAATACAGGGTCTGCGCCTGTTAGGATTGGCACTGAATCATCCGGCCATGTTCGACAACATTCGCAGCGATTCTCAGCCCATTCTGGAACAGCTCAAAGCGGAAACCCCCCAGGCAGATGCCGAGGCAGCCCTGGCCTATGGTAAGGCGCTTGATCTGATGTCTGTTGTGGATCAGATTCTGGCAGAGCAGCCTGTATAAACTTGTTACATGCGTTATAGTTTTCAAACGCAAATGCGGCGTTGTCGGGGCATGTTCAAACCAGATACGACTGCCCTGTGACGCCGCCATTCCTTGCACAATCCTTGCGTTTTTCCCCCGGAAACCAGGGCTTCACCTTGCAAATCTGAATTCTTCGCAATTTTTCCTTACAGGTAGCTGTATTCGCTTGCTTCCAAAACTACAACGATGTATTGTAATCTGGATTGATAGTGTTTTTTAATGTTCCTGATTCTAAATTGACACTACAGCAATCATTTCCATTCGCTGGGATGAACACAGGAGGAACCCTCCAATGTTTCGTAAGTTGCGACTTGCAGGACTAATCTTACTTGTCACGTTCTTGTCGGTTTCATTACCTCAGCACTTCACGGAAGCACAAACACCCGAACTGGAACCCTGTGTGCTGCCTGTCGATGAGGTCAACAGTCAAGGCGGGCTAACCGTCGGCGCGCTGGGTCTCACGCCGGGCGCGTTGGGTCTCACGCCGGGCGCGTTAGGCCTCACACCAGGTGCGCTGGGTCTCACACCAGGCGCATTGGCACTGACGCCGGGCGCGCTGGGTCTCACGCCGGGCGCGTTAGGTCTCACACCAGGCGCGTTGAGCAACAACCCCGACAGCGCATTGCAGCAGTTGATCAACGAGATTGCCAACAACCTCGTCGATTACCAATTGTTTGATGCCGAACTACAGCCCATCCGCGATGGTTTTCAGTTCGGCACGCGCCCCGTCGCCTTCATCATTGCAGACGACTACGAAGACGTAGATTCGGAACTGGTCACACATGGTGAACTGGTCGAATTCGTCGCACAGTCACTGCTGGACGCGGGCGGACTGAGCAGCAACGTCACCATTTACCGTGTAGACGTCACCGACGGCGTCAACCAGTACGTTGTGAACGACCCGAATCCAGCAGATGGTATCCCCGAAGGCATTGCCGCCCGCATTCAGTCGCGCGTGGAAGAACTGCGCGGCACAGGCTACACGCGCTTCATCCTGAACATGAGCTTCGGCCTCATCCCCTGCGATGACGTGGTGGATGTTGGCGGTGTCCCGGTGACGGTGAGCATGGAAGAATTCGAAACCTTCCGCCAGCAGGGACAGCCCAGCAATCCGCAGCCGATCAACGGCATCTTGGAATGCGTGGCCCATAACAACGATGGCACTTACACAGCGCATTTCGGTTATATCAATCCGAATGCGTTCCCGGTCGTCCTGCCATATGGCCCAACCAACAACCTGAGTGGTGGCGGTTTGTCGATGGCGGAACTCGTCGCGCGCACTCCAGCATACTTCGGTATCCCCGAAGACAACCCAGCCCGCCCCCAGGGTACCAACTTCTACCCCAACAGCGCCTTCCAGGTGGTGTTCAACGACATTCACCAACCGCTAGTCTGGACACACCCCAGCGGCACTTCGACGGCTGGTGCAAGCAGCCCGGTCTGCGCGCCGGCATTCACACCCGATCTAGCGTATGGTGATGCGGTAGTAGCTGGCAGCTTTGTTCAAGGCACCCGCAGTGACGGCCACCCCGTCGCAACTGAACGGAGCAATCCTAACTTGGCTGTCGGCGCGCCGGAAGGCACGGATGGACTCAACTTCGTCGCGTTGGGTTTTGGCGGGCAGGTCGTGCTCCGCTTCAACAGCCCACGTTTTGCCAATCCATATGGCCCGGACATCCAGGTAATTGAGACCAGCTTCGGCAATCCGGCTGACGCGGCGTATCCCGAAAGCGCGGAAACCTCTGTGTCGCAGGATGGCATCAACTTCGTCGTGTTGGGCAACGACATTCAGGATCAGAGCTGGGAACTTCCTGCCGGGATGAGCTGGTTCCAATATGTCAAAATCCGAGACACTACCGACGTCTTTGTCTGGAAGGCCGGACACTTTGGCACGGGCGATGGCTTCGACGTTGATGGTGTCAAGACCTGCGGCGCGGCCTGCGTCCCAGATGTCGAGCCAATCTTCGAGTGTGCGCTCTATGACGAGACCAGCGAGCGCTACATCGCCCACTTCGGTTACAACAACCTGAAGGGCGCACCTGTGGTTATTCCCCACGGTGCCGGCAACGCGCTGACTGGTGGCGGTTTGACGACAGCTGAGTCAACCAACCGCACGCCGGAACTGTTCGGCTATCCGAATGTCGTCAGCGAACTGCCCGGACGGACGCAGTACTACGCCAACTCCGGTTTCCAGGTTGCCTTCGACGGTTCGCCGCTCACATGGACGCTGATCGGCCCGACCGGCGCTGTCCGCAGCGTAACCGCCGTCGCCAGCGAGGAGACGACGTGCCTGGAAGTGACGCCCATCAATGACATCAGCTACGCAGACTACCTCAAGTCGAAAGGCATCACTAGCCCAGAAACGGTGCTTCAGCAGCTGGCCTCCAGCCCCGTACTGGAAGACCCGAACCTGAACGATCTGATCCCGGTCTTGCAGCAGTACCTGAATGAAAGCGCGGGAAACACCGATTTTGCCTTCATTCCATTGGCCGCTGCGGGCAATTCTGCGCCAACGCTCGGCCCCGCCCCACTCTCGCCTGCCAGCCTAGACCAGACGATTGCCGTGAGTGCGCTGCTAGGCCAAACGCCGGGTACGTTCGCTACAGGTTGGTCGCATAACGGCAACATCGCCACCCCAGGCGCGTGGTTCGAGTTCTTTGATGCGGAGCTTTACGGCGCTGGCTCATCCTATGCTGCACCCTATGCAGGTGCCTATGCATCCGCATTCCTGACGTTTGCCAACCCGGACGCCTGCAACTTCCTGGGCAGCGGCGGCAATGGCGCAGTGCCGCTGGTGGGTGACGACACACAGAATTTCGCCAACCAGCCCATCAGCGCCGAGCTTGACTGCATTGTTCCACAGCCCCCGCCCCCATCGCCCATCTGCAACGGCCTGGCGGCAACGATCTGGGTCGAGAACGGCATCATACGAGGCGGTACGCAGAATGGCGCAGCCTATAACAAGCTGCTGACCGGTACAAATGGCGATGACGTCATCGTGGGCACCGACAGCACGGACATCATCTTCGGCCTCAACGGCAACGACACGATTTGCAGCTTGGGCGGAGCAGACATCGTCGAAAGCGGTAACGGCAACGATACAGTCTTCGGCGGAAGCGGTAATGATGTGATCAAAGGCTGGAATGGTGTCGACCTGCTGGATGGCGGTGACGGTGATGATGCACTGTTTGGATGGAATGGCAACGACACGCTGTTTGGTGGCGCCGGTAACGACGCACTAGATGGCGGCTCTGGTGACGATGTGCTGGACGGACAAGTTGGCGACTACGACACATTGTTCGGCGGCGAGGGCAACGACACAATCAATGACGCTGACGGTTTCCTCATCGTTCACGGTGGCTCGGGCAATGACACAATCAGCGTGACCTTACGTGCTGGTTGGCGCAATCTCGTCGGCCAGCCGCACCTGGATGGCAAGCTTTCCGGTGGCTACAACAACGACATCGTGACGCTTACGCTGGCAGACCCAACGCCGTTCTATATCAACGTCACAGGTGATGAGCGCGATCGTTCGCGTTCACCACGAGAAGGCAGCACCGATGTGCTGAATCTGCTGGGTACCCACCCGCTCAATAACTCGGTGATCATCAAGTTCGAGACCATCAATTACCCATCGTCGTAGTCCGAGAAACGGAGGGGCGCGTCATGTGCCCCTCCACAAGGCATGGTTTGACATAACGCTGATGTGCATAAGGTATGGGGAATGGCCTCCCTCGTCATAATCGCGTGTATCCCTAAGGACACACAACAGGCGAACACCCTGGCGGATGCTCTACGCGCCGCAGGGACGGCTGTTCACATCGCCGATGACCAACCCAGCCTGCTGGCGTCCCTTAAACGAACAACACAGCCTCAGCAAGTCATCATGCTGCTCAGCCGTGCTGCCGTCGACTCGACGTATATGCGAGGGGCACTGCGACTGTTTCATAAACACAATGTCCAGATCATCCCCGTTCTGATTGAATCACTTGCAGGTGAACAGCTCAACTTCCGTTATTTCGATGCGAGCCGTAATACTGAGCAGCGATTGCAGGCGCTGGCACGTCAGCTAGGCGGGAAACAGCGGGAAGCCGTGCGGACACCACACCCCGTATTGAACCTTCTGGCCCTGGGCGGCACGCTGCTGGGCATACTCCTGGTCGTCGCTGTGCTTGTCCTTGGTCAAGCAAAATCCCCTGAGCCAATGCCGACCCTGCTTATGGTTGCTTTGGAGGTATCACCCACTCCGTCAGTCACATCACCCATTGACCTCAACTCGACAGCAGCACCGTCCCCGACGGCAGAAACAATCGCAACATCAACCACCACAGTCATTTCGGAAGTGACCGCAGAAGCAACTGAAACTGTAGAAGCAACGAGCGATGTGGTCGTTGTTGGCAGCGCACAGGCGGCATTTGTCGCCGACCCGCTGAGTGGGTATGCGCCGCTGGTCGTCACATTCAGCAATGCATCAGCAGGCGACATCACTGGCTATGCCTGGGACTTCGATGGTGATGGCCGCTTGGACAGCGATGAGCGCGACCCCCTGCCCTTCACCTACACTGAACCGGGCGGTTATCAGGCTTCTCTGACTGTCACGTTTGCTGACGGAACAATGAGCAGCGCGGTCGAATTCTTCGAGGTCTACCCGGCTGAATCGACAGACAGTTCACTGCCATCGACAAATACCAATCCAGCGACAACCACAAGCAAGACAGCGATTGTCGCCAGCTTTGCGGCACAACCCAGCGCTGGAGCGATACCGCTCACGGTCAGTTTCACCAACCAGTCCTCCGGCACGGACATTCGTTATGCCTGGGACTTCAATGGCGATGGCGAAACTGACAGCACACGCCGTGACCCCGGTCCCTACACATACCGTGAGGCCGGACAATATGAAGTACGCCTGCGAGTCTCCACGCTGGCGGGCGAAACAACCGAGCATTGGATGATGATCCAGGCAGGCGGCACGGGTGAAAATAGCAATCTGGTCGCGGCCTTCGTCCCACGCCCTGCCACCGGGCCAGCTCCGTTGGTTGTCACGTTCAGCAATCACTCGTTCGGTGATGCGATCAGCGCGTATGCCTGGGACTTCAACGGGGACGGTGTCACCGACAGCACTGCAGAAACCCCACCTGCATATATCTATCAGACCAGCGGCATGTTCACGGCATCGCTGCGGGTGACGGGCGCGGGCGGGAAAACAATCACCCAAACACGACAAATTACCGTTGAAACCCCGCCAGCACCTATCGCCGCATTCTCGGCCAGCCCGTTTTTCGGTACGGCTCCGCAGGTGGTCACGTTCACCAATTACTCGGCAGGCGTGATCAGCAGTTATGCCTGGGACTTTAACGGTGACGGCGTGACCGACAGCACTGTCGCCAGCCCTCCCCCGTATATTTATTCCACGCCAGGACTGCACACGATTCAACTTACCGTCAGTGGCCCAGGGGGTACGAGCGAACCCGCGATTGAGTATGTGATTGTCGAAGAAGCGCAGATGCCCTCCGATGTGACCGCGCAGTTTAGCGTAACACCAATATCTGGCACCGCACCGCTGACAGTCACCTTCAACAACACATCAACTGGCAGCATCGCCAGCTACGCCTGGGACTTTAACGGTGACGGCGTGACCGACAGCAGTGACCGTGCCCCACTCCCCTTCACTTTCACTGAACCTGGCAATTATACCGTCACTCTCACTGTCACGGGCGTTGACGGCAGCTCGCAGTCCGCTTCACAATCAGTCGTCGTCAGCGCACCCATCATCCCGGCTAGTGCGGCATTCGCGCTCTCGCCAGCCGCAGGCACAGCGCCGCTCGTCGTCAGCTTCACCAACCTCTCCACGGGCGACATCGCCAGCTACGCCTGGGACTTCAACGGCGACGGCAGCAGCGACAGCAGTGACCGTGCCCCACTCCCCCTCACTTTCACTGAACCGGGCAGTTATACCATCACCCTCACCGTCACTGGCGTTGATGGCAGCACGCAGTCCGCCTCACAATCAGTCGTCGTCAGCGCACCCATCGTCCCGGCTAGTGCGGCATTCGCGCTCTCGCCAGCCGCAGGCACAGCGCCGCTCGTCGTCAGCTTCACCAACCTCTCCACGGGCGACATCACCAGCTACGCCTGGGACTTCAACGGCGACGGCAGCAGCGACAGCAGTGACCGTGACCCTCTCCCCTTCACTTTCACTGAACCTGGCAGTTATACCGTCACTCTCACTGTCACGGGCGTTGACGGCAGCTCGCAGTCCGCTTCACAATCAGTCGTCGTCCGCACACCCATTGTCCCGGCTAGTGCGGCATTCGCGCTCTCGCCAGCCACAGGCACAGCGCCGCTCGTCGTCAGCTTCACCAACCTCTCCACGGGCGACATCGCCAGCTACGCCTGGGACTTCAACGGCGACGGCAGCAGCGACAGCAGTGACCGTGACCCTCTCCCCTTCACTTTCACTGAACCTGGCAGTTATACCATCACCCTCACCGTCACAGGCGTTGACGGTAGCTCGCAAACCACCTCGCAGTCTGTAACTGTAGATGCAGCGCCCCCAACAGAGGGTGAAGAAGACACATCAGCCCCTTGACGGTTTCGGGCGCAGCGACATCTGCGCGCGATTACGCCCAATATTCATGATCAGTAGAAAACACCTGAAGCCAGCCCAACCGCTCCCCACAACATTGCAGGGTTTGGTACAGAATCTACAACCCCACTAGCTTGTGTCAGGCGAATCAGCTTCAAGGCCTTTGCTCGGAAAGATGCATCTCCACCAGTTGCATTCGCGCATGATTGAGCGAATACTCGATCTTATAGGTGAAGCGCTTCATGAACTCATACCCCAGCACATGATCTTGCTCACATTTGTTGCGCAAGCACACCCCATCCAGGGCAATGACTCGCGTCTTTTCAAGCGCGCGGCAATCTAAACACCAATGATACGGCGAAAACAACCACGACCAGCCTACGACATCCCCAGCGTCATGTGTATAAAGCATTTTAGCCCCATGACCGGGAATCATAATTTCAATCGCGACCTTCCCCTCGCGAATAATGAAGAATTGCTTCGCTTCCTGGCCCTCACGGAACAAGTATTCCCCCGCATTAAAACGCGCATTGGACGCGCAGCCAGTAATCAACTTCAGATAAGGCTTATCAAGCCCTGCAAAAAACGGATGTTTGCTGAGAATGGGTTCAAGCGTTTCCATAATGCTGTTCCTTATTCTATGAACATACTCTATTCAGGACTGTGCGGCTGCCAGTTGAATCCGTGTTTCATGCAACCGCAACAAAGCGACTTTGGCAATGTTGCGCATCAACGCTGATGAGAGCGCAACGTCTTCGCGGCACAACGCGCGCAGGCCCAAACCATCAATTTTCAGAATCCGGGATTTACCGTTTGTGAACGCAGACGCTGTATAGCGGTAAGGCTCAATCAGCGCCGAGATCCCAAATGGCTCGCCGGGGTTGACATGCCCAACAAAGAAATCCTTCCGCGGCATTGGATTGTCCTTGTCTCTGACCACGTAATGCAGGTCAATACCGCCTTCGACCAAGAAGAATAATTTCTCAGCCGCCTGGTCAGACTCAAACATCAACACAGAATCGCCGCAATAAACCTCTTCAGCCAACATCGCAACAGCGCTCAGAGAATCAGCGGTCAGATGGCTGAAAAAAGGGTAACGGCGCAAGAGTTCGGGAGAAATCATAGCGTCATTCCTCCGCTGCAAGCTGTCCCAGCAAATCCTTAACTGTCTGAACAGCAATCGGCACGGCTGCGACAACCAGCGGCGTCAATTCCTCGCTAAAGTCATAGATGCGCTGCGCTTCCACGCCGACAATCCTGACATCATGTGGCAGTGCAATACCCAGCGCCCGCCCCATTTGGAACGCCGTTCGCAGCGACACATCATGGGATGAGTTCAAATGACCACAACACAAATCAGGAAGTTCATCGAGCGACAGGCAGTGCAGGCTGCCCACGGCCTGCTGCCCCGTGAATACGGCGTCGATGAGGATCACCCGATCGTATCCGACGAGCCGTTCCATCAGATGCAGCCCACCCACCGAGAGGCAATCCACCTCGATCGCGCCCGTCAAACCACAGAGTTCACGTTGAAGTTGTTCAGCAATGTGCCATCCGAGGCCGTCATCGCCCAGCAATGGATTGCCCAGGCCAACAACCAGGGCCGGAGCACTCGCCGATGTGGAATCCTGATCTGGCATCGCGTATGTTCACTCCTGTAATCTGCCTCAGCAGTACTGGCGCAGCACTTCAACCGATTTGCCTTCGGCATCCCGAATGATCACCTCCAATGGCATCTGGCCGGGCAGCGAATGCGTCGCACAGCCAAAGCAGGGGTCATATGCACGGAAGGCCATCTCAACCCGGTTGAGCAAGCCTTCGCTCACGACAACACCTTTTTGGATCAGGCTTTGCGCTGCCTTCTTGACGGACAGGCTGATCGGCGCGTAGTTATTGGTTGTGCCGACAATCAGGTTGACGCCCGTCAGAATGCCTCGCTCGTCCGTCCAATAGTGATGCGTCAGCGTGCCGCGCGGCGCTTCCACGCAACCCACACCTTCAGTCGGTATTTCAGTCGGAACAGCATGAAACTTAGGGGATGTGACCTCTGGATCTGTCGCCAGTTCTACCCAACGCTCGGCAGCGTATAGCAATTCGATCAGGCGCGCCCAATGCGTCGCCAGACGGTTATGAACCACCTGCTTCACCGCACCTTGCCCCCCCACCCCACCACCAAGCGTCGCATAAAAGCGCTCGTAGGCTTCCTGGGCACGGGGCGTTGCCATGCCTTCGGCAGCATTCAAACGCGACAACGGTGTAGCGCAATAGATACCTGAAGTCTTACCATCAACGAACCCTTTCCACCCGACCTTCTTGAGGTAAGGGAATTTCAGATACGTCCAGGGTTCAACGTGTTCGGAAATCCACTCGCGATAGTCCTGCGGCGCGAAAGTGCCCACCCTTTCGCCATCGGGCGCGACCACGCTGATATGCCCATCGTAGAAATTGACACGGCGCTGTTCATCGACCATGCCGATGTAGTAGGTCTGATGTGTGTAGACGTCGCCAAGGATCAAATCGACATAACCCTGGTTGCTCATGACAATGTCATCAAAGAGCTTGAGGCTGAACTGAGCGAATTCAATCGCCCAGCGCCCCATGCGTTCGATTTCCTGCCGCTGTTCTTCTGTGATGCCCTTCGTCAAACCGCCCGGTATCGCTGTACACGGATGCACCTGCCGTCCGCCAATCATCTCGACCACAGCGTGTCCATACTGACGCGCCTGGATAACCTTGCTGCCAATCTCCAATCCAACTTTGCGGATGACGCCCAGGATGTTACGCTCCGTCACAGGTGCATCGGGTCCCATCACGAAGTCCGGCCCGCCTAATGCATAGAAGTGTGTCGTGTGATCGGTGACGTAGAAAGCGCTGTACAGCAGTTCACGCAGTTTCCTGGCTGTTGGCGGCGGTTCAACATGATACACGGCATCTGCTGCTTTCGCGGCGGCCATATGATGAGCCTCCGGGCAAACGCCGCAGATGCGATTGGTCAGAACAGGCATTTCCTCAACTGGACGACCTACACAAAAGCGCTCAAAACCACGCAGTTCAGGAATCTGAAAGTACGTGTTGGCAACATTACCCTCCTCATCCAGAAAGATTTCGATCCTGCCATGACCTTCCAGGCGCGTGATCGGGTCAATACTGATGCGCTGCATGGTGTTTCTCCTCGTCCTCGACAAGCACCGATTTGCTGGCTCGCAGCAGCGATCCCGCCAGGCTGAAGCGGTAGATTTGCCCAACGGCATCCGGGAGGGTGTCGAGTACCCGCTCGATCTCCGAGGGGTCTTTGCCATCGATCACGGAGGCAAAAGCACTAAGCAAACGCGCTCCGTAATCCAATACATCCTGAGCCGGGCCATAACAACCAATACACTGCGCCCCGGCTTTGGGACACAGCGCCCCACAACCGCTGCATGTCGCAGGGCCGTTGCATGGAATGCCTTGTTCCAGCAAGCACAACTTCGGATCAATGCTGCCCAGCGCCTGTATGCGTGTGAACCGCTTGATCGTCTTGAGATTACGTACGCGGGGACATTCATCACACACTGTCGATTGCCCGGCACCGATCACGCTGCCTGGCGGTGGCAGCGCTGCCTCACCGCGCAATGCCTGTAGCACAAGGTCAATCACAATGGCGATCTGGCGCGACTCCGGCGGACAACCCGGCATGTAGTAATCAACTGGCACGATTTGATCGAGCGTTCTGAGAACCGGATGAAACTCTGGGATATGAAGTTCGCCTTCCGGTGCATTCCAAGTGACCTGTGGCTGCGTTCCAGCCGGGTTATCGGTCGATATGCTGGCGTACGCAGCCTCAAAGATCGACTCTCTGGTGCTCAGATTTGCCAAGCCAGGAATGCAACCCTCACACGCGCACGACCCAAACGCAACCAGAATTTGCGATTTGCGTCGCAGCAGTCGCGCCAGCGCTTCATTTTCGGAATTGCGAATGCCACCGTTGAAAAGCGTCAGCGTAATTGCGCCATCTGGCAGCGCCTCAACATCCTTGTACTTTGCGTCCATCGCAACCGGCCAGAAGACAACCTCAAAATTCGCGTCCACGTCGAGGATTTTCTCATGGATGTTCAGAACCGCTATTTCGCAGCCGCCGCACCCAGAAGCCCAATACATGGCAAATTTAGGTTTGTTATTGGCGCTCATGCGATACCCTCCTTGATCTCCAGCGATTCAGAGGATACGACGGGCGACTCAGTACGGATGCTGGTGTCTGCGGCAGGCCAGTTGAGGGGGCCAAGCGCACGAATTTCCTCGACCATGATAGTAATCTCTTGGGCCAACCTGACTCCTTCAGCGGCGCTGGCCCAGACTAGCTTGACACGCTGCGGCTCAATCCCCAGTTGGGTCAGGACACGGCGCAGCAGCAGGAAACGCCGCAGCACCTTGTAGTTCTGCTCCAGATAGTGACACTCCCCAGGGTGACAACCCGAGATCAATACACCATCCGCGCCGCCTGCCAGAGCCTTGAGGACAAATGTAGGGTCTAGCCGTCCCGAACACATCAGCCGAATCAGTCGGATATTCGGCGGATACTTGATGCGGGCTGTGCCAGCCAGATCAGCAGCGCGATAGCTGCACCAATTACACGTGAAGCCGATCACTACAGGCTCAAACAATTCATCCATGATCTGCCTCCATCATGCTGTCACCATTTCAGCTTGCGTTGGTTCACTCTGGTTGAGCAGGAGCAGCCCCTCGATTTGGGACAGGATTTGTTCATTGCTGAAGACAGTACCGCTGATTGCGCCCGCCGGACACGCTGCCACGCACGTACCGCACCCTTGGCACAGTGCCGCGTTGATTTCCGACACCATTCGATCTTCATGAAAGAGGATCGCATTGAACGGACACAGGTTATTGCAGATGCGACAACCAGAACATCTGCTTTCTTCAACGGAGGCGCGCACAGGTTCAAGCGCGATTTCTTGCTGCTGGATGCGCGCCAGTACCCGTGCTGCCGCTGCAGCGCCCTGAGCCACACTGCTGGGAATGTCTTTGGGCCCTTGAGCGCAACCTACGGCAAAGACACCTTCTGTCATTGTGGCGATGGGGTCCAGTTTTGGGTGCTTCTCGATGATCCAGCCATCGGAACTGCACGAAATGCCGAAGCGCTTTGCAACTTCTTTGGCGTCCCAGCGCGGTTGCAGCGAAACGGAAAGGATGACCATATCGACCGGAATGCGACGCTGGAGGCCAGCCAGCGTATCCTCCACCTGGATGATCAGCCTGTTTTCCTCACCGGGCAGTCGGGCAGCATCTGTGACTTCGGCCACGCGCCCACGCACGAAAATCGTGCCTTCTTCCAGTACCCGCTGGTAAAACTCGTCATAGGCTTTGGCTGGTGTGCGGATATCGATGTAGAAGTTGTAAACCGTCGCGCCGGTACGCTCTTTGACGAGGTGAGCAAACTTGAGGCTCTGCATACAGCAAATCGCGGAACAATAGTTATTAAAGTTGCGATCCCGGCTTCCAGCGCAGTGGATGATCCCAACCGTCCTGGGCGTCGTCACCCCGTCACGCAAAACGATGTTCCCGTCGGTCGGCCCAGCAGCGTTACTAAGGCGCTCAAATTCCAGGCTGGTGAAGACATTCGCCAGCCGCCCATAGCCATATTGAGCAATCCGGCGCGCATCCAGGAGGTCAAAGCCCGTCGCCAAGATGATGTTGCCCACCTGCAGCGTTAGCAGCTCATCCTGCTGCTCAAAATCAATCGCGCCAGTGGGGCAGAACTTTTCGCAGGCACGACATGTTCCTTTCTGGAAATAGGTGCAGTTGGAACCGTCGATCACAGGGTACTTCGGAACCGCCTGTGGAAAAGGCGTGTAGATGGCTTTGCGGTAACCCAGCCCAGCCTCGAAGTCTTCATCCAGAACTTTCTTGGGGCATTTCTCCTGGCAGATGCCGCATCCTGTGCAGAGATCCGTCTTGATATACCGAGCCTTCTTCCTCACCGTCACCGTAAAGTTGCCGACATAACCCTGTACATCCGTCACTTCGCTCCATGTCAGCATGGTGATATGTGGATGCGTTCCAACAGACACCATCCTCGGAGTCAGAATACAGGCTGCACAATCCAATGTCGGAAAAGTCTTGTCAAACTGCGCCATATGCCCGCCAATAGAAGGTTCACGTTCGACCAGGTAGACAGGAAAACCTGCGTCAGCGATCTCCAGGGCAGCCTGTATGCCAGCAATACCACCGCCGACAACAAGTGTGGCGGGATGTATCGGCACATGCAGCGGTTCCAGCGGCTCGTGCCATAAAACGCGCTCGACCCCACCGGATACAATCGCCTTGGCTTTTTCGGTCGCAGCATTTTTGTCCTCATGCACCCACGAATTCTGTTCGCGAATCGAAACCAACTCACAGAGGTAAGGGTTGAGACCCGCGCGCTGGCAAGCAATCCGAAAGGTTTGCTCGTGCAGATGTGGCGAACAGGCTGCGACGACGATGCGCGTCAGCCCCAGTTCCTTGATGTCCTTTTCAATCAGCTCTTGCCCCAGACTCG
Source organism: Anaerolineae bacterium (assembly GCA_016788625.1). Classification (GTDB taxonomy): domain Bacteria; phylum Chloroflexota; class Anaerolineae; order Aggregatilineales; family Phototrophicaceae; genus CFX2. The sequence continues at coordinate 18,071 of JAEUQX010000526.1, forward strand.
AACACATGAACCTATAGTCACGGGCGATCACGACACCACGCCGTTCAAGCCTTTCGGCAGCCCATTCTGCCACTTGCTGCACATCAACAACGCCAGCAATGTTGCTGCCGCAGTGGCAGACATATACACCAACACGCTCCTGTCCTGACTGACCCTTGAGCTGCTTCATGGGCTTTTCTCCTCATGAATCGGCATCCGAGGCATCGGCAAGCCCTCTTTTTCCTTCTTCCTGCTCCCAGCCCTGACAGCGGTGGTTGCGTGTGCCCCCTCGTTAATAACCGCTTCAACACCAATGTGGCTCAGTGCTGGGCCAGCAGCAACGAATTCTTTGCCGATCCCCAGGGTTTCAGGTTCCAGCCCGAATGCCAAACCCATGAGCTGTGTGAAGTACAGAACGGGCATCTCATAGCTGGTATGGAAGTGACGGTTAACCTCGCCCTGGTAAGCGTCGAGATTCAACTGGCAAATCGGGCAAAGCGTGGATATGACATCAGCGCGGTATTGATCAGCACCATGAATGAGCCGCCGGATGAGTTCATAGGCCACAGACAGATTGATCTGTGTCATATGTCCGCCGCAGCAGTGGGTCTTCAATGGAAAATCAATCACTTCCGCGCCCAGTGTTTTGAGCAATCTATCCATTGCAACAGGGTGTTCGACATTATCCCAACGATTTTCACGATCCGGGCGAGCGATCATACAGCCGTAGTAAGGTGCGACTCGCAAGCCTTTCAGGGAACGTACTACACTGCTCGCCACATGCTCCAAGCCGACATCATTGACGATGACATCCAGTAGATGCCGCACGCGAACCGAGCCAGGGATGTACTGCAATCCACCAGCTGCCAGGGCCTCATTGACCTGTTGATTCAGGCGCGCATCCTGGCGCATATAGCTGTCTGTCTTCGCGAGATTGAGGTAACAGGCACTGCAAGCAGCCACAACCGTGTGCGTGTCATCGACCTTCTGCGCAGCCAACGCTAGATTGCGACCGACTAGCGCGTAGGACGCCAGATGATGCACAGCGATATATTCGGTTGCGCCACAGCAGTTCCAGTCCTGAACTTCCTCCAATTCGATTCCCAACAATTCGCACAGTGCCAACGTGGAATCGAGATAAGGCCGTGCCATACGGTGCAGCGAACAACCAGGGTAAAGAATGTATTTCGGCATCAGCTTGCCTCCAGTTCCTTCGCGCGCACCAGGATTGCCTGAAGCTGTTCAATACCCTCAATGTGCTGCGGGATTAGGTCCATCCGCCCTTTGCTAAGCATCGTCAGACCAAAGGGCAGCATTGAGGGAAGTTGAAAGGGATGATGGCGCAACTGGTGACGTGCTGCGACCCCGAACTCAAAGCTGCGCCCATACTCTTCGATGTAGCTGATGAAGGTTTGCGACAAATCCGGTGCAGTCGCGTCGGCATACCGTTTTTCTCGGATCGCCATGCTTTTGAGTGTGTACATCACATCGGTGATGTGCACCTCCTGAGGGCAGCGCACCGTGCAGTAGTAACACGACACACAATACCAGGGCGTATTGCTCCGCAGCACCTGCTCACGTAGATCGGCCCGTATCATGGCAAAGAGCTGTCGGGGGGTGTGATCCATGTCCGCAGCGGAGGGGCACGACCCGCCGCATGTACCGCACTGGATGCACATTGCCAGCCGTGAATCTCCGGGTGTAGCATCCATAACTTCCTGCAGAAAGTTACCAGAGGGTGATGCGGGCGTCGCCGCCGCTGTATCAGAATTCGGGAGGGTCTCCAGTAGAGTCACAATAGACCTCCTCAAACGAGGTTACGAAAGCGAAGGCCGCGCTACACACGCTGGTTCAGCATTACGCCGCAGTCCAATCCGCTCGCGGACATCTGTGACATAAACAAAAAGCTGAAAACTTCTCCCTTATGGAAGAACATTTTCAGCAGCTGCTACGAGAGTATGATGAGTGCCGCCGCTACCATAGACGTCAACGACGGTGAACAATCATTGAGTATTTAACTTCATCGTGATGCCTGACATCGGTCTTGCCAAGTGCAACTCGTCACTAAAGGCAAACCCATTTGTCACTACACAGCGTTGACGGTATCACAAGGAGAATCCTGGCTTCAATGCCAATACAAAACGAGCCTTTATCAGCTCGCTTTGTTCTTCACTATTTTTCGCGGATGACGGGCATAAACTATACGCGTATATGCAGTTCATCCCACCCTACACATCAGAAAGCATTCCAACATGGTTCGTCTATCTTCCCGTTAATCACCCCATACAGCGTTTCCCGTCAGCAGGGAAAACAAACAGATCAGCCACCAACCAGAGCAAGTGAACGCACATAAGCAATGACGGCGACGATTTGCTCATCCGTCATCGCGGGGTTGCCGCCTTTGCCGGGCATATCGATCCCGGTAGTGTTGAGCGGATCCCAGATCGGGCGGCCTATCTTGATGAATTCGAGCAGCGCTTCATCGGTTAGCCCAGCGACAAATTCACTTGCGACCAGGTCTTTGCCCAGGTTAGGCAACCCGCGTGCATCCGCCCCGTGACAAGCGGCGCACAACGCGAAAAGCTGTTGACCTTCTGCAATAAGCGCCGGATCATAGGCTGCTGTTGTCGTATTGTTGGCCGGAGCCATTTCCATTGTGCCAGCCTGCTGTGCAGCCAGGGTGCGGATATAGGCGACAATCGCTTGAATATCCTCGGTCGTCATCGCGGGGTTGCCGCCTTTGCCGGGCATATCGATCCCGGTAGTGTTGAGCGGATCCCAGATCGGGCGACCCGTGATGATGAATTGCACGAGTTCATCGTCAGTCTGTGCGGCGACGAATTCACTCGCGACCAGGTCTTTGCCCAGGTTGGGCAAGCCACGCCCCTCCGGGCCATGGCAGGCTGAACAAGTGATGAATAGATTTCGCCCTTGTTCTACGAGCGCTGCATCATAATTGGCAGAAACCTCGCTGCCCGTCCCTGCC
>JAEUQX010000536.1 GCA_016788625.1 Anaerolineae bacterium
GGCCAGGGTTATGTCGATGTGAACGCCGATCAGCTCAAGGTTGTTGGTGAGCCGCTTGTTTCGGACGAGCTGGGCTTTGTCTTCACCAAAGGCTCCGACCTGGTGGAACCGTTCAATGCTGCGTTGACGAGCATGATGGCCGATGGTTCGCTGATGCGCATCAACGCGAAATGGTTCCCGCCTGCCCTGCCCAATCTTCAAGGGCGCACAATCACTATCGCTGTTGAAAACGCCTATCCCCCCTTCAACACCATCAATGAAACCACAGGCGAACCTGAGGGTTGGGACTACGATACGCTGAACGAAATCTGCGCGCGCCTGAACTGCGTGCCAGAATTCATCGAAACCTCGTGGGATGGCATGATTATCGCGGTTTCGTCGGGTGAATACGACATGGCCGCTGACGGCATCACCATCACGGAAGAGCGCAAGGAACAGGTCGATTTCTCACTGGGTTACATCAGCGTCGATCAGGTGCTGCTCGTCCGCGTGGATGAAGATCGTTTCTCGAGTGTTGACGAATTGGTTTCCAATCCCGAATATCGTATTGGTTCGCAACCAGGTACGACGAACTATGAAGTCGCAGCCGATCTTGTTGGAGAAGATCGCATCCAGGCGTTCGAGACTTTCCCGGTCGCTGTTCAGGCGCTGATCGCCGGCGATGTCGATGCCGTCATCATGGATAATGTTGCTGGGCAGGGTTATGTTGGTGTGAACGCTGAGTCCGTGCGTATCATCGATACGTCACTGAAGTCAGATGCGTTGGGTTTCATTTTCCCGCGCGGATCAGAACTGGTCGCCGCGGTGAATGCCGCGCTGATCAGCATGATGAACGATGGTGTGCTTGACGAGCTCAACGCCAAGTGGTTCCCGCCGCAGTCGTAATCACTCAGGTATACTAAGAGTCAGAAGTCGTCAATTTCGGGGCGCACCAGTAATCGTGCGCCCCATTTTATTCAAAACTGATTGAGGTTAGATATGAGCGCCATGTCACCATCGCAACAAGAGTCTGAGTCCGATCAACGCGGATTGAGGCGATTTCTCTCGACAAACATACTCTACACCGCTCCCTGGTGGCTGATCATCCTGATTATGATCGGTATCGCCATTGTGATACTCATCAGGTCCGATGAAATCTATTCGGGCATCTTTGAGCAGCTTCGCGAAGGTGTCGGCATGACGCTGGGGGTAAGCCTGATTGCTTATCTTTCCGCCCTGGTCATTGGATTGATCATAGGCCTTATTCGTTCCACGACGCCTTCGCCACCAAAGCCTGGTACTGGTATCGGCGGCGCGCTGACGGCCATTGTGCGAACCATCCTCTACAATGTGGCATCCCTGTATGTGAACATCCTACGCGGTTTGCCAATTCTGGTCACACTGCTAATTGTCGCATTTGTTCTGGTGCCGATGATACGCAACTTTCTGGAAGGCACGTTCTCGGTTGATATTGATCTGCGCGGTACCTCGCCCGAATCGGCCATTATTGCGCTCGCCTTCACCTATGGCGCGTTTCTTTCCGAAACCTTTCGTGCGGGTATCCAATCGATCAGTCGTGGTCAAATTGAAGCGGCCCGCTCATTGGGCATGAACTACTATCAAACCGTCATACATGTCGTCCTGCCACAGGCGCTACGCCGCATCCTGCCACCACTTGGCAACGATATGATCGCCATGATCAAGGACTCATCGCTGGTTGCAATCCTGGGCGTCCGGGATATTACGCAAATCGCCAAAACCTCTTCAGGACGCTCCTTCCGCTACCTGGAAACCTACCTTGTCGTCGCCGTTATCTACCTGACCATGACGGTGTTAGGCACATTGATCGTGCGTTACATCGAACGCCGCGTCAAAATCGATCATTAGTCGCAGCATCTTGAACAAAAAGGCTTCTCAACATACATCCGATGAGAAGCCTTTCGATCTGAACGATGTCGCCTGCTATGACGTTGTAGTTTCGATCTGAACCCAGTAAATATCGGGACTGAAAATGCTGTGGATATACAGACGCATATCCGGCGAGATAGTCAGCCCGGCCAGCGGCGCTGCCAGTTCGGTATACAGCACGATTTCGACCTGATCATTGCTGCACCCGCCCTGTTCGCGGCACACATCAGGATTAACGCGCCCCACCACACCGCGCGTGCCTAATGCGTAACTGAAGTACAGGTAGCCATCGGCAGCCATGACGATATTGGTGACATTTTGCAGGCCGGATACGAGTGCATGGTCGCGCGACAATTCACTACTGTCGAGCGCCTCGCTGGTTCCCAGCAGTTGAGCGGATTCATACCATTCAATTGCCCGTCTCGCGCTGCCCGTGTTGGCGATATATACGTACTCGCCCGCCGTCGCAATCCCGGTTGGAGATCGCAGCGCGCTGAGCAATTCCTGTGTTTCACCATCCCGCTGAATACGGATCAGGTTATTCCCGGCCAGATTCGTTACCAGGAACGTGTCCTCATTCACAAAAGCACTGCCCCATGGCCCGTTCAGATTAGAGGCAATTACGGCAGTTACCCCGCGCCGAATGTTGACGAAATTGTTGTTGAGGAAGTCAGGTATCCACAGATTGAGTTCATCATTCTCGGTGGCAGCCAACAGCGTGTGTGCATTCTTGACGCCAAAAATGTACGCCACCGTGTCACCCGTCTCAACATCTATCTCATAGAGCGTCCAGTCGCCCGTGCAGGACGTATACAGCTTACCGTCGTACCAGAAGAGGCCATTTGGACGTTGAATGTTGCCCGTCAGGACGGACAGATCTTCCTGGGTGAACGCTCTTGGGAGCAGTGTATGCGGTGTTGCGATGGGAACTGCCGTACTCGTGGCCGGAACAGTGGTGGGTGTCTTAGTGGGCGCGGACGTTGGTGTTACATCCTGACTGAGCGCAGGAACAAGCGGGATAGCAATTAGGACCAACACAAGCGCGATGAATACCACACTCGAACGCGATATACTCATTGTTTCTCTCTGTAACTACGTTGCAATATAGGTTCGACAGCAGCCTGAAACCGAATAGAGAATACCGTTCCCTGCCCGACCTGGCTAGTCAATTGGATTTCGCCATGATGGTTTTCGATGATAGTCTTTACCAGGCTTAGCCCCAAGCCTGTGCCGCTGATATGCTCTGTACCCTCCTGCCCTTTCTCCGCGCCGCGCCAGAAACGCTCGAACACGAAAGGCTGAAGTTTCTCCGGTATACCCACACCTGTATCTTCGACTTCCAATATCACCTGGTTGCTTACTGCGTTCGGACGCAAACGGACGACAACCCGCCCCGCCTCGCCAGTGAACTTAATAGCATTCTCGATCAGATTGACGAGTGCCCGCTCGATTTGTTCCGGATCAGCCAAAATCGGCGGCGTCGGTTCAACCTCGGTCACCAGCTCTACGCGCTTCTCGGCAGCCTGATGTTCCATGTCATTGATCACGTCCAACACTGTAGATTCGAGGTTGCACAATTCCATATGCAGCGAACCGCTCTTTACGCGCTCGAGATCCAGGATACCGCCAATGATGCGGTTCATACGAACAAGCTGCTTATTCACTGCCTCTAGTGCGTTATGTATATCGGGGTTTTTGAATGCGGCCAAGTCTTCGGTCAGAAGTTCAAGATTCGCCATCGCCGCCTGCAAAGGATTCTTCAGATCATGGCTGGTCATGCGAACCATTTCACTTTTCAGGCGGTCAAGCTCTTTTAGCTGCGTCACATCATTCAAAACTGCAACCCACCCTAGTGGACGTGCATCACCGAGCGGCGTGACGTGACACAGATATGTCTTACCTTCCAATGTGAGTTCATAGATGTGCGCACGCTTCGTTCGCAAATCGCGTAGGGCTTGCCGGGGGGAAGGTGGCATCATGCTCGATGGAAGTGCATTGATGATCGGGTAATTTGTGTCAACACCAGTGATTTGTAGTAAAGCTTTGGCCGCAGGATTCATAAAGATCGAGCGAAAAGACCTGTCCAATGCGACCACTGGATTCTCGGTGCTGGAGAGCACGCTTTCCATCTGACTGCGTGCAGCTTCGATCTGGCGATTCAAGCGCTCCTGGTCATCAAACAGACGGCTGTGCGCGATGGCAACGGCTGCCTGAGCGCCCAGGAGTTCCAAAAGCTGCACATCTTCACGCTGGAACAGCCGCCCCTGCCGCCCTGCAATGACCAGGAGCACACCTATTGAGCGTGTATCGTAAATCAGCGGCACACTGATCACTGAGCCAAAAACATCTTTGGCGAGATAGAGGTCCGATTTCCCTCTCCAGTCACGCCCATAATTCTCCAGGTAGATGGATTCCTGTTCCTGAGCAACCTTCCCGATGACACCTTCACCCAGCTTTACACGTACATGTAGATAACTCTTGGGTAGATTGTGAACAGCGACGAGTTCCAATTCCTCACCCGTAAGCAGGAAGATGCCGGATGCATCCGCCGACAACCATCCTGCCGCCTGTGTCGCGATCTGATTCAGTACGGTGTTGATCGCGATATGACTGCTGATTGCCAGGCTGACTTTGTGCACTGCCTCGACTTGCTTTACGCGCTCACCAAGCGGCACGATAATCTCCTGCCGGAGTATCGAAAAGCTGATCAGTAAAGCTGCTGCCGCGCAGAGGTTGGTTGAAATCGCGGTTGTTTCCAGCTCAGGGTTCAGGAAGCCCAGGCTCTGCCCAATTACAAACAGGTTGAGGCCGAGCAGCAAACCCTTTGATTTGATCTTCTTGCGGTAGCGCCAGACCAGGTAGAGCGCCACCCCGTCAAAAACGAGGTAGAAGAGCGCGGACACAGGCTGAAAACGATAGCGCAGTACACCGTCATCGGTCATGATTACGTTCGGCGCGGGTGCAGCGGCATATAGAACGAGCTGATAGCCCAGGACGATCAACAGACCCAGAAATGCGAGTACCCGGAAGCGGCGGCTGTGAATGCCAATCAGGATTGCCGTCAGGCTGTAAACAGCGATACTCGACCCGGTAAAGCCCAACTCCATGACGCTGATTGTGACTCGAACCAGGGGTGTCTCCGGATCAATCAGCGAGATGGCGAGTACGCCTAGCGATCCCATATTCCACATAATCACCAGCAGCAGGAACGCCGCGAAGAACTGGTTGAGTTCTTTGCGCGCATCATGCCACAAGACGATGATCAGAAACCCGAGAGCCAGAGCCAGGGTCAGACCATTAAGCAGGAGCGTGACGGTGTTGCCAGCGGACATCGTTTATGGTTTTGGCGCGTGCCCCGCTTGTTTTTCAAAGCGGTAGCCAATGCGATGTTCGGTGAGCACGTAGATTGGATTAGCGGGATCGGGTTCGATTTTGCGGCGAAGCTGGCTGACATACACGCGCGGATAATAGACATCGTCGATATACTCGCGTCCCCATACCTGTTCGAGTAAGTCCCGCTGGTTAACAACGCGTCCGGCATTTTCCAGCAAGATCGCCAACAGTTTGAACTCGGTGGGTGTCAGGTGGATTTTGCGCCCACCGACGTGCACATGACGGCGATGCAGGTCTATACTCAGGTAGCCGTCATTATAACCCTGCTCGGCCTCAACAGAGGCAATCTGCGCACGCCGCAGCAGCGCCTTCACCCGCGCAACAAATTCGTTCAGTCGAATTGGCTTGATGAGGTATTCATCCGCCCCGGCATTCAGGCCATCAATCACACTTTCTTCAGTGATAGCCTGGGCAGACAACATCATAATGGGCGTATCGGCAATTTCGCGGATACGCTGACAGGTGGTAAGACC